>RBWT01000170.1 GCA_004010275.1 Streptomyces huasconensis
TGGGCACGGGGGCCGGGGTGTGGGTGCGGGTTGTGGGGGTGCGGGCGCCTGAGGTTGTTCTTTGGGGCGGGGCCCGGGGGTATGTCCGTGCTCGCCATCTTGGTGTGGGCGTCTCGATGCTTCGGGGCCCTCATGACCACCACTGTGCTCCGCGCGCACATACCCCCCGTGTCCCCTCCGGCGCGCTCGCGGGTGCGGCATTTCGTCGGGTTCGCGTCCCGCTGGTGGGGGACACTCACGGGCATGCGTGATGCGTACGGTGTGGAGACTGTCAGGGCGGCGGAGCTGGAGCTCATGGCGCGGGGGCCCGCCGGGGCCTTGATGCAGCGGGCCGCGGCGGGGCTTGCCGCCGAGTGCGCGCAGCTGCTCGGCAAGGTGTACGGCTCCCGGGTCGCGCTGCTGGTGGGCAGCGGGGACAACGGCGGCGACGCCCTGTACGCCGGGGCCCGGCTCGCCGGCGGGGGCGGGGGTCAGCGCGGTGCTGCTGGCCCCGGAGCGGACCCATGCCGGAGGGCTCGCCGCGCTGCGGGCCGCCGTGGGTGTGGTCGTGGACGGTGCTGCCGATCGGGCGGAGGACGTGGTCGCGCGGGCCCGGCTGGTCGTGGACGGCATCGTGGGCATCGGGGGGCGGGGCGGGCTCCGGGAGCGGGCGGCGGGCTCGTCGCCGCCGTGCGGGACGCGTTGGTCGTCGCCGTGGATCTGCCGAGCGGCGTCGACGCGGACACCGGCGAGGTGCACGGCGAGGCGGTGCGGGCCGATGTGACGGTGACGTTCGGGGCGTACAAGCCGGGGCTGCTGATCGATCCCGGGCGGGAGTACGCGGGCGCCGTGCGGCTCGTCGGCCTCGGTCTGGAACTGGCGGAGCGGGAGCGGGCGTTGGAGGCCCTTCAGTACGTCGATGTCGCGGGGCTGCTGCCGTTGCCCAGTGGTGAGAGCGACAAGTACCGGCGCGGGGTCGTCGGTGTCGTCGCCGGGTCCGCGCGGTATCCCGGGGCCGCCGTGCTCTGCGTGGCCGGGGCGCTGCGCGGGGGCGCGGGCGCCGTGCGGTACGTGGGGCCCGCCACGGACGCCGTCATCGCGCGGTTCCCCGAGGCGCTGGTCTCCGCCGGGCCGCCGTCGAAGGCGGGGCGGGTGCAGGCATGGGTCGTGGGGCCCGGCCTCGGGGACGACGAGGAGCGGTTGCGGGACGTGGTCGGCGCGGAGGTGCCGGTGCTGATCGACGCCGACGGGCTGCGGCTGGTGGCGGAGCGGACGGTACGGGAGCGCCGCGCGCGCACGCTGCTCACCCCGCACGCGGGGGAGGCCGCCGCCCTTCTCGGTGTCGCCCGGGAGGAGGTGGAGGCGGCCCGGCTCTCGGCGGTGCGGGAGCTGGCGGGGCGGTTCGGCGCGACCGTGCTGCTGAAGGGTTCCACCACCCTGGTCGGCACGGCCGAGGGCACGTGCGCGTCAACGCCACCGGCACGCCCTGGCTCGCCACGGCCGGCAGCGGCGACGTGCTGTCCGGCCTCGCGGGTTCCCTGCTTGCGGCGGGCCTCGGTGCGGGGGATGCGGGGTCGGTCGGCGCGTATCTGCATGGCCTTGCCGCCCGGCATGCCGCGGATGGGGCGCCTGTGGCCGCGCAGGATGTGGCCGATGCGATTCCCGTTGCTTGGCGGGATGTTCGGCGGGGTGGCTGAGTCGCGGGGGCACGTGCGGGTTTGTGGGCGTGTTCTGAGATACGGCGCGGGCATGTGCTGGCCTCCCACTGTGGGTGGTGGTGATGTGTTGTCCGGGCTTGGGGGCTCCCTGCTCGCGGCGGGCCTCGGTGCGGGGGATGCGGGGTCCGTCGGCGCGTATCTGCATGGCCTTGCCGCCTGGAATGCCGCCGGCGGGGCGCCGGTGGCCGCGCAGGATGTGGCCGATGCGATCCCTGCCGCTTGGCGGGATGTTCGGCGGGGTGGTTGAGCCGAGCGCAGTCGGGCACGCGGGTGGGCTGTCCGTGCGCTCTGAGACACTGGTCCGCGATGAACGAGACAGCCCCTTTCCGTGTCCGCGCCGAGATCGACCTCGCCGCCCTGCGTGCCAACGTGCGCGCGCTGCGTGCCCACGCGTCGGGCGCCGCGCTCATGGCCGTGGTGAAGGCCGACGGGTACGGCCATGGAGCGGTGCCCTGTGCCAGGGCCGCTGTCGAGGCGGGCGCCACCTGGCTCGGTGCCGCTACCCCGGAGGAGGCCCTCGCCCTGCGTGCCGCGGGTCTGCCGGGGCGGATCATGTGCTGGCTGTGGACGCCGGGCGGCCCTTGGCGCGAGGGCGTCGAGGCGGATCTCGACATGGCGGTGAGCGCCCTGTGGGCGCTGCGCGAGGTGACGGCGGCGGCCCGCGCGGCGGGGCGCACCGCGCGTATCCAGCTCAAGGCCGACACCGGCCTGGGGCGCAACGGCTGTATGCCCGCCGACTGGCCCGAGCTGATCGCCGAGGTCCTGCGCGCCGAGGCCGAGGGGCTGGTCAAGGTCACCGGGCTCTGGTCGCACTTCGCGTGCGCCGACGAGCCGGGGCACCCCTCGATCGCCGCCCAGCTCACCGTCTTCCGCGAGATGGTCGCGTACGCCGAGGACCAGGGGATACGCCCCGAGGTGCGGCACATCGCCAACTCCCCGGCGACGCTCACGCTTCCGGAGGCCCACTTCGACCTCGTACGGCCGGGCATCGCGGTGTACGGCGTCTCGCCGAGCCCCGAGGTGGGCGCCCCCGAGGACTTCGGGCTGCGGCCCGTCATGACGCTCACCGCCTCGCTCGCCCACGTGAAGCACGCCCCCGCGGGCCACGGCGTCAGCTACGGACATCACTACGTCACCCCGGGGGAGACGACCCTCGGCCTCATCCCCGCCGGGTACGGCGACGGCATCCCGCGCCATGCCTCCGGCACGGCCCCGGTGCTCGTCGGCGGCAAGCTGCGGACGGCCGCGGGCCGCGTGGCGATGGACCAGTTCGTGGTCGACCTCGGCGGGGACGAGCCCGAAGTGGGCGCCGAGGCCGTGCTGTTCGGGCCGGGCGACCGCGGGGAGCCGACGGCCGAGGACTGGGCGCAGGCGGCGGGCACCATCGCGTACGAGATCGTCACCCGCATTGGATCGCGTGTCCCGCGCGTGTACGTGAATGAGCGGCCCGGCACCGGAGAGATGTGAACGAACAGTCCGACCACTGACGAGGAGCGGCACGTGAGCGAGGCGCAGCACGGGGGGCTGCCGCGGCGGAAGCGGTGACGGAAGTCGTGACGGAGGCCGCCGCCGCGGCGGGGAGCTGGCGCCGGGCCGGGGTGGCCGGCGCGGCGCTGGGGGTCATCGCCGCGGGCGCGGGCGCGGGCGACGCCATCGAGCGGCTCACCGTCGGCCGGGGCATGCGCAAGAAGGCCCGCCTCGCCCTGGACGCGGCGGGGCCCTACGGCTCGCTGCGCGGCATGCCCGGCACGGCGTACGCGGACGACGGCACGGAGCTCGCCTACGAGGCCGAAGAGGTCGAGGGCGCCCCGGACGGCGCGGTCACCGTCGTCTTCAGCCACGGCTACTGCCTGAACCAGGACTCCTGGCACTTCCAGCGGGCCGCCCTGCGCGGCGCGGTCCGCGCGGTCTACTGGGACCAGCGCAGCCACGCCCGCTCCGGCCGGGGCGTCGAGCAGGCGCAGCGCGACGTGCCGGTCTCCATCGACCAGCTGGGGCGCGACCTGAAGGCCGTCATCGACGCGGCCGCGCCCACGGGGCCGCTCGTCCTCGTCGGGCACTCCATGGGCGGCATGACGACGATGGCCCTGGCCGAGCAGTTCCCGGAGCTGATCCGCGAGCGCGTGGTGGGCGTCGCCCTCGTCGGTACGTCGTCGGGGCAGCTCGGTCAGGTGAACTTCGGGCTGCCGGTGGCGGGGATGAACGCGGTGCGGCGGGTGCTGCCCGGCGTGCTTCGGGCGCTGGGCTCGCAGGCCGAGCTGGTGGAGCGCGGGCGGCAGGCCACCGCCGACCTCTTCGCCGGGGTCATCAAGCGGTACTCGTTCTCGCGCAAGGACGTCGACCCGGCGATCGCGCGGTTCGCGGAGCGGATGATCGAGTCGACGCCGATCGACGTCGTCGCGGAGTTCTACCCGGCCTTCGCCGAGCACGACAAGGCGGCGGCCCTCGCGCACTTCGCGGGGCTGCCGGTGCTGGTCCTGGCCGGGGAGAAGGACCTGGTCACGCCGAGCGAGCACAGCGAGGCGATCGCCGCGCTGCTGCCGGACGCCGAGCTGGTCCTGGTCCCGGACGCCGGGCACCTGGTCATGCTGGAGCACCCCGACGTGGTCACCGACCGCCTCGCAGACCTGCTCTCCAGGGCGGGCGCCGGTGGCCGGGCGGCAGCCGACGCGGAGTCCTCCAGCGGCTAACGTGGGCGGTATGGAAGCACCGCACCACCAGGCCCCCGCCAACGTACTCAAGATCACCGTCAACTCCCCCGAACAGATGGGCGAGTTGGGCCGTCGCCTGGCCAAACTCCTGCGCCCCGGCGACCTCGTCATGCTCAACGGCGAACTGGGCGCCGGCAAGACGACGCTGACCCGCGGCCTCGGCGAGGGGCTCGGCGTGCGCGGCGCCGTCACCTCGCCGACCTTCGTCATCGCCCGCGTCCACCCGCCGCTCGGCGCGGGTCCCGCGCTGGTGCACGTCGACGCGTACCGCCTGGGCGGCGGGCTCGACGAGATGGAGGATCTGGACCTCGACGTCTCGCTCCCCGAGTCGGTCGTCGTCGTGGAGTGGGGCGAGGGCAAGGTCGAGGAGCTGACGGACGACCGGCTGCACGTCGTCATCCACCGGGCCGTCGGGGACACGACGGACGAGGTGCGTGAGGTCACGCTGACCGGGCTCGGCGAGCGGTGGGCCGACGCGGATCTGGCGTCGCTCGCGGCCTAGGCCCGGCCCGGGCTTGGTACGTTCACCCGAAGGTTCCGACAAGTCGTCGGCAAGATGTTGCGCTGGGTGCGTCGCGCGTGGTCACATGGAGACCGGTCTTGGTTAGGTATACCTAACCACGTCTGCCCCCGGGAGCCCAGGAGGCATCCATGTCGGCTTCAGAACGTGACGCACAGCCGCAGCCGTACGGGCTGCCGGGACCTCTGGCCGTGTCCGGCCCCGCGCACCCGCACCTGTCGATGAGTGACCTGCTGGCGTCGTGCGCCGCCGCGACCGCCGTCTCCACGCCGCCGAGGGGCCCGGCACCCGCCGGGCGCCGGCCTGAGGCGCCTAGGGAACGACGACGACCTTCTTGCTGATCGTCGCGAACTCCCACATCGCGTTGCCGTGCGCGCGCGACTCGCGGATGCCGCCGGTCTTCTTCGACGGGTCCGGCTTCGGCGTGGAGTTGTCGACCGCGGCGCTGAACCCGATCGCGATGCCGTCGACGCTCGTGAACCGCACGACGTGCTCGATCGGCACGCCGTCCGTACCGGTGACGGAGCCGGAGCGGGAGGTCACCACGTACGCACCGGGGACCGGGTCGACCGAGCCCGGCGTCACCTTGAAGGTGATCCGCGGCTTGCCCGAGGCCTCCACCAGCCACACACGGTCCTCGGCCAGGGAGTACACGACCCGCTCCCCGACGCCGGACCGCGCCGGCACCGCCGTGGGGTCCGCCTTCTCCTCGGGACTGCGCGGGGCGGAGGCGCCGGGCGACTTCTCGGGGCGCTTGCCCAGGTCCTCCGGCACGCTGGCCGAGGCCTGATAGGCGAGGAAGCCGATCGCGGCGACCGCGGCGGCGGTCAGCCCGGCCACAAATCCCGAGCTGCTCCTTGACACCTTGCGCCACCCACCTTTTCGTACTGCGACGGCTATGAACTGAAGGTAGCAGGAGACACCGCCCATCCCAGGGCGGCCGTGCGGCGGGCCCCGGAGCCGTAGGCTGTTCGCGTGCTCTTGCTCGCTCTTGATACCGCAACGCCCGCCGTCACCGTCGCCCTGCACGACGGCTCCTCCGTCGTGGCCCAGTCGAGCCAGGTGGACGCCCGCCGGCACGGAGAGCTGCTGCTCCCGGCCGTCGACCGTGTCCTCGCCGACGCGGGGCTGAGACTCGACGCCGTCACCGCCGTCGTCGCCGGGGTGGGCCCCGGCCCCTACACCGGACTGCGTGTCGGCCTGATGACCGCCGAGACGTTCGGCCTCGCGCTCGGCGTCCCGTGCACGGCGTGTGCACGCTGGACGGCCTCGCGTACGCCTCCGGCATCGAGACCGGCCCGTTCGTGGTCGCCACCGACGCCCGGCGCAAGGAGGTCTACTGGGCGCGTTACGACGACCCGCGCACGCGCGTGACCGACGCCGCCGTCGACCGGCCCGCGGAGATCGCCGCCGAGGTCGAGGGCCTGCCCGCGGTCGGCGCGGGCGCGCTGCTCTACCCCGAGGTCTTCCCGGACGCCCGCGCCCCCGAGCACGTCTCGGCGGCGGCCCTCGCCTCCCTCGCCGCCGAGCGGCTCGCCGCGGGCGAGGAACTCCTGGAGCCGAGGCCGCTGTACCTGCGCCGCCCCGACGCCCAGGTGCCGAAGAACTACAAGGTGGTCACCCCCAAGTGACCGGAGTGAACGCGGCCGTCGAGCTGCGCGAGATGCGCTGGTGGAACATCGACGCGGTGTTCACCCTGGAGAAGGAACTCTTCCCCGACGACGCCTGGTCGCGCGGCATGTTCTGGTCCGAACTCGCTCACGCGCGCGGGCCGCTGGCCACCCGCCGCTACGTGGTGGCCATGGCAGGCGAGCGCCTCGTCGGGTACGCGGGCCTCGCCGCCTCGGGCGACCTCGCGGACGTCCAGACCATCGCCGTCGCCCGCGACCACTGGGGCACCGGGCTCGGCGCCCGGCTCCTCACCGACCTGCTCCAGGCCGCCACCGCCTTCGAGTGCGCCGAGGTCATGCTGGAGGTGCGGGTCGACAACACCCGCGCACAGAAGCTGTACGAGCGCTTCGGCTTCGAGCCCATCGGCTTCCGGCGCGGCTACTACCAACCCGGCAACGTGGACGCCCTGGTCATGCGTCGCACCGATCCCTCCACCCCCGTATCTGGCGTACAAGGAACCGAGATTCATGGCTGACTCGCGCGACGAACCCCTCGTCCTCGGCATCGAGACCTCCTGCGACGAAACCGGCGTCGGCATCGTCCGCGGCACCACCCTGCTCGCCGACGCCGTCGCCTCCAGCGTCGACGAGCACGCCCGCTTCGGCGGTGTCGTCCCCGAGGTCGCCTCCCGCGCGCACCTGGAGGCGATGGTGCCGACCATCGACCGCGCCCTGAAGGAAGCCGGGGTGAGCGCGAAGGACCTCGACGGCATCGCGGTGACCGCCGGGCCCGGCCTCGCGGGCGCGCTGCTCGTCGGCGTCTCAGCGGCCAAGGCGTACGCGTACGCGCTCGACAAGCCGCTGTACGGCGTGAACCACCTCGCCTCGCACATCTGTGTGGACCAGCTGGAGCACGGGCCGCTGCCCGAGCCGACCATGGCGCTCCTGGTCTCCGGCGGCCACTCCTCGCTGCTGCTCTCCACCGACATCACCTCGGACGTGCGGCCGCTCGGCTCGACCATCGACGACGCGGCGGGCGAGGCCTTCGACAAGATCGCGCGGGTGCTGAACCTCGGCTTCCCGGGCGGCCCCGTCATCGACCGGTACGCGCGCGAGGGCGACCCGGAGGCGATCGCCTTCCCGCGCGGGCTCTCACCGGGCCGCGCGACCCCGCGTACGACTTCTCCTTCTCCGGCCTCAAGACGTCCGTCGCCCGCTGGATCGAGGCGAAGCGGGCCGCGGGCGAGGACGTGCCGGTGCGGGACGTGTCGGCGTCCTTCCAGGAGGCCGTCGTCGACGTGCTGACCCGCAAGGCCGTGCGGGCCTGCAAGGACGAGGGCGTCGACCACCTGATGATCGGCGGTGGCGTGGCCGCCAACTCGCGGCTGCGCGCGCTCGCCGAGGAGCGGTGCGAGAAGGCCGGAATCCGGCTGCGCGTGCCGCGCCCGAAGCTGTGCACGGACAACGGCGCGATGGTCGCCGCCCTCGGCGCGGAGATGGTGGCGCGCAACCGCTCGGCCTCGTCGTGGGACCTGTCGGCGGACTCGTCGCTGCCGGTGACGGAGCCGCACGTGCCGGGCCACGGTCACGGGCACGGCCACACGCACGACCACGATCACGTGCACGAGGTCAGCAAGGAGAACCTCTACTCGTGACCGTCGCGCTGATGTGGGAGGCCCGGGCCGCCGAGGGGCGGGGCGGGGAGCTGCTGGCGTGGGCGCGCGAACAGCGGTTCGATGCCATGCCACTGCGCCGGGAGTATTTCCGCGCGCCGGGGGACCGGGTCCTCGTCATCACCTGGTGGGACGCCGCGTACGACGCCGAGCTGCCGGAACTGCCCGATCCGGCGCCGGAGTTGGTGACGCGCGCGGTGCACCGCTGGCGGTTCGAGTCGGTCGACGCGGGCTGAGACTCAGGCCTTGCGGTACGTCAGCAGGTAGCGCCAGAACAGCAGCTGCCGCACGCTGCCGCCGGGCAGGAGGCGGGCCGCCTCGGCGCGGATCTCGGGGAGCGTCATGTCCGGCTGCCGTACCGGGGCCTTGAGCGGTGGCGTGTACGTGCCGCGCAGGCGTTCGCCCGTGTACACCGCCAGCCGCGCCACGGCGTTGGCGGGCGCCGCCGCGAGGTCCCACCACGTCCTCCCCGAGTAGCAGCCGAGGACGAGCAGGGTGCCGCCGGGGGCGAGCGGCGCGCGCAGCCGCGTGACCGTGGCGAACGGCATGTGGTGCAGGCTCGCCAGGCAGGTGATCACGTCGTAGCGGCCCTCGGGGAGGTCCTGCGCGGTCACGTCCGCCCGTCGGTAGCGGGGGCCGCCGCCGGCCGCCTCGGCCTCGGCGATGACCTCCGGGGACGGGTCGAGCGCGTCGACCTCGTAGCCGCGCGCCGCGAGAGCGCGGGCGAAGCGGCCGGTGCCGCAGCCGACGTCGAGGGCGGTGCGGCCGTGCGGCGGCTGGTGCCGCAGGAGCAGCGGGTGGTAGTGGTCGTTGTGGTCGAAGGGCATGGCGGCGAGCCTGGCAGACGGCTCAGCCGGCCCGCTCCCGCCCGGCTCCGCCCTCCCGCCCCGCCCGGCCCAGCAGCCCGTCGATCACCGCGCTCAGCTGGCCGCTCACGTCATAGTCCTCGGTCAGCTCGCTCCACTGGTCCGCGAGCGCCACGAGGTGGGGGAGTTCGGCCGCGTCCGCGTCCGTGAGCATGCCGGGGAAGTAGCGCTTGCGGTCCGGGTCCTCGGCGCGGCGCTCCATCGCGCGGCGGAACACCAGGTCGCCGTAGACGCAGTGCCACAGGGTCCGGTACGCGCGGACCGCCTCGGCCTCGGTGAGGCCGCACGCGATGCCGGCGCCGACGATCTCCTCGACCATCCACAGGGCGCCCTTGTCGGTGAGGTCGCCGAGGCTGAGCACCTCCACCACCCAGGGCATCCGCGCCAGCGTGCCGTGCATGTGCAGGGTGACGGCGAGGAGGCGCTCGCGGGGGTCGGACGGCAGCTCGGGGCGGGGGACCGTGGCGGCGGTGCCGGAGAGCGTGAGCATCAGGAGGTCGTCCTTGTCGCGCACGTGGTGGTACAGGGCCATCGGCGTCGTGCCGACCTCCTTGGCGACCCGGCGCATGCTCAGGGCCGCCACGCCCTCCTCCTGAAGGATGCGGCGGGCGGTCGCGACGATCGTCTCCGGTTCGACGCCCGCGGGGGCGCCCCGCGCGGCGCTTCTTCGGCTCCCCGCCCGGCTCCCCGCCCGGCTCCCCGCCCGGCTCCCCGACCGGCTCTACGGCTGTCTCGCCGGTTGCTTCTCCGGTCGCCTCTCCGGCTGTCCCTGGGTCTTTCTCTGCTGCCACCCGCCCATTGTCGTGCCTTACCCGCGCGCTCAGCCCTTGCGGAATTTCTATACGCGTATAGTAATGTGCCGCGCATGGTGAACAAGGTGAACTCGCGTGCCCCGCAAGGACGGTTGCTGCCGGTGCTGCTCACCGTGCAGTTCCTCGTCTCCCTCGACATGTCCGTCGTCAACATCGCCCTGCCCGACATGGGCGACGACCTCGGCTTCACCCCCGACTCGCTCCTCTGGGTCGTCAACGCCTACGCCCTCGCCTTCGGCGGCCTGCTCATGCTCGGCGGGCGCCTCGCCGACCTCGCCGGACGGCGGCGCACCCTCCTGTGGGGCTTCGCCGTCTTCGGCGCGGCCGGCCTGGCGGGCGGGCTCGCCCTGACGCCGGGGCAGATCGTGGCGGCGCGCGAGGTGCAGGGCGCGGGCGCGGCCGCGCTCGCCCCCCGTCGCCCTCACGCTGATCACCGTCAACTACGCGGCGGGGCCCGCGCGTTCACGGGCGCTCGGGCTGTGGGGGGTCTCGGGTGCGCTCGGCGGCGCCGTCGGGATCATGGCGGGCGGACTGCTCACCGACTGGGTGGGCTGGCGCTCGGTGATGCTCGTCAACGTCCCCGTGGTGGCCGCCGCCCTCCTCGCCTCGCGCCGCGGGGTGCCCGTCGACCGCCGCACCGGGCCCGCGCCCCGCCTCGACATCTCCGGCGCGCTGCTCGTCACGGCCGGAGCGGCGGTGCTCGTCCTCGGCCTCGTGCGCACGGAGACGTACGCCTGGGGCTCCGGCACCACGCTGGGCACGCTCGGCGCCGCGGCCGTGCTGCTCGGGGCCTTCGTCGCCGTCGAGGCCCGCAAGCGGGAACCACTGCTGCGGCTCGGCCTGCTGGGGACCGCCCACCGGCCCGTGCTCTCGGCGAACGTCTTCTCGCTGCTGATGTCCTCGGGGCAGTTCGCCGCCTTCTACTTCACCTCCCTCTACCTCCAGGACGTGATGGGGTACGGGCCGACGGCGGCCGGTGCGGCCTTCCTGCCGTTCTGCGCGGGCGTCGTGGCCGGGTCGACGGTCGCGACCCGGCTGATCGGCAGGGCCGGTGAGCGGGCGTTGCTGGTGGCGGGCGGGCTGCTGGGGGCGGCCGGGTTCGGGTGGTTCGCGCTGGCGGTCGAGGCGGGCGGCACGTTCCTGGGCTCCATCCTGGGACCCTCGCTGGTCGCGAGCGTCGGCATCGGCCTGTGCTTCGTCCCGCTGGGCACGGCGGCGACCAGCGGTGTGGCGCCCGAGGAGACCGGCATGGCCTCCGGGCTGCTCAACAGCTCACGCCAGCTCGGCGGCTCACTCGGCCTGGCCGTGCTGGTCACGGTCGCGCGAACGCCACGGGCACGGGCACGGACCGGGCCTCCCTCGCCGAAGGGCACGCGGCGGCCTTCGCGGTCTCCGCAGGGCTCCTCGTGGCGGCCGCGCTGGCGACGGCGCTGGTGCACGGCCGCCGCCCGTCATCGCCCGTACCGCCGCCCGGGCCCCGCCCCGGACCCGGCTGCCCGCGCCGCGGCGCGCGCGTCGAAGCTCCGCCCCGGACCCCGCTCCTCAAGCGCAGGCGGGGCTGACCTTGCCCGTCTCAAGCCACCGGATGCCCGATCAGCATCGCCGGGGCCCCCGACACGCGCGTGAGGAACACCGTCGCCGCGTTCTTGCCCTGCGGCTTCACCTTCCGGCGCAGCTCCTCCGGCTCCACCGCCGAGCCGCGCTTCTTCACCGTCAGGACCCCGACCTCCCGCTCGCGCAGCAGCGCCTTCAGCTTCTTCACGCCGAAGGGCAGCTGATCGGTGATCTCGTACGCGGTGGCGTACGGCGTCGCGTGCGGTTCGTCGGAGGTCACGTACGCGATGGTCTCGTCGATCAGTCCACCGCCGACCCGGGCCGCGACCTCGGCGACCAGGTGCGCGCGGATGACGGCGCCGTCCGGCTCGTACAGGTACCGCCCCATGGGGCGCACCCCTGGGTCGGGCAGCATCGTGGCGAGCGGGCTGTGCAGGGAGGCGCCGCCGGGCAGGAGCGTGGCGCGGTGCGAGGCGGGGGAGTCCGTGCCGAACCACAGCACGGCCTCCTTCACGTCGCCGCCGTCCGAGATCCACTCGGCCTCGGCCTCGGCGGGGACCGCCTCGTGCGGGATGCCGGGGGCGATCTTCAGTGCGGCGCGCGGGGCCGTGCGGGCCGCCTCGACCGCCCAGGACAGCGGCGGGGAGTAGGACTCCGGGTCGAAGATGCGGCCCCGCTTGGCGGAGCGGCGCGCCGGGTCCACGAACACCGCGTCGTACGCCGAGGTGTCCACGTCGGTGACATCGGCCTCGCGCACCTCGATCAGGTCGGCGAGGCCGAGCGCCTCCGCGTTGGCGCGGGCGACCGCGCAGGTCAGCGGGTCACGGTCGACGGCGAGTACGGAGATCCCGGCCCGCGCCAGGGCGATCGCGTCGCCGCCGATGCCGCAGCACAGGTCCGCGAGGGAACGCACCCCGAGGTCCTTGAAGCGCGCGGCCCGGTGCGCGGCCACGGAGGCGCGGGTGGACTGCTCGACGCCGTTCGGCGTGAAGAACATCCGGGCCGCGTCCTTCGCGCCGAACTTCGCGGCGGCCCGCGTGCGCAGCCGCGCCTGGGCGAGGGCGGCGGAGACCAGGGGCGCCGGATAGGTGCGGCGCAGCCGGGTGGCGGCGGCGAGTTCCCCCGCGGGTTCGACGTCCCGCACCTCGTCGAGCAGGGCCCGGCCCGTGCCGGTGCGCAGGGCGGCGAAGGCGGCGAGGGGGTCACCGGGGCCGGGATCAGCGGGACCGGGATCAGCGGGACCGCGGTCGCCGGTGACGCGGTCGACGGCGGGGCGGCTCGGCGTGTTCGGGGCGTTCACCTGCCCCATTGTGGGCCAGTCGGTGGATGGTGTGCGGCGGGCGGCGGTGTCGGCCCCGGGGCCCGGCGGTGGGCTGCGAAGATTCGGCGCCATGCAACTCGTACGACAAAACGAAGAATCCGCCGTAAGACGGAAGAATCGGACGCGGGCCGTGGTGGCCGTCCTGACCGTCGCGGCGATCGCCTCGGGCTGCGTCTCCGAGGGCGGTTCCGACGGCGTGGAGCCCGCCCATGGCCAGCAGCCGCTCCAGGCCCCGCCCGCCCGGGCCCTCGACTCCTACGCTCGCCAGCTCGGCCGCCGCCCACGCCGCGCGGGCCGCCGCCGCCAAGCGCTGGGGCCTCGCCAGGACGCCGCTGCCCGCGCCCGCGCCGCCCGCGAAGAAGCCGCGGCTGACCACCCGCAAGGGCTTCGAGGTCAAGGGCCAGGCGAAGCTGCCGCCGGTCTTCACGACGATCCCGACGAAGAAGAAGGTCGTCTTCCTGACCATCGACGACGGCGCCGAGAAGGACCGGGCGCTGCTGCGGATGATGAGCGACCTGAAGATCCCCTACACCGCCTTCCTCAGCAACTACCTGGTCAAGGAGGACTACGGCTACTTCCGGAAGATGCAGGACCGCGGCGTCGTCCTGAACAACCACACCCTCAACCACCCCTACATGCCCAAGCTGTCGTACGAGCGCCAGCGCCGCGAGATCTGCGGCATGCAGAAGGTCATCGAGAAGCGCTACGGCAAGCGGCCCGAACTCTTCCGGCCGCCCTACGGCAACTACAACCGGGACACGCTGCGCGCCGCCAAGTCCTGCGGCATCAAGGCGGTGCCGCTGTGGAACGCGGAGGCCTTCGCGCACCGCATGGACTACCGCGAGTGGGACCGTGACCTGCACCCCGGCGACATCATCCTCACCCACTTCCGAGGGCGCGAGGACTGGAAGGGGACCATGCCCGACATGGTCCGCCGGGTCATGAAGACGGTCACGGACAAGGGCTATGCGGTGGCCAGGCTGGAGGACTACCTGTGACCCGGCGGGTGCGGGCACGCCGCCGCCTCCTCGCGGGGGCCCTGCTGTGCGGAGTACTCGCGCCCGCGCCGCTGACGTCCTGCGCGGACTCGTGGAGCGATCGAGCGGCTGGGCCGCAAGGCCGCGGAGAAGCTGCCCTCGCGCGAGCCAGACTCGGGCACGCCCGTCCCGCCCGCCTGCGGACACGCCACGCCGACGGCCGCGAAGGAACCCCGCCCCCGCCTCGGTCGTTGTCCAGACAAGGCCACGCCTGCGCCCGCCCGGCCGCGGGGCGCCCCGCCCCCGTGAGGCCCGACGCCGCCCCGTTGGCACTCCGCTTGACCGAGTGCTAATCGCCGTCCTAGTCTCGCTTCTGGCACTCCCCGTTGGAGAGTGCCAACAGCGACGGGCAGGTCCGGCACCCGCGACGACGGATCGACCTGGTCGCCACACTCAGACTTGACCCCGTGAGATCTCCGAAGGGGGAGACCGGATCGTGACGACCACCAGCTCCAAGGTTGCCATCAAGCCGCTTGAGGACCGCATCGTGGTCCAGCCGCTCGATGCCGAGCAGACCACGGCCTCCGGCCTGGTCATTCCGGACACCGCCAAGGAGAAGCCCCAGGAGGGCGTCGTCCTGGCCGTGGGCCCGGGCCGCTTCGAGAACGGCGAGCGCCTGCCGCTCGACGTGAAGACCGGCGACATCGTGCTGTACAGCAAGTACGGCGGCACCGAGGTGAAGTACAACGGCGAGGAGTACCTCGTCCTCTCGGCTCGCGACGTGCTCGCGATCGTCGAGAAGTAGTTCACCCGAAGCAGAAGCATTGCTTTTGAGCTGCGCCCCTGGTCACCCCGCTGATTGCCGGGCGGCGAGGGGCGCGGTTCGTTCACCCGAGTTTTCGAGAGGGCTGAATCGCTCCCATGGCGAAGATCCTGAAGTTCGACGAGGACGCCCGTCGCGCCCTTGAGCGCGGCGTCAACAAGCTTGCCGACACGGTCAAGGTGACGATCGGCCCCCGCGGCCGCAACGTCGTCATCGACAAGAAGTTCGGCGCCCCCACCATCACCAACGACGGCGTCACCATCGCCCGTGAGGTCGAGGTCGAGGACCCGTACGAGAACCTCGGCGCCCAGCTGGTGAAGGAGGTGGCGACCAAGACCAACGACATCGCGGGTGACGGCACCACCACCGCCACCGTGCTCGCCCAGGCCCTCGTCAAGGAAGGCCTGCGCAACGTCGCCGCCGGCGCCTCCCCGGCCGCCCTGAAGAAGGGCATCGACGCCGCCGTCAAGGCCGTCTCCGAGGAGCTGCTCGCCACCGCCCGCCCGATCGACGACAAGGCCGACATCGCGGCCGTCGCCGGTCTGTCCGCCCAGGACCCGCAGGTCGGCGAGCTCATCGCCGAGGCGATGGACAAGGTCGGCAAGGACGGTGTCATCACCGTCGAGGAGTCCAACACCTTCGGGCTTGAGCTGGACTTCACCGAGGGCATGGCCTTCGACAAGGGCTACCTCTCGCCGTACATGGTCTCCGACCAGGAGCGTATGGAGGCCGTCCTCGACGACCCGTACATCCTGATCCACCAGGGCAAGATCTCCTCCATCCAGGACATGCTGCCGCTGCTCGAGAAGGTCATCCAGGCCAACTCCTCGAAGCCGCTGCTGATCATCGCCGAGGACGTGGAGGGCGAGGCCCTGTCGACCCTGGTCGTGAACAAGATCCGCGGCACCTTCAACGCCGTCGCGGTGAAGGCCCCCGGCTTCGGTGACCGCCGCAAGGCGATGCTCGGCGACATGGCCACCCTCACCGGTGCCACCGTCATCGCCGAAGAGGTCGGCCTCAAGCTCGACCAGGTCGGCCTGGACGTGCTCGGCACCGCCCGCCGCGTCACCATCACCAAGGACGACACCACGATCGTCGACGGCGGGGCGGCAACAAGGCCGACGTCGAGGGCCGCGTCGCCCAGATCAAGGCCGAGATCGAGGCCACGGACTCCGACTGGGACCGCGAGAAGCTCCAGGAGCGCCTCGCGAAGCTGGCCGGCGGCGTGTGCGTCATCAAGGTCGGCGCCGCCACCGAGGTGGAGCTGAAGGAGAAGAAGCACCGTCTGGAGGACGCCATCTCCGCGACCCGCGCCGCGGTCGAGGAGGGCATCGTCTCCGGTGGTGGCTCCGCCCTGGTCCACGCCGTCAAGGTCCTGGAGGGCAACCTCGGCAAGGAGGGCGACGAGGCCACCGGTGTCGCCGTCGTCCGCCGCGCCGCCGTCGAGCCGCTGCGCTGGATCGCCGAGAACGCCGGCCTGGAGGGTTACGTCATCACCTCCAAGGTCGCCGAGCTGGACAAGGGCTTCGGCTTCAACGCCGCGACCGGCGAGTACGGCGACCTGGTCAAGGCCGGCGTCATCGACCCGGTCAAGGTCACGCGCTCCGCGCTGGAGAACGCCGCGTCGATCGCCTCGCTGCTGCTGACGACCGAGACGCTGGTCGTCGAGAAGCCGGCGGAGGACGAGGGCGACGCGGGCCACGGCCACGGCCACGGTCACTCCCACTGATCGCTGCCGCTCCGGCTGAACGGTGTACCGAGGCCCGGCCTCCCCTTGCGGGGGGCCGGGCCTCGGCTTTTTCCGGGGGTGCGGCTGCCGGGTGCGGGTTGTTCTGTGGCTGGTCGCGCAGTTCCCCGCGCCCCTGAGGGGGCGCGGACGTGCGCCCCCCTGAAG
>RBWT01000171.1 GCA_004010275.1 Streptomyces huasconensis
CCCCCCACCAGCTCCTCGACGACCCCCTTGTCCAGTGCCGCCCGGACAAGCGCCGCCGCCAAGGCCGCCGGGTCGCTGTCCCCGGCGAGGCGGACCAGTTCGGCCGGGTCGTCGGGGAGGCCGAGCCGCCGCGCGCCCTGCAGAGCCTTGTCGCCGAGGCGCGGCGCCACGCCCGGCCACACCCGCAGCACCTCGCGCAGGAAGATGTCGGCGCCCATCGGTCCGAGGCCGGGCACCTTCTGGAGCTGCCGGCTCAGTTCCCCTGTCGTCATCGCCCGCCGCGTCCCGCAGGCGGCGCAGATCACCGCCGTAGTCCCGCAGGACCAGTTCGGCGCCCTCTCCGAGCTGGGTGGAGGTCCTGCTCGTCGTAGCGCCGGTAGCCGCCCCGGCCCAGCGCGTCGACGCGGGCCTGCCACGACGCGTCGGCCATGCGCCGCGCGTCGCGCATCCCGGCGTCGAAGAGTTCCCTGGCCGACGCCACCGCCGCCGTGCTGCGGATGCGGGCGCTCAGCAGGACGGACAGGACGAGGAGCTGGTACAGCGGCTGCGGCGTGTCCCGCAGCCGGATGCCGGCGTCCTCGGCGTAGGTGCTGCCGTGGGCGTCGAGCAGCGCCCGGACGACGGACGGGGCACGGCGGCGTCGGTCGGCCATGGTTCTCCTCACGGTCGGGATCTCCCTCGGCGTTCCGGGTCCCCCTGCCCATGATGGCCGACGTGTGCACCTCTGGCCTGCGGGTACACAGCCGCTTCGACCCCAGCAGAAGGAGCAAACGTGGCTGTACGCCAGAAGAACGTGTTCGTGATCGGTCTGGACGAGGCCAACCTGCCCACCCTGCACGCCGTCCCGCACGCGGAGGACTGCCGTTTCCACCCGCTGCTCTCGATCGAGGAGCTGCAGGGCGGCGAGGTCTCCGTACCGGAGCTGATGGAGAAGGCGCAGAAGATACTTGACGCGTTCGACGGCAGCATCGACGCGATCGTCGGTTACTGGGACTTCCCGGTCAGCACGATGGTCGCGATGCTGGGCGACCGGTACGGCACCCGCAGCACCAGCCTGGAGTCGGTCGTCAAGTGCGAGCACAAGTACTGGAGCCGCCTGGAGCAGCAGAAGGTGATCGAGGAGCATCCGCGCTTCGGCCGGGTGGACCTGGCGGCGGACACCCCGAGGCCGCCGGAGGGCGTGCGCTTCCCGATGTGGCTCAAGCCCGCCCTGTCGTACTCCTCCAAGCTCGCCTACAGCGTGAAGAACGAGGAGGAGTTCGCCGCGGCCGTGGCCAGGATCAAGGAGGGCATCGGCACGGTCGGCCGCCCCTTCGAGCACATACTCGACCAGATCGAGGTGCCCGAGGAGATGGCGGGCATCGGCGCTCAGGTCTGTCTCGCCGAGGAGGCGCTCTCCGGCATCCAGGTCGCGGTCGAGGGGTACGTCCACCGGGGTGAGGTCACCGTCTACGGCGTGCTGGACTCCATCAATTACCCGGACTCCTCGTGTTTCCTGCGCCATCAGTACCCGTCCACGCTCCCGGAGCCGGTGGTGCGGCGCCTGCACGACGTGTCGGAGCGGGTGATGCGGCAGATCGGCATGGACGACGCGACCTTCAGCATCGAGTACTTCTACGACCCCGGTACGGACGAGCTGAACCTGCTGGAGATCAACCCCCGGCACTCGCAGGCCCACGCGGAGCTGTTCGAGTACGTCGACGGCGTCCCCAACCACCACTGCATGGTCAGCCTCGCCTTCGGTGAGGACCCGAAGCTGCCGCACCGCGAGGGGCCCTGCGCGACGGCCGCCAAGTGGTACTACCGGTGGTTCGCCGACGGCGTGGTGCACAACGTGCCGACGCGCGAGGAGCTCGACCGCATCGAGAGCGAGATCGGCAACGTCCGGATCGAGGTGCTGGTCGAGGAGGGCCAGCGGTTGTCCGACGCCGGTCACCAGGACAGCTACAGCTACGAGCTGGCCCACTTCGCCATCGGCGGTGACGACGAGGAGGACGTGCGGCGCAAGTACGACCGGTGCGTGGCCGCGCTCGGCCTCACCTTCGACGAGACGGAGCCCGGCGGCCGCGACGTCACCAACGACTAGCAGGACCCGAAACCCCCTGGCCCCGCCTGCCCGGCGGAGGAAGCAACCGAGAGGATGGCACGGCCCCATGCGTTACGTGGGCAATCTCCCGTACGCGACGAAAGAGGAAGAACACGTCCTCATCCCGATGTCCGACGGCGTCCGGCTGTCGGCGCGCGTCTGGCGCCCCGCGTCCTCGGACGACGCGCCGGTACCGGCCGTCCTGGAGTACATCCCGTACCGCAAGCGCGATCTGAGTTCGGTGCGCGACTCGATCCACCATCCCTACATCGCGGGCCACGGCTACGCGTGCGTGCGCGTGGACGTGCGCGGCACGGGCGAGTCCGAGGGCGTCCTGCGGGACGAATACCTGGAGCTGGAGCAGACCGACGCCGAGGAAGTGCTCGCCTGGCTGGCGGAGCAGCCCTGGTGCGACGGCTCCACCGGCATGATGGGCATCTCCTGGGGGGCCTTCGCCGCGCTCCAGGTCGCCGCGCGACGGCCGCCGAGCCTGAAGGCGATCGTCATCTCGTCGTTCACCGACGACCGGTACGCCGACGACATGCACTACATGGGTGGCGCGATGCTGTCGGACAACCTCGCCGAGGCGGGGACGATGTTCGCGTACGCCACCTGTCCCCCGGACCCGGCGGTGGTCGGCGACCGCTGGCGCGAGATGTGGCACGAGCGTCTGGAGAACGCGCGCCCCTGGGTGGTGGAGTGGCTGCGCCACCAGCGCCGCGACGACTACTGGAAGCACGCCTCGGTCTGTGAGAACTACCAGGACGTACGCTGTCCCGTCCTCGCCTCCAGCGGCTGGGCGGACGGCTACTCCAACGCCGTGACGCGGCTGCTCGGCAACCTGGACGTGCCGCGCAAGGGGCTGATCGGCCCCTGGTCGCACAAGTATCCGCACCTGGGCGAGCCGGGCCCGGCCATCGGCTACCTCCAGGAGGTGGTGCGCTGGTGGGACCACTGGCTCAAGGGCGAGGACAACGGCGTCATGGAAGGCCCGATGCTGCGCGCCTGGATGCAGGACAGCGTGCCGCCCTCGACGGCGTACGAGGAGCGGCCGGGCCGCTGGGTCGGTGAGCCGGACTGGCCCTCGCCGCACATCGAGGAGGTCAGCCGTCCGCTGACGCGGCACCGCATCGCCTGGGACGGGGAGGCGGTCGACAAGGACGGCTCCGGTGAGGCCATGACCGTGCAGTCACCGCTGTCGGTCGGCCAGTTCGCGGGCAAGTGGGCCTCCTACAACGCGCCGCCCGACCTGCCCTACGACCAGCGCGAGGAGGACGGCGGTTCGCTGGTCTTCGACTCCCCGCAGCTGACCGAGCCGGTCGAGATCCTCGGTTCGCCCTGCGTCGACCTGGACCTGTCGGTCAGCGAACCGGTGGCCACGGTCGCCGCCCGCATCTCCGACGTGGCCCCCGACGGGCGCGCCACCCGGGTGACGTACGGCGTGCTGAACCTGACGCGCAGGGACGGCACGGGCGAGCCCGAGCCCCTGGAGCCGGGCCGCCGCTACCGCGCGACGCTCCAGCTCAACGGCGTGGCCCAGTGCTTCCCGCCCGGTCACCGCATCCGGCTGTAGCTGTCGACGTCGTACTGGCCGCTCGCCTGGCCGCCGCCGAAACCGTCCTGCTCTGCGTGTACGAGGGCACCAGCGCGCTGCGGCTGCCGGTGCGGCCGGTCTCCGAGCCGGACAACGCGCCGCTGCGCCCCTTCGGCGAGCCCGAGGGGACGGAGCCCCTGGCGACCACCAGGCTGACGCAGCCGGACCAGCGCTGGGAGGTACGGCGGGATCTGATCGGCTACAACTCCGCGCTGGAGATCGTCAAGGACCGCGGGACGGTGCGGTACGAGGACATCGGGCTCGATGTCGGCTGCCGCGCCTTCGAGCGGTACACGTCCACGGGCGAGGACTTCACGTCGGTGACCGGCGAATCGGCCTGGACCATGCGGTTCGCGCGGGAGGACTGGGACGTGAGCGTCCACACCCGCACGGTGCTGCGGTGCGACGGGGACGACTTCCTCGTCGAAGCGGCGCTCGACGGCTACGAGGGGGAACGCCGCGTCTTCTCCCGCACGTGGAACGAGACCGTGCCCCGGGACTGGCTCTAGCGGCGCCGCCCGCACCCCACGGGCGCGTTATGCACCTTTTGCGTAGCCTGTGGGCAAGATCAGCGTTCCCCCGCCCCCGCCGGATTGACCCGGTGGGGCGGGGGAACCCGCACGATCAACGATCGTCGAGCATGGGAACAGGGAGCCGCCATGGCTGTCACACCTCGTACCGGACCGCTGCCGGGCGGCCGGAGTCCTACTGGATGGACAGCACCGGGCCGACGTCCTACCCGCCGCTGGCCGAGGACATCGAGGTGGACGTCGCCGTGGTCGGCGGCGGCATCGCCGGGCTCAGCACGGCCTGGGAGGTGGCCCGCACCGGGCGCACGGTCGCGGTCCTCGAAGCCGACCGCATCGCCGCCGGGGTGACCGGCTACACCACCGCCAAGCTGTCCTCCCTGCACACCCTCGTGTACGAGCGGCCTGGCACGACACGCGGGGCGGAGGCCGCCCACCTGTACGCCCGCTCCCAGCAGGAGGCGGTGGAGCACGTCGCGGCCGTCAGCGTGGTCGGCATCGACTGCCAGCTGGAGCGCGCGCCCGCCTACACCTACACCGTCCGTCCCGAGGACACCGACCAGCTGCGGGCCGAGGCGGCGGCGGCCCGTGAAGCGGGCCTGCCCGCCGAATACACCGAGGTCACCGGCCTGCCCTTCGACGTGGCGGGCGCGGTGCGCGTGGAGGACCAGGCGCAGTTCCATCCGCGCGTCTACCTCCTCGCGCTCGCCGCCGACCTGCTCGCGCAGGGCGGTGTCATCCACGAGCGGACCCGGGTGACCGGCCTGCGCGAAGGCTCGCCGTGCCGGGTGACCGCCGAGTCCGGGCACACGGTGACCGCGAAGTCCGTCGTCGTCGCCACGCACTACCCCGTCTTCGACCGCGCCCTGCTCTTCGCCCGGCTGTCGGCCCAGCGCGAACTGGTCGTCGCCGCGCCGCTGGCCCCCGGGCAGGACCCCGGCGGCATGTACATCACGCAGGACGAGGGCAAGCGGTCGGTGCGCACCGCGCCGTACGGCGACGACGGCGGGCGGCTGCTGATCGTGACGGGCGAAGGCTTCACGCCGGGCACGGGGGATGCCGCCGCCGGGTTCCGGGCGCTCGACGCGTGGATGCGGGAGCGCTTCGACGTCGGGGAGACGGCCTACCGCTGGGCGGCCCAGGACAACTCCGTGACCGACGGCGTCCCGATGGTGGGCCCCTTCCACCCCGGCGCCCGGCACACCTATGTGGCCACGGGGTTCGGCGGCTGGGGCATGAGCGGCGGCGTCATGGCCGGCGCCCTGTTGGCCCGGCTGATCCAGGGCGAGAAGTCCCCGTGGGCCGACCTGTACGACCCGCGGCGGCTGCTGACCACCGTCCGGGAGGTGCCCTCGCTGCTGGGCCAGCAGGCGGAGGTGGCCAAGCACTTCGTCGGTGACCGGCTGCGCAGTCACGTCGACTCGGTGGACGAGATCCCCCCGGGCTCGGGCGCCGTGGTCCGGGTCGAGGGGCGCCGCTGCGCGGTGCACCGCGACGAGGACGGCGGACTCCACGCCGTCTCTGCCCGCTGCACCCACATGGGCTGCCTGGTGGCGTTCAACGAGGCGGAGACGACGTGGGAGTGCCCGTGCCACGGTTCCCGCTTCGGTACGGACGGTGAGGTTCTCCAGGGGCCCGCGACCCGTCCGCTGGAGCCCCGGGAGCTGCCCGGCTCATGAGGTCACCGGCGCGCTCCCCGGCTGAGCCGGCGCCCCCAGTGGGCCGGGCGTCCCGGTGGGGGGGGCGAAGTCGGGCCAGGCGTCGCGCGGACGCCCCGGGCCCCACGAGTCCCGGCCTCCGCGCGCCCGGCCGCGGCGAGGTCGGCGTCGACGGCGCGTTCCACCACCTGCCGTTCCACCACCTGCCGTCCCGCCCGCGTCGGGCGAGGACGGCCCGAGCGTGCTCGGGGCACGTGACAAGAGCCCGGCGCCGCCCCCATGGCCACGTGACAGGGACCCGCCGCCGTCACAAAGGCCAACTCGCGCCCTTCTGTTCCCCCCTCCCCTCTCGTAACGTCGGCACGGCTTGTCCTGGCCATGACGAAGAAGAGGGTGCCCATGCGCAGACGCCTGCTTCATCTGGTCCTCGCCCCACTCGTGGGCGTCGCCCTCCTGGCGACCGCACGGCGGGCGCGGCGCCGCCGGGGCCGGGTGACGTGTACCGCCCCGTCCGCGGCCCCGCCGCACCGGCCGAGTACCGCTACCTCCAGAAGACCGTGCCGGGTGAGCCGATCCCCCGGCACGCGCACGAGAACGCCGCCGCCCAGGCACGCGAACTGCCCACCACGGGCGGGCGGTGGAAGGCGGTCGGCCCCACGAACATCGGCGGGCGGATCGTGTCGCTCGCCCTGGACCCGCAGCGGGCCGACACCCTGTACGCCGCCGCGGCCAGCGGCGGGATCTGGCGCAGCACGGACGCGGGCCGCACCTTCGCCTCCGCCTGGCCCGACAGCTGGACCCAGGCCATGGGCGCGGTCGCACCGGGCCGGACGGCGCCCTGTACGCGGGCACCGGTGAGCCCAACCCCGGTGGCGCCAGCATCACGTACGAGGGGACGGGCCTGTACCGCAGCGGCGACGGCGGCAGGCACTGGCGGCGGATCGGGCTGCGGGACTCCGGGGCCATCAGCGCGATCACCGTGGACCCCCGCGACCCGCGCCGCATCTACGTGGCCGCCGCCGGGTCGCTCTACAACGGCAGCGGTGACGGCGGCGTCTACCGCTCGGAGAACGGCGGGAAGACCTGGCGGCGGATTCTGTCCGGCGCCAACGAGTTCACGGGCGCGACCGAGATCATCGTGCGGGCAAGCGGCTGTACGCCGTGCTGTGGGACCACCGCCGCACGCCGGAGCTGCGCACGTACGGCGGCGTGGGGTCCGGCATCTTCAGAAGTGACGACGACGGGAAGAGCTGGCGGCGGCTCGGCAGCGGGCTGCCCGAACAGGGGCCGGACGTGGGGCGGATCGGCCTGGCGGTCGCGGGTGAGAAGGCGTACGCGATCGTCAACAGGACCGGCGGCTCCTTCGAGGGCTTCTACGCCTCGACCGACGGCGGTGACCACTGGCGGCGCACCCCGGCCGACCAGCGGCTGACCGACTCGCAGTCGTCGTTCGGCTGGTGGTTCGGGAAGGTGTGGACCGACCCGAAGGACGCCGACCACGTGCATGTGGCGGGCGTTCCTCTGATGACCACGAAGGACGGCGGCGCCACCTGGAGCGCCGACGACACGAGCATCCACGTCGACCAGCACGCGATGGTGTGGGACCCGCGCAGGCCGGGACGCGTCTACCTCGGCAACGACGGCGGCGTCTACCGCTCCGACGCGAACGGCGACGGCGGCTGGACCAAGGCCCGCCACGAGCCGTACACCCAGCTCTACAGCGCGGCCCTCACCCCGCAGGACACCGGCCGCATCTCGGGCGGCTCCCAGGACAACGGCTCACTGCGCTCCTGGGGCGGGCCCCGGTTCAACGAATACCTCGGCGGCGACGGCGAGGAGAACCTGATCAACCCCACGGACGTCGACAACGTCTTCGCCTGCTACCAGTACGGCAACTGCTTCCGCTCCACGGACGGCGGCGACACCCTCACCTACTTCGCGGACAGGACGACGTACAAGCGCCGCAACTGGTTCACGCCCGTGGTCTTCGACCCCAAGGACCCGAGCGTCCTCTACTACGGCTCCGAGGTGGTCAACCGCTCCACGGACGGCGGCGTGACCTGGCGGCCCATCAGCCCCGACCTGTCCGGCGGCCCCGGCCCCGACCCGCTGTACACCAACTACGGCACGATCACCTCGATCATGCGCCCGCGGGTGACGGCCGCACGCTCTACGCGGGCACCGACGACGGCCGGGTGTGGGTCACCGAGGACCTCGGCGCGCACTGGACGAAGCTGGTGGAGGGCCGCTCCTGGGTGACCCGCGTGGTGGTCGACCCCCGCGACCCCGACCGCGTGTACACCACCCACTCCGCCTACCGGTCGGGCTCCAACAAAGCGTATGTGTACGGCAGTTCGGACGGCGGCAGGACATGGCGGAACCTGTCCGGCGACCTCCCGGACGCACCCGTCAACGATCTCGTCCTCGGGCACGGCGGGCGGCTGCACATCGGCACCGACCAGGGCGTGTTCACCTCCCGTTCCGGCGAGCCGGTGTGGTCGCGCCTCGGCCGGGGCATGCCCGCGGTCCCCGTGGACGACATCGAGTACGACGCCGGACACCGGCGCCTGCTGGCGGCCACGTTCGGCCGGGGGTTCTACGAACTGGCTACGAACTGACCACCCGCTGAGGGCGGTTCACGGGCGCCTCGCGGTGGATCGGCGTCCGTGAACCGGTGAGCGGCAGGCCCGTGCCGCCCTGTCGGGCCGCGACGATCTCCGCCGCGATGGACAGGGCGGTCTCCTCGGGCGTGCGGGCGCCGAGGTCGAGACGATCGGCGACCCGCAGCCGCGCCCGCTCCTCGTCGGTGACGCCGACGTCGCGGAGCCTGCGGTCGCGGTCCTCGTGGGTGCGGCGCGACCCCATCGCGCGACGAACGCGACGGGCAGCCGCAGCGCCGCCGCGAGGAGCGGTACGTCGAACTTGGCGTCGTGGGTCAGCACGCACAGCACTGTGCGCTCGTCGGTCGCGGTCCGCTCCAGGTAGCGGTGCGGCCACTCGACGACGATGTCGTCCGCCTCGGGGAGGCGGACGGGCGTCGCGAAGACGGGGCGGGCGTCGCAGACCGTGACGTGGTAGCCGAGGAACTTCCCGGCGCGGACCAGGGCCGCCGCGAAGTCGACGGCCCCGAACACGATCATGCGGGGCGGCGGCACGCTCGACTCGACCAGGAAGGTCAGGGCGCTCCCGCAGCGCGAGCCGCTCTCCGAGACGACGAACTCGCCGGTGCGGCCGGCCGCCAGCAGGGCGCGGGACTCCCCCACCGCCGTGCGGTCCAGCTCCGGGTGACCGCCGAGGGTTCCTTCGTACGTCCCGTCGGTGCGGACCACCAGCGCCCTGCCGAGGAGGTCGGCGGGGCCGCGCGTGATCCGGGCCAGGGCGGCCGCCTCACCGCGGGCGGCGGCCGACAGGGCGGTGGCGAGCACGCCCTGTACGGCGCGTCCCGGGTCACCGGGGTGACGAGCACCTCGATGACGCCGCCGCAGGTGAGGCCGACCGCGAAGGCGTCCTCGTCGCTGTAGCCGAACCGTTCGGAGGTGGTCGTGCCGTCCTGGAGGGCCTGGACGCACAGGTCGTACACCGCGCCCTCCACGCAGCCGCCGGAGACCGAGCCGATGGCCGTGCCCTCACTGTCGACGGCGAGGGCGGCGCCGGGACCGCGCGGTGCGCTGCCGCCGACGTTCATGACGGTGGCGACCGCGAAGTCCCGGCCTTCCTCGACCCACTGGTGCAGGTCGGCGGCGATGTCAAGCACCGCTGCGCCCGCCTCGCTCACCGCACCGTCGAGCCGCCCGTCCTCGATCACGCGGTCGGGGCGGATCGGCAGGTTCCGGTGGCGGACACCGGTCGCGTGCCAGACCGCGTTGGCGACCGCCGCGGCGCGTCGACGATGCCGATCTCGCCGATGCCCTTGATCCCCACGGGGTCCTCGGGGTCGGGGTCGTCGACCCAGTCCGCCTCGATGTGCGGCACGTCTGCGTGCGCGGCGACGTGGTAGCCCGCGAGGTCGGGGCCGACGTGGGCGCCCGAGGCCCGGTCCCTGACCGCCTCCTCGTGCAGCGCCATGGACAGGCCCCAGGTCATGCCGCCGACCAGCTGGCTGCGCGCGGTCAGCGGGTTGATGATCCGGCGGCGGCGAAGACGCCGAGCATGCGCCGTACGCGGACCTCGCCGGTGGCCACGTCCACGGCGACCTCGGCGAACTGCGCGCCGTAGGAGTGACGTTCCTTCTGCGGCAGCGTGCCGAGGAGGGCGCCGGTGTCGAAGCGCGCGGTGATGCCCTCCGCCGGGATGTCGCCGCCGGGGACCAGCTCTCGCGCAGCTCGCGCGCCGCGCCCGTGACCGCCCAGCCCCAGGACCGGGTGCCCATGGAGCCGCCCGCGATCATGGCGGGGCCGAAGTCGCTGTCGGCGATGTGGACCTTGACGCGGTCCGGCGCGACCTCCAGGGCGTCGGCCGCGATCAGCGTGAGCGCGGTCCGCGCGCCGGTGCCGACGTCCGCGCGGAGATGCGCACGGCGAACGTCCCGTCGGCCTGGGCCGTCACGGCCGCCGTGGCCGGGCCGACGAGCACCGGGAAGGTGGCGGCGGCCGTGCCGGTGCCGATCAGCCAGCGGCCCTCACGGCGCGTGCGGGGGCGCGGGTCGCGGCCGGCCCAGCCGAATCTGCGGGCGCCCTCGTCGAAGCAGGCCGTGAGGTTGCGGCTGCTGAACGGCAGCCCGGAGACGGGACCCACCGCGGGTTCGTTGCGGGCCCGCAGCGCGATGGGGTCCATGCCGCACTTCTCGGCGAGTTCGTCGAGCGCGGACTCCAGCGCGAACGACCCGGGGGCCTCGCCGGGCGCGCGCATATAGGTCGGCGTCGGCACGTCCAGGCGTACGACGCGGTTGACGCTGCGGTGTGCGTCGGCGGCGTACATGGGACGGCCGAAACCGGCGCTGGCCTCGACGAACTCGTAGATGGTCGACGTCAGGCTCTGGCCCTGGTGGTCGAGGGCGCGCAGCCGTCCGTCGGGCTCCGCGCCGAGCCGCACGCGCTGCGTGGTGGGGCTGCGGTAGCCGACGAGGGAGAACATCTGACGGCGGGTCAGCACGACGCGGACGGGCCGGTCCAGGACGGTCGCCGCCATGGCGGCGCAGACCTGGTGGACCCGCAGCCCCTTGGAGCCGAAGGCGCCGCCGACGTGCTCGGAGCGCACCCGCACCGAGGCCGGGTCGAGGGAGAACACCTTCGCCAGTTCGCCGGCGATCCAGGTGCTGCCCTGGTTGGAGTCGACGAGGTCGAGCCTGCCGCCCTCCCACCGCGCGGTCGCCGCGTGCGGCTCCATCGGGCTGTGGTGCTCCTCCGGCGTGGTGTACTCGGCGTCCACCACGTGGGCGGAGGCGGCCAGTTCGGCCTCCAGGTCGCTCTCCACCCGCATGCCGTCGGTGTCCGGCGTGTACGCGCCGGGGCGCCCGTGGGAGAACTCGATGTCGTGCGGTTCCTGGTCGTAGTGGACGACCAGAGCCTCTGCGGCCTCCCGCGCCTGTTCGGAGGTCTCGGCGACGACGAGCGCACGGGCCAGCCGGAGAAGGGCACCTGGTCGTGCTGGAAGACGCCGATGAGCGGGTCGGGGCGGCCCAGCATGCCCTCGTAGTCGATGTCGACGCGCGGCGCGTTGCGGTGGTGCAGGACGGTCAGGACGCCGGGCATCTCGAGGATGGGCTCGGCGTCGACGGAGCGGACACGGCCGCGGGCGATCGTGGACAACACGAGCCAGCCGTGGGCGAGGTCGGTGAAGGGGATCTCGCCGGCGTAGCGCGCCGCGCCGGTGACCTTGTCGAGGCCGTCGACGCGGGTGTGCGCGGTGCCGACGGAGCCCGTCACCGTGGTGGGTCCGGTCGTCGTGGTCATCGGGCGGCCTCCTCGGTGAGTTCGGTCAGCAGGGCCACGACGAGGTTGCGCAGCAGCGTCACCTTGTACGCGTTGTGGGGCAGCGGCCGCGCGGCGGCGAGTTCGGCGCTCCGCGGCGGCGGCGAACGCCTCGGCGTCCGCCGGGCCCCCCGGTCAGGACCCGCTCGGCCTCCCGTGCCGCCACGGCCGGGACGCGACGGCCCGAAGGCGAGGCGCACCTCGCGCACGACGCCGTCGCGGACGTCGAGTGCTCCGGTGATGGAGCCGATGGCGAAGGCGTAGGAGGCGCGCTCGCGCACCTTGCGGTAGCGGGAGTGCGCGGCGACCGGGGCGGGCGGCAGGATGACGCCGGTGATCAGCGCGCCGGCCGGCAGCGCGGTCTCCAGGTGCGGGGTGTCCCCCACCGGGAGGTAGAACGCGGCGAGCGGCAACTGGCCGGTGCCGTCGGCCGATTCGTACGTGACGACGGCGTCGAAGGCGGCGAGCGCCACCGCCATGTCGGAGGGGTGGATGGCCACGCAGTGCTCGGTGGCGCCGAGGATCGCGTGGTTGTGGTGCTCTCCCTCGACGGCCGAGCAACCGGTGCCGGGGGCGCGCTTGTTGCACGGCTTGCTCAGGTCGGTGAAGTAGCCGCAGCGGGTGCGCTGGAGGAGGTTGCCGCCGACGGTGGCCATGTTGCGCAGCTGGCCGGAGGCGCCCGCGAGGACGGCTTGCGCCAGCGCGGGGTAGCGGCGGCGCACCTCGGGGTGGGCGGCGAGGTCGCTGTTGGTGACGGTCGCGCCGATGCGCAGGCCGCCGTCGGCGGTGGACTCGATGCCGTCCAGGGGCAGTTCGCGTACGTCGACGAGGCGCACCGGGCCGCTCGACGCCGGTCTTCATCAGGTCGACGAGGTTGGTGCCGCCGCCGAGGTAGCGGGCGTCGGGGTCGGCGCCGAGCAGGGCGACCGCTCCGGACACGTCGTGGGCGCGCTGGTACGCGAAGTCCCTCATACCGCTTCCTCCTCGGCGCGGGCGGCCTCGGCGACGGCCTGCACGATCGACACGTAGGCACCGCAGCGGCAGAGGTTGCCGCTCATCCGCTCGCGGATCTCCTCCGCGGTGAGTTCGGGCACGCCCGCCTCGGGCCGCACGTCTTCGGTGGCGGCGCTCGGCCAGCCCGCCGCGTGCTCCTCGATCATGGCGATGGCCGAACAGATCTGTCCGGGGGTGCAGTAGCCGCACTGGAAGCCGTCGAGGTCGAGGAAGGCCTGCTGCACGGGGTGGAGCCGGTCGCCGTCGGCGACGCCCTCGATGGTGGTGATCTCACGCCCTTCGGCGGCGACCGCGAGCTGGAGGCAGGAGACGGCGCGGCGGCCGTCGATCAGCACCGTGCAGGCGCCGCACTGGCCCTGGTCGCAGCCCTTCTTGGTGCCGGTGAGGTCGAGCCGCTCGCGCAGCGCGTCGAGCAGGGTGGTGCGGTGGTCGACGGACAGTGTGTGCTTCTCACCGTTGATGTTGAGGGTGAGGGCACTGGTCGTCGATGGAGCCATGAGCAGCCTTCTTTCGCGAATCGCTCGAACGAGGCGGTCCCGGCATGAGGTTCGGGAGACGGTGGCGCTGTACAGGAAGAGGGAAAGGGCGACGCGGCGTGCGGGCTGTCCCCGGCGGAAGGTTCTGGCGCTATGGTTGCCCTAAGTGGACAGGTGTCCAGTTGCCATCAGTCGTCGAACTTAGTGGACACCTGTCCGGTTAGCAAGGCTGTTTCGGCCGCGAGGCGCGGAAGGAGAGCGAGTGGGACACCACAAGGACGCGCCCATGCGCTCGGACGCGCAGCGCAACCGCGAACGCATCCTGGAAGTCGCCCTGATGGAGCTGACGCGGGCGAGCGACGCGCCGTTGAGCGCGATCGCGAAGAAGGCGGGCGTGGGCCAGGGGACGTTCTACCGCAACTTCCCCAACCGCGAGGCGCTCGTCCTGGAGGTCTACCGCTACGAAGTGCAGCAAGTGTGCGACGCGGCCTGCCAGTTGCTCCGGACCCGCGCCCCGGACCAGGCCCTGCGCGAGTGGATGGACCGCCTCGTCCAGTACGCCATGGCCAAGGCGGGCCTGGCCGACGCCATACGCCGGGCGACCAGCGCGCTCGGCAGCCTGTCCGGCGTGGGCCACGGACCGTTGACCGAGGCCGTGGCCCACCTCCTGCGGGCGAACGAGGAAGCGGGCACCATCCGCCCGGGGGTGACCCCCGACGACTTCCTGCTCGCCATCGCCGGACTGTGGCAGATCGACCCGCACGGCGACTGGCAGACGCGATGCGGGGGCGGCTCATGGACCTCGTCATGGACGGGCTGCGGGCGGGCGCTCCCGGGCGCTGAGCACCTGCAGCAGGTGGGCCGCCCCGTCGCGCAGCGAGGCGGGGGCCGCGGCCCGCCGGCGCAGGGCGAGCGCGGTGGCGGCGAGCGACTCGGCCGTACGGGCCGACCCGGTGTGCGCGGCCCGGTCGGCGAGGTCCACCAGCAGCTCTTCGGCGTCGCGCCAGGCCCCGGCCGCGAGGCCCGAGAGGAGCTCCGCGCCGAACAGGTCCCGGTACGCGGGGCCGCCGGGGGCCGTGGCGGCTGCTTGCAGGAGCGGGATCGCGCGGTCCCAGCGGCGCAGCCGGGCCAGGACCCAGCCCTCGTGGCCGAGCAGTTCGGCGCCGTCGAGCCACCACGCCCAGGGCGGGTCGTGGCGCGAGACGCCGTCCAGGAAGCGGCCGCGAGCCCGGCCGATCAGCTCGGCGGCCTCGCGGTGGCCGCCGAGCAGGGCGGTGGCGTGGGCCCGCCGGATGAGGACGAGGGCGTCGATCCTCGGCGGGAGGGGGCGCGGGCCCCGTACGCGCGAAGCGGTCTCCAGGGCGGCGCGGGGGCGGCCGGTGTGGGTCTGGAGCATGCTGTGGTTCAGGAGCACGAGACGCCCCGTCCAGCGGTCGCCGCAGAGGTCCGCGAGGGCCAGCGCCCGGGCGTTCGCCCGGCGGGCCGGGCCGTGCAGACCGGCGTCGAAGAGGAGCCAGCCGATGACCTCGCACAACCCGGCGAGTGCCGCGAGGAGGTCCCGGTCCTGACCGTGCAGGCTCGCGGGGTCCCCGGACAGCTCGGGCACGCGGCGTACGGCGTCGCGCAGGGCGGGCACCACGGCCCGCGCGCCGTGCGCGGCCTCCAGGGCGAGCAGGCGCCGCTGGACACGGATGACGCCCTCTGTTCCGCGGTCCTCCATCGGTTTTTCGATACCTCCCATTGATTTCCGCATTGGATAGTTATGTCCAATCGGTCTACTGTCGAGGTGTCGCCGTACTGACGATCTGAGCACAGAACGTCAGACTCTCGGAACTCTCGGAGTGAGACCCCCCATGTCGAAGATCCTTTTCGTTGTCACCGGTGCCGACCACTGGACGCTGGCCGACGGCAGTCTCCACCCGACCGGCTTTTGGGCCGAGGAGGCCGTGGCCCCCTACGAGGCCTTCAAGGCCGCCGGCCACGAGGTCGTCGTCGCCACCCCGGGCGGCGTGGTTCCCACCGTCGACCGCGGCTCCCTCGCCCCCGAGGCCAACGGCGGCCAGGAGGGGGCCGACAAGGTCGCCGCCTCGCTCGCCGCCTTCACCGAGCTGCAGGGTCCGATCAAGCTGGAGGACGTGGACCTCGCCGATTACGCCGCCGTCTTCTACCCCGGCGGCCACGGCCCCATGGAGGACCTCGCCGTCAACGCCGACTCCGGCAGGCTCCTCGCCCTGGCCCTGGAGATCGGCATGCCGCTGGGTGTGGTCTGCCACGCCCCGGCCGCCCTGCTCGCCGCCACAAAGGACGACGGCTCGAACGCCTTCGCCGGGTACCGGCTGACCGGCTTCACCAACGCCGAGGAGGCACAGGCAGGCCTCGCCGAGCGGGCCAAGTGGCTGCTCCAGGACCGTCTCGTCGAGGCCGGTGTCGACTTCCAGGAGGGTGAGCCCTGGGCCCCGAAGGTGGTCGTCGACCGCAACCTCGTCACGGGCCAGAACCCCGCCTCCTCCGCCCCGCTCGCCGCCGAACTGCTGAAGAAGCTGGCCTGAGCCATGGGCACCGACCGGCTCGACGAGGTCCTCGACGCCGCCTACGCCTGCCTGAGGCGGTACGGCGCCCGGCGCACCACGATGGACGACATCGCCTCCGCCATGGGCGTGTCCCGGTCAGCGGTCTACCAGTACGTGCGCAACAAGGACGACGCCTTCCGCCGCCTCGCCGGACGCCTCCACGAGGAGGCGCTCCGGCGGGCCCGGGCCGCGGCCGCCTCCGACGCCCCGTACGGCGAGCGGCTCTACGGCGTCCTGGCCGCCAAGCTCGACCTGGTGCTCCAGCTGGCCGGCGACTCCCCGCACGCCACGGAGCTGCTCGACGGCAAGGCCCGGCTGTTCGGCGAGATCTGCACGACGTTCACCTCCGACCTGCGCGATCTCCTGACCGCGCTGTTCACCGAGGCGGGCACGGCAAAGGGCGTCGAGCCGCGCGAGGCCGCCGACATCTGTGTCGCCCTGGTCGTCGGCCTGGAGTCGATGCCGGCGCCCATGAGCTGCTGGCCCCGGCGACCGCAGCGCTCGCGACGGGCCTGTTCGAAGCCCCCGGCACTCCCCCCACCCCCAGCAACCCCCGAGGAAC
>RBWT01000172.1 GCA_004010275.1 Streptomyces huasconensis
GTTCGTGCGTCTGCGGGTCCGGGGGGCTGGGCGCGCAGTTCCCCGCGCCCCTGAGCCGGGCGGGGTGTGCCCTGCGGCGGAGCCGCTGATGTCACGGTCCCGCGCCCCTAGCGGGGTTGGGCGCGCCCTGCGGTGGAGTTATGGGCCGCCCCTAGCCCTTACGTCTGTGCAGCTGCCGCTGCCAGGCCGCCCAGCAGGAGCAGTGTGAAGCGGCGGGCCCATTCCTCGTCTACCGGTTCCGCGCTGACCAGGGCGCGGTGGACCACCGCGCCGGCGATCACGTCGAAGATGAGGTCCGCCGTGCGGGCGGCGGCGGACGGGTCCGGTTCCACGGGGAGTTCGCCCCGCTGCTGCGCCCGTTCGCGCCCCGCGAGGACCAGCCGCTTCTGGCGGTCGACGATGGACTGACGGATGCGTTCGCGCAGCGGCTCGTCCGTCGTCGACTCCGCGACGACCGCCATCAGCGCCGTCTTCGTCTCGGGGCGCCCCAGCAGCGCCGCGAACTGCAGGACCACGCCCTCGATGTCCGCGGCGAGGCTGCCCCGGTCGGGTAGTTCCAGCTCGTCGAAGAGCTCCGCCACCGCGTCCACCACCAGCTCGCTCTTGCCCGCCCAGCGCCGGTACAGGGTCGTCTTGGCGACCCCCGCGCGCGTGGCGACGGCACCGAGCGTCAGCCTGGACCAGCCCAGTTCGACGAGCCCCTGCCGGGTCGCCTCCAGGATCGCGGCGTCGGCGGTCGCGCTGCGCGGGCGGCCGCCGGTGCGGGCGGGCGGAGTGGTCGGCGTACGGCTCTGCATGGCCGCGACCATACCGGTCGGTACGGACCGGCCCGGGACCCCCTCGGCTCCGGCAGCGAGAGAGATCAGTGAGGGAGATCACCGACGGGGGCTGTCCACTCCCGGCGGGCGCCAGTTACGCTACGACCCGTAGCGAAAGCCACGAGCGACAACCACGCGATACACACGTACGACGGCACGGGGTGGGGACCCCGGGCCAACCACCGGTCCTCCTCGGGACCTTGGACCAAGGCCTCTGCGCCCCGCAATCCGGCGGGGGTTCGCGGACGGGCGCGGTTCCCGCACGGCTTGGGGGAGGATGTACTCATGCAGCCACGGAACATGTCCATGAGCGGAGTCGTCGACCTCGCCGCGGTGAAGGCGGCCCAGGAGGCCAAGGCGAAGGCGGAGCAGGCGCGCGCCGAAGCGGCCCGGCAGGGCGGAGGCGCGGCGGGCGCCGCCATCTCCCCGTCGAGCCTCGTCATCGATGTCGACGAGGCGGGCTTCGAGCGCGAGGTCCTCCAGCGCTCCACCGAGGTCCCGGTCGTCATCGACTTCTGGGCCGAGTGGTGCGAGCCGTGCAAGCAGCTGAGCCCCCTTCTGGAGCGGCTCGCGCAGGAGTACAACGGCCGCTTCCTCCTCGCCAAGATCGACGTCGACGCCAACCAGATGCTGATGCAGCAGTTCGGGGTCCAGGGGATTCCGGCGGTCTTCGCGGTGGTCGCCGGCCAGGCCCTGCCCCTCTTCCAGGGCGCGGCCCCCGAGGCGCAGATCCGCCAGACCCTCGACCAGCTCATCCAGGTCGGCGAGGAGCGCTTCGGCCTGACCGGCCTCGTGGTCGACCCCGGTGCCGAGGACGGGCAGGCCCCCGCCGCGGCCGAGGTGCCCGCCGGTCCCTACGACGCGCTGCTCGAAGCGGCCGTGCGGGCGCTGGACGCGGGTGATCTGGCCGGTGCCGTCCAGGCGTACCGGAACGTCCTCAGTGACGACCCGGCGAACACCGAGGCCAAGCTCGGTCTCGCCCAGGCCGAACTGCTCCAGCGCGTGCAGGGCCTCGACCCGCAGCAGGTCCGCAAGGACGCCGCCGACAAGCCCGCGGATGTCCGGGCCAGATCGCCGCGGCCGACCTGGATCTGGTGGGCGGTCACGTCGAGGACGCCTTCGGGCGGCTCATCGACACGGTGCGGCGCACCGCGGGCGACGACCGCGACGCCGCGCGGGTGCGGCTGCTCGAACTCTTCGAGGTGGTCGGCTCGGACGACCCCCGCGTGACGGCGGCGCGCACGGCGCTCGCCCGGGTGCTCTTCTGAGCCATGCGCCGAGCCGCCCGTGGCCGGTCCGTCCACCGGCCCGTCGGCTGACCGTCCCTCACCGCAGGGGCTTGTGATGCCGGAGTGAAAACTCTGGTCCCAGGACGCGACAGTGGCCGTGCTTTGCCAAAACTTGGCAAACACGGCCACTGTTACTTCCAGTAAGTCGGGGGCGTCCATCTGCGCGCTTTCACCCGTACATGTCCCGTTCCGCTCCCACCTGTTGGGCCACCGTCCGTGGCCGACCGGTACCGCGCGGTCGCGGTTCGGTCATCCCCCGTTACCAGCCAGTAATGAACCCCCTTGTGCGGGGCTCGAGAATGCACCACGATCGGCGACGCTCGGTCCGATGAACCGCCACCCGACAGCCGGTCGGGAGCGGGGCCTTCGGGTCCCCACCGAGCAGACCGGTGACGCCGTCGCCGGTCTTGGACAGGGGGGTCTCTGCCGGTCCCGGCGGGGCCTGTCCATGAGGTTGTGCGTGATGCGTCAGGCGCGACCAGTGGTTGTCGCTCGGGGGTGATCGCCGGTGATGTGTGGTGCGGTTAGCGCCTTGCGATGCGGGCGCTCTCCTTCCCGAGGACGTAGCACTTCTCCCATCCCTGCCCGGCTGAGCCGCCCGAGCGGGAGCAGTCAGGGCCGGAGATGTACGTCCGAGAAGGAGGAAAGTCATGGAGTCCGTGGCTCGTGGCGGAACCAGATGGAAGCGGTTCGCCGTGGTCATGGTGCCGAGCGTCGCGGCGACCGCCGCGATAGGCGTCGCCCTGTCCCAGGGTGCGCTCGCGGCATCGTTCAGTGTGTCGGGTCAGCAGTTCAAGGTGACCGCCGACGAACTCAAGGGCAAGGGATTCGTCCAGTACGGGGCCTTGGACGTCGGCAAGTCGGGCAAGCACCCGGTCGCCGTCGTCGGCCTCGACTCGGCCACGATCACCAACCTGTGCCAGTCGGTGGTCGTCCCGGTCCCGGTCTTCGGCGATGTGACGATGACCCTCCGGGCCGGTCAGACCGGTAGTCCCAAGGTCATCGCCAAGAACCTCTACATCGACGCCGACGACCTGAGGGCCAACGCGACCTTCCACGAGGTCGACATCGGTGTCTCGGTCGACCAGACCACCAAGGGCCCGGGTCCGGCGGCGAACGACCACTACGTCGGGGACTCGTTCGCCCAGCAGGCGGAGAAGGTGCGCTTCACCAAAGTCAAGCAGCGTGCGTGGGCGACCAGCGCCGGCACCTTCAAGCTCTCCGGCCTCTCGATGAAGGTCGTGAAGGGCACCGACGCGGAGTGCTACAAGGGCGACTGACGCCCCGATAGGCCGTGCGCGGACATGTTCGCGTACGCACTCGATGCGATGAACGGACGGGCGCGGGGGCGCGACGGCACATGACGGAGCCGTCCCCGTGCCCGCGTCCGCACGACACACAGAACCAACGCCATTCCCGAGGAGCTGTACGAGATGAGCGCCGAAGCGCAAGTGGGACTGGGCGACAAGCTCGGCCGGATGCGCCGATCGTTCCGAGGGTGGCGCGGTCAGCGCCCGTTCTGGGGTGGTCTGCTGACGCTGCTCGGCGGCATCCCGATCATGTACTTCCCGTACGCGAACCTTACGCTCGGCACGATGACGATCCGGATGGCGACCACCGCAGGCGCCGGATCGCTGATCATCGGCGTGCTGCTGGTCGTACTCGGCCTGACCATGTGGTTCCAGCCGCACTCCAGGATCTTCGCGGGCGTCGCGGCGATCCTGCTCGCCCTGGTCTCCCTGGTGGTCTCCAACTTCGGCGGCTTCGTCATCGGCTTCCTGCTCGCCCTGCTGGGCGGCGCCCTCGGCGTCTCCTGGGCGCCCGGCAGGCCCCCCAAGGAGCCCGCGAAGGGACGTACGGCCCAGGGAGCAGGTGACCCCGTCGACGACGGGACTCCCGAGCCGGCCACCACGGCGGCCGCGGGTGGGGTGAGCGGCGAGCAGGACGACCTGTCAGGAACGAGCCCGACGAACGGGACGAACGGGAGGCACCGTGCCGGCTGACGAGGTGCACCACGACAGCTCCGCGGGGGAACCTCGTGCCAGAACCGGGCCGCGCCACGCGGCTCCCAGAAAGCCGCTGCTGACCCGGTTCCACGTGCCCGCGGGCAAGGCGATCGCCCTCGCGGCCATGCCCACCGCGGTCCTCATGGGCATGGGCCTGACCCCGACGCTCGCCCAGGCGAGGCCCGGTGTGCCCGAGAACCCCTTCCAGGACGGGCCGTGCGTCACGGCGCCCGACAAGGACGCGGAGGCGGAGGAGAAGGCCGAGCGGGACGCCGAGGCCGAGGCCGCCGCCGAGAAGAAGGCGCGGGAGGACGCCGCGAAGAAGAACGCGGAGAAGAGCGCCAAGAAGGATGCTGAGAAGGGCGACGCGGATCAGGATGCGAAGGGCCCCGACGGGCCGTCCGCGCCCTCGTCGCCCGCCGCCGGGGACAAGCCGGACCCCGGCGACAAGCCCGATCCGGACCCCACGCCGTCCAAGCCCGCTCCGAAGCCCGAGCCCGAGCCTGAGCCCGCCAAGCCCAGGAACCCCCTGGACCCGCTGGGTCTCGGTGACGCCATCAAGGACGTCTTCACGCCCGACGAGAAGGAGTCCGCCAGTCCTGCCCCGCGCCCGTCCGCCCCGGAGAGCACCACGTCCCCGAAGGACCCTGCCAAGGACACCACCGACAAGGTGACCGAGCCGGTCAAGGACGCCATCGACAAGGCCGGCCAGGAAGACAAGGTCGACCAGGACGACAAGGCCGAGCGGGACGACAAGCCCGGCCCGGACGACAAGCCCGGCCAGGACGGCAAGACCGGCCAGCCGACGGACGACGCAGCCGGCGAGGGAAGCGACGACACCGCCGAGGCCGAGGACCCCATGGCGCCGGACGAGGACGGCAAGAAGCCGTTCCCGTGCGTGGTCGAGAAGAAGGTCGACGGCAAGGCCGAGCAGGCCCCCGCCCCGATCCCGAACCAGCCGTGGCACCTGGAAGCCAGCTCGCTCACCCTCAAGGGCGCCGACTACCAGGGCGTCGTGAACCTCACGATGCCCAATGGACGGACCAAGCAGGCCCTGAAGTACGTCGTACAGAAGACCGACATCGGCGACCTGCACCAGATCGTCGAGGGGCCCGCCGGCAAGAAGTACCACGTCGAGGCGGCCAAGGGCTCCACGTCCACCATCCGGGACGGGGAGACCACGATGTACACCGAGCGGATCTCGGGCAAGCTGTTCGGGCTCATCCCGATCACCTTCGACCCCGAGCACCCGCCGCCGCTGAACATCCCGCTGATCTACTTCACGGATGTGACGGTGCAGCAGGCGGGCCAGTTCGGCGGCAACCTCACGATCCCCGGACTGCACCAGTCGATCACCGACTGACCCACACGGTACGAACGCCGAGGTGGTGCACGCGGACCATGTTGGTGGTGCCGGGGACACCGGGGGGCGAGCCCGCGGTGATGACGACGGTGTCGCCGTCGTTGAAGCGGTTGAGCTTGATCAGCTCGGCGTCGACCAGCTCGACCATCGCGTCGGTGTTGTCGACGTGCGGCACGACGTAGGTGTCCACGCCCCAGCTCAGCGTCAGCTGGTTGCGGGTCGACTCGTCGGTGGTGAAGGCCAGGATCGGCTGGGCCGCGCGGTAGCGGGACAGGCGGCGGGCCGTGTCACCGGACTTGGTGAAGGCGACCAGCGCCTTGCCGCCGAGGAAGTCGGCGATCTCGGCCGCGGCGCGGGCCACCGAACCGCCCTGCGTACGCGGCTTCTTGCCGGGCACGAGCGGCTGGAGGCCCTTGGAGAGCAGCTCCTCCTCGGCCGCCGCAACGATCTTCGACATCGTCTTGACGGTCTCGATCGGGTAGGCGCCGACGCTCGACTCGGCCGACAGCATGACCGCGTCCGCGCCGTCCAGGATCGCGTTGGCGACGTCGGACGCCTCGGCGCGCGTGGGGCGCGAGTTGGTGATCATCGACTCCATCATCTGGGTCGCGACGATCACCGGCTTGGCGTTGCGGCGGCACATCTCCACGAGGCGCTTCTGCACCATCGGGACCTTCTCGAGCGGGTACTCGACGGCCAGATCGCCACGGGCCACCATCACGGCGTCGAACGCCGCGACGACGCCCTCCATGTTGGCGACGGCCTGCGGCTTCTCCACCTTGGCGATGACGGGGACCCGGCGGCCCTCCTCGTCCATCACCTTGTGGACGTCCTTGACGTCGTTGGCGTCGCGCACGAAGGACAGGGCGACCATGTCGCAGCCCATCTTCAGCGCGAAGCGCAGGTCCTCGATGTCCTTCTCGGAGAGCGCGGGCACGTTCACGGCCGCGCCGGGCAGGTTGATGCCCTTGTGGTCGGAGATGACACCGCCCTCGACGACGATCGTCTTCACGCGCGGGCCGTCCACCTCGACGACGCGCAGCTCGACGTTGCCGTCGTTGATGAGGATCTGGTCGCCCTTGGAGACGTCGCCCGGCAGACCCTTGTAGGTCGTGCCGCAGATCGACTTGTCGCCGGGCACGTCCTCGGTGGTGATGGTGAACTCGTCACCGCGCACCAGCTCGACGGGGCCCTCGGCGAAGGTCTCCAGACGGATCTTCGGGCCCTGGAGGTCGGCGAGGACACCGACCGCGCGGCCGGTCTTCGCGGCGGCCGAGCGGACCCGGTCGTACCGGCCCTGGTGCTCGGCTTGCGTGCCGTGGCTGAAGTTGAAGCGGGCCACATTCATGCCGGCTTCGATCAGCGAGACCAGCTGCTCTTCGGAGTCGACGGCGGGGCCCAGCGTGCAGACGATTTTGGAACGGCGCATGGGGCGATCCTATCGGTTTGTTTCGCTACGGAATATTCCGTCTGGTGGAATCTACAAATGGGCGGATGCGCGCTCAGGCGTTGCGGTCGCCGACCAATGCGTACGTCTGAGTGGCGATCTCCAATTCTTCGTCCGTCGGCACCACGGCGACGGCGACGCGCGCGTACTCCGGCGAAATCAGCCGCGCCTCGTCGGAACGTACGGAATTGAGCGCGCCGTCCACCGCGAGCCCCAGCTCCTCCAGGCCCGCCACCGCCGCCTCCCGCACCGGGGCCGCGTTCTCGCCGACGCCGGCCGTGAACACCACGGCGTCGACACGGCCGAGAACGGCGTAATAGGCGCCGATGTACTTCTTCAGCCGGTGGATGTAGATGTCGAAGGCGAGCGCGGCCTCCTGGTCGCCCTCGTCGATCCGGCGCCGGATTTCCCGCATGTCGTTGTCGCCGCAGAGCCCGATCAGACCGCTCTTCTTGTTGAGGAGAATGTCGATCTCGTCGACGGACATTTTGCCGACCCTGGCCAGATGGAAGATGACCGCGGGGTCCATGTCTCCGGAACGGGTACCCATCACGAGCCCCTCGAGCGGCGTGAGCCCCATCGAGGTGTCCACGCACCGGCCGCCCCGCACGGCGCTCGCCGAGGCGCCGTTGCCCAGGTGCAGCACGATGACGTTCACGTCCTCGGGCGCCTTGCCCAGCAGCTTCGCGGTCTCGCGCGAGACGTACGCGTGCGAGGTGCCGTGGAAGCCGTAGCGCCGCACGCGGTGCTCGTCGGCGGTCTGCACGTCGATCGCGTAGCGCGCCGCGGACTCCGGCATCGTCGTGTGGAACGCGGTGTCGAAGACGGCGACCTGCGGCAGGTCCGGGCGCAGGGCCTGGGCGGTGCGGATGCCGGTGATGTTGGCCGGGTTGTGCAGCGGCGCCACCGGCACCAGCCGCTCGATCTCCTTGAGCACCTCGTCGGTGATCACGGTCGGCGCGGTGAACTTCAGGCCGCCGTGCACCACGCGGTGGCCTATCGCGGCCAGCTCGGGGGAGTCGAGGCCGAGCCCGTCGGCGGCCAGCTCGTCGGCGACGGCCTTGAGCGCCGCCTCGTGGTCGGCGATCGGCTCCTCGCGCTCACGGGACTCGGCGCCGCCGCCGGTCAGCGGGGTGTGCTTGAGCCGCGAGGTCTCCTCGCCGATCCGCTCGACGAGACCGACGGCCAGACGTGAGCTGTCGCGCATGTCGAGCAGCTGGTACTTCACCGACGAGGAGCCGGAGTTGAGGACGAGGACGCGCGTAGCAGACACGGATTCGGGGTGCTTTCTGTGGGGGGAACTACTGGGCGGGCGTCTGGGACTGGATCGCCGTGATGGCGACGGTGTTGACGATGTCCTGGACGAGCGCGCCCCGGGACAGGTCGTTGACCGGCTTGCGCAGACCCTGGAGGACCGGGCCGACGGCGATCGCGCCGGCCGAGCGCTGCACGGCCTTGTAGGTGTTGTTGCCGGTGTTGAGGTCCGGGAAGATCAGCACGCTGGCCTGGCCCGCGACATCGGAGCCGGGCAGCTTGGTGGCCGCCACCGACGGCTCCACGGCGGCGTCGTACTGGATCGGGCCCTCGATCTTCAGGTCCGGGCGCTGGGCGCGCACCAGCTCGGTCGCCTCGCGCACCTTGTCCACGTCAGCGCCCGAACCGGACGTACCCGTGGAGTACGAGAGCATCGCGATCCGCGGCTCCACCCCGAACTGCCCGGCCGTGGCGGCCGCCTGGACGGCGATGTCGGCGAGCTGCTCGGCGTTCGGGTCCGGGTTCACGGCGCAGTCGCCGTAGACCAGGACCTTGTCGGCGAGGCACATGAAGAAGACGGACGAGACGATCGAGGCGTCCGGCTTGGTCTTGATGATCTCGAAGGCGGGGCGGATGGTGGCGGCCGTGGAGTGCACGGAGCCCGACACCATGCCGTCGGCCAGGCCCTCCTGCACCATCAGGGTGCCGAAGTAGTTGACATCGGCCACCACGTCGTACGCCAGCTCGACGGTGACGCCCTTGTGGGCGCGCAGCTCCGCGTACTTCCCGGCGAAACGATCCCGCAGCTCGGAGGTCTGCGGGTCGATCAGCTCGGAGTCGGCGAGGTCCACGCCGAGGTCGGCGGCCTTCTTGCGGACCTGCTCGACGGGGCCGAGCAGCGTCAGGTCGCACACGCCCCGGCGCAGCAGGACGTCGGCGGCGCGCAGCACGCGTTCCTCGGTGCCCTCCGGCAGCACGACGCGGCGCCGGTCGGCGCGGGCCCGCTCCAGGAGCTTGTGCTCGAACATCATCGGCGTGACGCGGTCGCTGCTCGGCGCCGAGACGCGCGTGAGGAGGTCGGCGGTGTCGACGTACCGCTCGAAGAGGCCGAGGGCGGTCTCCGCCTTGCGGGGCGTCGCGGCGTTCAACTTGCCCTCCAGGGCGAACAGCTCCGCCGCCGTGGGGAAGGAGCCGCCGGAGACCGCGACGACCGGGGTGCCGGGCGCGAGGCGGTCGGCGAGGGTGAGGATCTCCTGGCCCGGCTGTTCGTTCAGGGTCAGCAGGACGCCCGCGATGGGCGGCGTGCCGGCGCTGTGCGCGGCCAGCGAGCCCACCACCAGGTCGGCGCGGTCGCCGGGGGTGACCACCAGGCAGCCCGGGGTCAGGGCGTTCAGGAAGTTCGGCAGCATGGCGCCGCCGAAGACGAAGTCCAGGGCGTCGCGCGCGAGCCCCGAGTCGTCGCCGAGCAGCACCCGGCCGCCCAGCGCGTGGGTGATCTGCGCGACGGTCGGCGCGGAGAGCGCGGGCTCGTCGGGCAGGACGTAACAGGGCACGGGCAGGCTGGCTGCCAGCCGCCGGTGGATCTCGTCGCGGTCGGCGGGGGCCACCCGGTTGGTGACCATGGCGAGGACGTCGCAGCCGAGGCTCTCGTACGCGCGGTGGGCGTTGCGCGTCTCGGCGTGCACCGACTCGGCGGTCTGGTTCTTGCCGCCGACCACGGGGAGCACGGAGGCGCCGAACTCGTTGGCGAGGCGGGCGTTGAGCGCCAGCTCGTCGGGGAGCTGCGTGGCGGCGAAGTCGGTGCCGAGGACGAGCACCACCTCGTACTCCCCGGCCACCCGGTGGAAGCGGTCGACGATCCGCGAGACCAGCTCGTCGGTGCCCTGCTCGGCCTGGAGCGCGGACGCCTCGTGGTAGTCCATGCCGTACACGGACGCGGCGTCCTGCGAGAGGCGATAGCGGGCCCGCAGCAGTTCGAAGAGACGGTCGGGACCGTCGTGGACGAGGGGCCGGAAGACGCCGACCCGGTCGACCTGGCGCGTCAGGAGTTCCATGACTCCCAGCTCGACGACCTGGCGGCCGTCGCCGCGGTCGATCCCGGTCACGTACACGCTGCGCGTCACGCGTGCTCTTCCCTTCCTCGCTGCCCGCTGGCCGCCCGGCGGGGGACGCCGGGTGAGCAGGACAAACTACCCGATATCGCGGCTGTGCCCTCTTGACAATACCTCTGCGGCTGGTTAAGCCGCCCGCCGGACGGAGGGGCCGACAGGAGGGCCCACCCTGCCCCTGCCCCCGTATCGCCGCCCTATCGCACGGGCGTCCGTCGGACAACCGTGAGCGGCGTCCCCCGTCCGGCCGTGGAACAATCGGACCGGTTCACCAGTGCCGACGGACCGGCTCACAAGCACCAACAGCGAGCAGGAGACACAGCGCGATGCGTATCGGAATTCTCACCGCGGGCGGCGACTGCCCCGGCCTCAACGCCGTGATCCGGTCGGTCGTGCACCGCGCCGTGACGCACTACGGCGACGAGGTCATCGGCTTCGAGGACGGCTACGCGGGCCTGCTCGAGGGGCGCTACCGCGCCCTCGACCTGAACGCGGTCAGCGGCATCCTGGCCCGCGGCGGCACCATCCTCGGCTCCTCCCGCCTGGAGCGCGACCGCTTCCGCGCCGCCTGCCACAACGCCAAGGAACTCATCGAGAAGAGCGGCTTCGACGCGCTCATCCCGATCGGCGGCGAGGGCACCCTGACGGCGGCGGGCATGCTGGCCGACGCGGGCGTGCCGGTCGTCGGCGTCCCGAAGACGATCGACAACGACATCTCCTCCACGGACCGCACCTTCGGCTTCGACACGGCGGTGGGCGTGGCCACGGAGGCGATGGACCGCCTCAAGACGACCGCCGAGTCCCACCAGCGCGTGATGGTCGTGGAGGTCATGGGCCGCCACGCGGGCTGGATCGCCCTGGAGTCCGGCATGGCGGGCGGCGCGCACGGCATCTGTCTGCCCGAGCGGCCGTTCGACCCCGCCGACCTGGTGGCGCTGGTCGAGGAGCGGTTCTCGCGCGGCAAGAAGTTCGCGGTGATCTGCGTCGCCGAGGGCGCGCACCCGCAGGACGGCACGATGAACTACGGCAAGGGCGCGATCGACCAGTTCGGCCACGAGCGCTTCCAGGGCATCGGCACGGCTCTCGCGTACGAGCTGGAGGCCCGCCTCGGCAAGGAGGCCAAGCCGGTCATCCTCGGCCACGTGCAGCGCGGCGGCACCCCCACCGCGTACGACCGTGTCCTCGCGACCCGCTTCGGCTGGCACGCGGTGGAGGCGGTGCACCGCGGGGAGTACGGCAAGATGACGGCGCTGCGGGGCACGGACATCACGATGGTGCCGCTGGCGGAGGCGGTCACGGAGCTGAAGACGGTGCCGAAGGACCGGATGGACGAGGCGGAGTCGGTCTTCTAGCGGTTCTCGGCGGGCTCTGCGGTTCTGGAGGCTCCGCCACGGTGGGTGGCCGGGTGGCTGGGCGGCCGGGCGGGCGGTGCTCAGGCCCGGCCCCTTCCGGCCCCGCCGCGGACCAGCGTCCAGAAGTGCTCCAGAATCCGTTCGAGGAAGTCCCGCCCGGCCTCGCCGGACGCGTCGGAGCCGGCACCGCCGCCCCAGCTCAGGGTCCGCGCCATCCGGGCCTGGTAGTCGTCGTGCATCTGCCGCAGGACGTCCTCGACGTGCCGTTTCTCCACGGGCAGCAGCTTGCTGACGGGCCGCACATACCCCTGCCACCGGGTGGTGACGGCACTGCGCAGCAGCTCGGCGAGCTGCTCCGACCGGCCGGTGACGGTGACGAAGTCGGGCACGGAGAGCTGCAGGACCCGGGCGAGGGCCTCGGACTGCCGCTCGTTCCCGCGCCAGGTGTCGGTCTCCTCCATGCGCAGATACGCCTGGACCTCCACGCCGGACTCCCGGGCGACGTCCTCCGGCGCGAGCCCGCGGGCGACGCGGTGCTCCCGCAGGGTCCGGGCGGCGCCCATCAGCTCCCCGGGCGAACACCAGAGCGTGGCCGCGAGCGCGCTCAGCTCGGCGGAACTGGGCGAGGAGAGCCCGCGCTCCCAGGCGGCGATGGTGTCGGCGGTGATGTACGTGAGCCCGTAACCGGCCCGCATCCCATACGCGACATGCCCGTGCGCCATCCCGAGCGCTCGCGCAGCGCCGGGCGGCGGGGAAGTTGAAGGGGGGTGTGGGCTGGTGCGGGGGCTGGCTCGATCGGCTCGGTTGCACGGGCACACCGTAGGCGCCTGCGGGGGTGGCGACTACGGTGCGTTCCTACGAGGTTGCGGATTGGTGGGAAGGTACGGGGGCGTCGACCACTCCCTTGGCCAGGAGTCGCATACCCGGCAGAGGCGTTCCCGTGACCCGCACGCTGTTTCCCCCGTCGTCGGCGAGCGCGACGAGGTCGGTGGGGTGGTTGCTTGCGCTCATGGCGGCGCCCTTGCGTTCGCAGCATGCGCTGCACGCGGCTCGTACTACCGGTTGATGGACTGGATCTCCTGCACGACCACATCCTGCTCCGCGCCGAACTCGCCGTCCGGGAGAGTCTGTTCGCCGTCGACGCCCGTCCCCGTCCAGCGGATCTTCCAGGTGACCGTCGCCTTCAGCGGGTACGAACCGTCGCCCGAGGACCGCAGGTACTTCACCCCGCAGGGTGGGGTCTCCTTGGCCTTGCCCTTCGCGTACGGGGTGCCGATCCTGTCGCCCACGAGGTCGCAGACGCCGGACGCGGGGTAGGTCTCGGCGTCGGGGGTGCCGGGGTCGATCTTGAGGGAGACCGGTTCGGCCGTGGTCGTCGCCTCGATGTCGAGGACGTCCACCCTCGCCGTCACCGACACCGGCTTGAACTCCGCGCCGTCCAGCCATGCCCAGGTGGGGAGGTTCACCTTCGTCTCACCCTTGGGGGCCAGGGACACCTTCGTACCGGGTACGCGAATCCTGGCGTACGCCAGCTTCGCCAGGATCTCCGCGTCGATGGCGGGGAGGTCGGCGGGGGGCGGCTCGTTCTCGTCGACCCAGAAGGTCGGCTCCTCGCACTTGTCCCAGCCGGGCGGGTAGGTCGTGTTGGGGAAGCTCGACCACCAGTAGCCCTTGCCGGCCTTGTCGAGGTTGAAGTTCTTGTACGGCTTGCCCTCGACGTACCGCTTGCGCTGATCCAGGTCCCACAAGGGGCCCGTGGAGTCCACCGCCCAGACGGCCTCGCGCTCCTTCTTGAACTGCGCGGGGGTGTAGGCGGGTGCGTACCAGCAGGGCGGCGGGCTGTAGTCGCCCGTCGGGGCGATGGTTCCGGACCTGGGTCCGGAACCGTTCTTGGACTCGTCGTAGCTGATGCCGCCGGCGGTGGCGGTGAGGGAGCCGCCCTCCTGGTCCCCGGATACGACCGGTGGCGCCTCGGTGCCGCCCCCGATCCCCTTCTCGGCCGTGGCCGGTGTGGCGGCCAGTGCCACCCCGGCCAGTGCCACCACGGTCGTCAGCGCGAGCGCTCTCTTCTTCACGGCTGGCATTTGTCGCTCCCCCGAGTCGCGTGCAGTTCCCTCGTGACCCAGACACCCGCGTCGTTCCTGGTCAGCTTCGCGGCGTAGAGCACGTAGCTGTTCTTGGTGGCGGGGCCCTTGTCGACCTTGTCCTTCTTGAGGTACTTGTCGTACACCTTGCTCTGGTCCTCGCAGTACGTGAGGGCCGCCGTGCCGCCGTCCGTCGTGACGGTGGGGGCGTAGTAGCGGTAGGCACCGGTGGTGCGCGCGTCCGCCTTCACGTAGGCCTTGATGTACCTCTGCGCGTTGGCCGCGGCGTCGCCTTCGTAGTAGAAGCGCATGGCCTTGTGCGAGGGCTCGTGCTCGGCGATGGCCATGTCGATGGACTTGATCGCCTGCTCCCTGTCGGCCAGCACCGCGTCCTTGTCCTTGTCGCCCGTCTTGGCCCACTCGAACTTGTACGTCAGGTCCGAGGGCAGCTCGATCTCCGGCCGCTCGGCCGCCGCCTCGGCGGGCTCGCTCGGCGGCGGTGACTTCTTCGCCTCCCCCTGCTCCGCTCCGGCGATCTTGTCGTCGTCCCCGGAGGGCTTCTCGTCGCTGCCGCAGGATGTCAGCAGCAGGGCCGCGGTCGCGGTGAGCGTGGCCGTCGCGAGGCGGAGGGGGCGGGTCACTGTCGGCTCCTGGCAGGTGGGGGAGAGGGCGCGGGCTCAGCACGCTAGTGCGAGGCGGGGCCCGATACCAGGGAGTTGTCCCGTCACGAATGGGGCGTGCGGGATGTATCGCCGCGAACGAATGTCACAGTTCTGTGCCCGCGGGCGGCGGCCGCGCCCCCTCAGCCCTTCACCGCCCCGCCCAGCGCGAAGCCGCCGCCCAGGCGGCGGGAGACGAGGACGTACAGCAGGATCACCGGCGTCGAGTAGAGGATCGAGAACGCGGCCAACTGGCCGTAGACCACGGTGCCCTTGTTGCCGAAGAAGTCGTTGATGCTGACCGACGCCGGCATCTGGTCGGGGGTGAGCAGGAGCATGAAGGGGACGAAGAAGTTGCCCCACATCATGACGAAGGAGAAGACCGTCACCACGGCCACGCCCGGGCCCATCAGGGGGAGGACGATCCGCAGCAGGGACTGGAAGGACGACGCGCCGTCCGTCCACGCCGCCTCCTCCAACTCCTTCGGGACGCCGTCCATGAAGTTCTTCATCAGCCAGATGGCGAAGGGCAGTTGGGACGCGGCGAAGAAGAAGATCGTGCCCTGCATCGTGTCGATCAGGTCGACCTGCACGAACAGCGCGTAGACCGGGACCATGATCGCGGTGATCGGCAGGCTCGTCGCGAAAAGGATCGTCAGCATGAACGGGCGGTTCAGGCGGGAGCGGTAACGCGACAGGGGATACGCGGCGAGGGCCGCGCAGACCACCGTCAGCAGTGTGCCGCCGCCGCACAGGAGGAGGCTGTTGAGGAGGGGGGTGAAGGTGATCTCGGGGGTGAGGACCTTGTCGTAGTTGTCCAGGGTGAGGCTGCCCGGCAGCCGCACCCTCAGGTCAGCCTCCGGGTCGAAGGAGGACAGGACCACCCAGGCCAGCGGCAGTACGAACGCCGCCGCCACGGCCAGGAGGCCGACGTCCGCCGCCAGGCGGTGCCTGGCGCGCCGGGAGCGGAGCGTGCGGGGGCGCTTGTCGGCGGGCACTCAGACCTCCGTACGCAGCAGGCGCATGTAGACGAGGGAGAAGAGCGAGCCGACCAGGAGGAGGAGCAGGGCCACGGCCGTGCCGTAGCCGATCATGCTCTTCTGGAAGGCCTGCTCGTACATGAACAGCGGCAGGGTCTGGCTGCGGTTTCCCGGGCCGCCACGCGTCATCACCCAGATCAGGCCGAAGACGGAGAGGGTCTGGAGGGTGTTGAGCATGAGGTTCGTGCCGATCGAGCGGCGGATCATGGGCAGGGTGATGTGCCACATGCGGCGCCAGCCGCTCGCGCCGTCGACCTGCGCGGCCTCCGTGATCTCCTTGGGGATCTCGTTGAGTGCGGCGGAGTAGACCAGCATCGAGAAGGCCGTGCCGCGCCATACGTTCGCGAACGACACCGCCAGGATGGGGAGCGTGAACAGCCAGTTCTGGGACGGGAGATGGAGGAAGTCCAGGACGGCGTTGAGCGTGCCCTCGCGGCGGAAGAAGGCGTAGAGGAGGAAGCCCGCGACGACCTCCGGCAGCACCCAGGCCGTCACGACGATCGCGCCGGTGAGTGTGCGCACCGGCTTCGACGCGCGCTGCATGAGGGAGGCGAGGGCGAGGCCCAGCGTGTTCTGGCCGATGAGGGAGGAGAGGACGGTGAAGACGAGGGTGAGCCAGACCGCGTTGAGGAACCGCTCGTCGCCGAACGCCTCGCGGAAGTTGTCAAGACCGATGAAGCTGGACTCGGCCTGGCCGGTCAACTGGAGGTCGGTGAAGGCGATGTACGCGCAGTAGCCGATCGGACCCGCGAGGAAGAGCGCGAGGAGGACGACGGACGGGGGAGACGGGCAGCGCCCGGAGCAGTCCGCGCCGGACGCGGGCGGCGGTGCGGGCACGGGGGTCCGGCGACGCGCCGGCCGGCCCCGGCCGACGTCTTGCCGCACGCGGCCCGGA
>RBWT01000173.1 GCA_004010275.1 Streptomyces huasconensis
CCCGAGCCCTGAACCCGAGACCGCCGACCTCCCCGCCCCCCGCGGCCGCACCGACACCGCCGGCCCGTCCTCCGACCTCTTCCGCCAGTACCTCCGCGAGATCGGCCGCATCCCGCTGCTCACCGCGGCGGAGGAGGTCGAACTCGCCCGCGGGGTCGAGGCGGGCCTCTTCGCCGAGGAGAAGCTGGGCAACACCCCCGACCTGGACTCCCAGCTCGCCCTGGACCTCGACAAACTGGTCGTCAGGGGCCGGATGGCCAAGCGCCGCCTCATCGAGGCCAACCTCCGCCTGGTCGTCTCCGTCGCCAAGCGCTATGTGGGCCGCGGTCTCACCATGCTCGACCTCGTCCAGGAGGGGAACCTCGGCCTGATCAGGGCGGTGGAGAAGTTCGACTACGCCCGCGGCTACAAATTCTCCACGTACGCGACCTGGTGGATTCGCCAGGCCATGTCCCGCGCCCTCGCCGACCAGGCCCGCACGATCCGTGTGCCCGTGCACGTCGTGGAGCTCATCAACCGCGTCGTGCGCGTGCAGCGCCGCATGCTCCAGGAGCGGGGGTACGAACCCACGCCCGAGGAAGTCGCCGCCCAGCTCGACCTGCCGCCCGAGCGGGTCAGCGAGGTGCTGCGCCTCGCGCAGGAGCCGGTCTCGCTGCACGCGCCCGTCGGCGAGGAGGACGACGTCGCGCTCGGCGACCTCATCGAGGACGGCGACGCCGCCTCACCCGTGGAGTCCGCCGCGTTCCTGCTGCTCCGCGAGCACCTGGAGGCGGTCCTGTCCACGCTCGGCGAGCGCGAACGCAAGGTCGTCCAGCTGCGCTACGGCCTCGCGGACGGCCGCCCCCGCACCCTGGAGGAGATAGGCCGCATCTTCGGCGTGACCCGCGAACGCATCCGCCAGATCGAGTCCAAGACCCTCAACAAACTCCGCGACCACGCGTTCGCGGAGCAGCTGAGGGGCTACCTGGACTGAAGCACTCCGCCCAGGAAGCGCCCCGTCAGGGGTGCGGGGAACCGCGCGCTCAGCCACACGAGACCGGCACTCGCAGAACCCCGACACCCCCCCACGACGCCCCTAGTCGACCTCGGCCACCGCCTCCGCGAACTGCGCCGCATAGAGGCGCGCGTACGCCCCACCGGCCGCCAGCAAGGCATCATGCGTCCCCTGCTCCACGATCGCCCCGTCCTCCATGACCAGAATCGTGTCGGCGTCGCGGATCGTGGAGAGCCGGTGCGCGATGACGAAGGACGTGCGCCCGTGCGCGAGCCGTGCCATCGCCTTCTGGATGAGCACCTCGGTGCGGGTGTCGACCGAGCTGGTCGCCTCGTCGAGCACCAGGATCACCGGATCGGAGAGGAACGCCCGCGCGATGGTGATGAGCTGCTTCTCGCCCGCGCTCACCCCCGTGCCGTCGTCGTCGATCACGGTGTCGTACCCGTCGGGGAGCGTGCGCACGAAGCGGTCCGCGTGGGCCGCGCGCGCCGCCTCCTCGATCTCCTCCCGCGTGACCTCCTTCGCCGCGCCGTACGCGATGTTCTCCGCGATGGTGCCGCCGAACAGCCACGTGTCCTGGAGGACCATGCCGATCCCGGCCCGCAGCTCGTCCCGCGACATCCGGGCGATGTCGACGCCGTCCAGGGTGATGCGCCCGCCCGTCACGTCGTAGAACCGCATGAGGAGGTTGACGAGCGTCGTCTTGCCCGCACCGGTCGGTCCGACGATGGCGACGGTGTGGCCGGGCTCCACGACCAGCGACAGGTCCTCGATGAGCGGCTTGTCCAGGGCGTAGCGGAAGGAGACGTGCTCCATCTCGACGCGCCCGCTCAGCCTCGCGGGACGCTCGCCCGGCACCGGGTCGGCCTCCTGCTCCTGCGCGTCGAGGATCTCGAAGACCCGCTCGGCGGACGCGACACCCGACTGCACGAGGTTCGCCATCGAGGCGACCTGCGTGAGCGGCATCGAGAACTGACGCGAGTACTGGATGAAGGCCTGCACGTCACCGATGGACAGCGAGCCCGACGCGACCCGCAGACCGCCCACCACGGCCACCAGCACATAGTTGAGGTTCGAGATGAAGAACATCAGCGGCTGCATGACGCCGCTGTTGAACTGCGCCTTGAACCCGGCCTCGTACAGCTGGTCGTTCTGCTCGGCGAACGCCTTCGCCGACTCCTCCTGCCGGCCGAACACCTTCACCAGGGCGTGCCCGGTGTACATCTCCTCGATGTGCGCGTTCAGCTTGCCGGTGGTCTTCCACTGCTGCACGAACTGCGGCTGCGACCGCTTGCCGACCTTCGTCGCCACGAGGAACGACAGCGGCACGGTGACCAGCGCCACCAGCGCGAGCAGCGGCGACACCCAGAACATCATGATCAGTACGCCGATGATCGTCAGCAGCGAGTTGATGAGCTGGCCCACCGTCTGCTGGAGCGTCTGGTTGATGTTGTCGAGGTCGTTCGTGGCACGGCTCAGCACCTCGCCGCGCTGCCGCTTGTCGAAGTACGACAGCGGAAGCCGCGACAGCTTCTCCTGTACGTCGCCACGCATCCGGAAGACCGTCTTGTTGATGGCGCGGTTGGAGAGCCGGGTCGCCACGGCCATCAGCAGGCCGGCCGCGAGGAACGTGCCGAGCGCGAGCAGCAGGACCTCGCCCATCGCGCCGAAGTCGATGCCCTCGCCCGGCGTGAAGTCGACGCCGGTGAGCATGTCGGCCATGCCGCCCTCGCCCTTGGCGCGCAGGCCCTCGATCGCCTGTTCCTTCGTCAGGCCGTCCGGCATGTCCCGGCCGACGATGCCCGCGAAGAGCAGGTCGGTGGCCTTGCCGAGGATCTTCGGGCCGAGCACGGAGAGCGCGACGCTGAGGACTCCGGCCGCGATCATCCCGTACATCGTGGCGCGCTCCGGCCGGAACTGCGCGAGCAGCCGCTTCCCGGAGGCCTTGAAGTCCATGGACCGGGAGTCGGGGCCCATCATCGGTCCGCCAGGACCAGCCATTACGCGGCCTCCGCTTCCGTCAGCTGGGAGAGCACGATCTCCCGGTAGGTCTCATTGCCCGCCATCAGCTCGTGGTGGCTGCCGGTGCCCACGACCCGGCCCTCGTCGAGGACCACGATGCGGTCGGCGTCCCGGATGGTGGAGACGCGCTGGGCGACGATGACGACGGTCGCCTCCGCCGTCTCGCGGGACAGGGCGCCGCGCAGCGCGGCGTCGGTGGCGTAGTCGAGCGCGGAGAACGAGTCGTCGAAGAGGTAGATCTCCGGCCGCTGTACGAGGGTGCGCGCGATGGCCAGCCGCTGGCGCTGACCTCCGGAGACGTTGGTGCCGCCCTGCGAGATCGGCGCGTCCAGCCCCTCCGCCAGGCCCGTCACGAACTCCTTGGCCTGGGCGACCTCAAGGGCGTGCCACAGCTCCTCGTCCGTCGCGTCCGGATTGCCGTACCGCAGGTTGGTGGCGACCGTGCCCGCGAAGAGGTACGGCTTCTGCGGGACGAGGCTCACGGTCCGGGCGAGCAGCGCGGGCCCGACGGCGCCCACGTCCACCCCGCCGACCAGGACCTGCCCCTCGGTCGCGTCGATCAGCCGCGGTACGAGGCTGAGCAGCGTCGACTTGCCGCTGCCGGTCGACCCGATCACGGCGGTCGTCTCACCGGGCCTGGCGACCAGGTCGATGCCCTTGAGGACGGGCTCCTCGGCGCCGGGGTAGCGGAAGCCCGCGCCCCGGATCTCCAGGTGGCCGTGGCGGCGCAGCTCGCGCACCGGGTCGGCGGGCGGCACCACACTGCTCTCGGTGCTCAGGACCTCCTCGATGCGCTCGGCGCAGACCTCCGCGCGCGGCACCATCATGAACATGAAGGTGGCCATCATCACGGACATCACGATCTGCATGAGATAGGCGAGGAACGCGGTGAGCGCGCCGATCTGCATGGCGCCGCTGTCGATGCGCTGCGCGCCGAACCAGACGACCGCGACCGACGAGATGTTCACGACGGTCATGACGATCGGGAACATCAGCGCGTTCAGCTTGCCGGTGCCGAGCGAGATGTCGGTCAGGTCGGCGTTGGCCTCGCGGAAGCGCTCCTTCTCGTACGCGTCCCGCACGAAGGCGCGGATGACGCGGTTGCCGGTGATCTGCTCGCGCAGGACCCGGTTCACCGTGTCGAGCCGCTCCTGAAGGGTGCGGAACAGCGGACGCAGGCGCCGCACGATGAGGCTGACGCTGATGCCGAGGACGGGCACGACGGCGACGAGGACACCGGAGAGCGGCACGTCCTGGCCGAGCGCCATCACGATGCCGCCGACGCACATGATGGGCGCGGTGACCATCAGCGTGAACGACATCAGGACCAGCGTCTGCACCTGCTGGACGTCGTTGGTGGTCCGCGTGATCAGCGAGGGGGCGCCGAACTGGCCCAACTCGCGCGCGGAGAAGGACTGCACGCGGTCGAAGACGGCGGCCCGCATGTCGCGCCCGAGGGCGGAGGCGGTCCGCGCGCCGTAGAAGACGGCGCCGATGTTGCAGACCATCTGCACGACGGTGACGGCGATCATGATGCCGCCGAAGGTGAGGATGTAACCCGTGTCCCCCTCGACGACACCGTTGTCGATGATGTCGGCGTTCAGGGTGGGCAGATACAGCGCGGCGCACGTCTGCAGGAACTGCAGCAGCACCAGCAGGGCGATCGGTTTCTTGTACGGACGCAGGTACGTCCGCAGCAGTCGTATGAGCACGCTCGGTCTCTCGAGGAGTCGGGTGTCGGCACGTAGGGCGAGGTCGCCCCCTATCCTGCGACACCCGACCCGCCCGGCGACAACCGATTAACCCATGACCGGGTCAAAATTCAGGCCCGGTCAACAACTGGGTCCGCCCGAGGGCCGAGCGGTGCTCCCGCGGAGCTGAGCGGGGGTCAGGAGAACGCGCCGGGGTGCGCCTGCTCCCGGACCGTCGTGTACTGCTGACGCACCGCCTGACCCACCGCCAGTTCCTCGCCCGGCTCGAAGATCTGCGCCGCCGCACCCTGCCAGAGCGGGAGCTGACCGGTCAGCGCCCACGCGGCCTGGCGTGCCGCGCCGATCGCGGCGTAGTCCGCGGGCTGCGGCACCACGACCTGGGTGCCGAAGAGCATCGGTGCCGCCGCCTGCACGGCGGGCAGCTCGGCGGCGGCCCCCAGCAGGAACACCCGCCGCACGTCCACTCCGCGCACACGCAGCACGTCGAGCGCGTCGCCGAGCCCGCAGAGCATGCCCTCGAACGCGGCCCGCGCCAGATGCTCGGGCTTCATCGACTCGCGCCGCAGCCCGGTCAGCGTCCCCGCGGCATGCGGCAGGTTCGGAGTCTTCTCGCCCTCCAGGTAGGGCAGGAGCGCGAGGCCGTGCGCCCCCGGCGTCGACTTCATGGCGAGCGCGGACAGCTCCTCCAGATCGGTGACGCCCAGCATCTCGGCGGTGCCGCGCAGCACCCGTACCGCGTTCATGGTGTGCACCACCGGCAGATGCATCCCGGTGGCGTCCGCGAGCGAGGTGATCATCCCGCGCGCGTCCACCAGCGCCTCGTGGTGCACGGCCATCACCGACCCCGAGGCCCCCAGGGACACCACGGCGTCGCCCTGCCGCACCCCGAGCCCGAAGGCGGCCGCCATCGTCTCGCCGGTGCCGGCCGAGATCAGCAGCCCCTCGGGTGTCGTCCCGGCGGGCTCGGCGGGACCGATGACCTCGGGCAGCATCGCCTGGTGCCCGAGGGCCAGCTCGACGAGGTCCGGGCGGTACGCGCCGGTCGCCGCCGACCAGTAGCCGGTGCCGGAGGCCCCGCCGCGGTCGGTCGTACGCCGCGCGGGACGGCCCAGGAGCTGCCAGACCAGCCAGTCGGGGGCCTGCATGAGGGCGGTCCACGTGCCGCGCCGCCTCCGGCTCGGTCCTGGCCAGCCAGCGCAGCTTCGTCACGGGCTGCGCCGCCTGGGGCACGCACCCCACGGCCTGCGCCCAGGCCTCGCGGCTGCCGAGGCCGTCGATCAGGTCCACGGCGGCCACCTGCGCCCGGCGGTCGTTGCCGACGAGCGCGGGCCGCACCGTGTTGCCGTGGCCGTCCAGCGGCACCAGCGCGTTCTGCTGGGCGGAGACGCCGATGGCCTGCACGCCTTCGAGCAGCCCGCCGCCCGCCGCCTCGCCGAGGGAGAGCAGCCAGGCCTGCGGGTCGACGTCGGACGGCCGGCCGCCGCCCTCCGCGCTCTCCAGCGGATGCGGGGCGTAACCCTGCTTGAGTACGGCGCCCGTGTCCGTGTCACAGACCACAATGCGCGTGAAATCGGGCGAACTGTCCAACCCTGCGACTATCCCCATGCCGGGAATTCTGCCGCACCGCACCAGGTGCCCCGAACCCCAGGCGGCACAAGGCCACCGGCAGCACAAGACCACCGGCGGCACGGAGGCCACCGGTGGTCCGGGGGGCAGGGGTGGGCTCGTGCCCGCCGCCTAGGTGTTGCTCGTGCCCCAGTCGTCCTGGGCGGAGCCCTGCCCGCGCTCGCGCAGCGACCGCACCCGGTCGGCGACCGAGTCGGGCATCCGGTCGCCCATCTTCTCCGACACCGTGTGGAAGGCCTTGCCCGCCACCTCGCGCCCCTGCTGGCCCGCGGACTCGACGGTGTTGCGCACGGCCGGGTTCTGCGCGATCTGGCGGGCGGACTTCCTCAACTGCTCGTATCGCTCGCGTCCGGCCCGGGTCCCGAGCACGTACCCGAGAGCCAGTCCCGCCACGAATGTGAGCCGGTATCGCATGGCTGCCACCCTTTCCTTGCGTCGGCGTCGCACGTCTGTCGCACGGCTGTCACGCGTCTGTCGCTGGTCTTTCGCTCGCCCGCTGGTCGGCCGAGGGGATACCGATTGGCGGAGCACCCCCCTGCTTGCGCTAATGTATGTGTCGCAGCGAGCGCCCGCCGCCCGGAGAGTTCCCAGGTAGGTGCGTTCGATGCAAAACGAGACGATCCCCTGTAGCTCAATTGGCAGAGCAGCCGGCTGTTAACCGGCAGGTTACTGGTTCGAGTCCAGTCGGGGGAGCTCGGTCTCCTGTAGCTCAATTGGCAGAGCAGCCGGCTGTTAACCGGCAGGTTACTGGTTCGAGTCCAGTCGGGAGAGCTGTACGGAAGGACCCTTGAGGAACCTCTCAGGGGTCTTTTTCGTGCCCGGTGGAACCGCGCGGGCCGCCCTGAGGTCATCATGGTCGAGCGTTGCCGACCATGCGAAGCAGGAGATCGTATGAGCGGCTATGCTGCGGCAGACGGCGCGCACAAATGTGCGCGACGCGCCGTTAGGGGCGGTAGCTCAGCCGGTTAGAGCAGCGGACTCATAATCCGTCGGCCGTGGGTTCGAGTCCACCCGCCCCACCAGAGCGTCATGGCGCAGGAACGATTCCACCTGCGCCTACTGTGCCCCTCGGCCGGCGTTCCGTGATGAGCGACACGCTGTAGCCCGTCAGCCGGCCCGCCGCCGGCCCGAGAGTCTGACGATCATCGTGCGAGACACGAGAAGGCCCCGACCGGGATGTCCACCCCGGTCGGGGCCTTCTGGCTGAGCGGGCAGCGCTCCCGTCGGTACACCCAAGCCCTGACCCGGCTACCACGCGACCGGCAGGGTCACCGGTCCTCGGATGAGTACGTCCTTCTGCCAGGGCACGTTCTCGGGGGCGACGGCCAGGCGCAGGTCGGGCAGGTGGGTGAGCAGTGTGGTCAGGAGCAGTTCGGCTTCCATGCGGGCCAGCAGCGGTGCCACGCAGTGGTGGGGGCCGTAGCCGAAGGCGAGGTGGGGCGGGCCCTCGCGGTCGATGTCGATGCGGTGCGGTTCGGGGTAGCACCGGTCGTCCCAGTTGGCCGCCACGTACGAGACGTAGACGGCCTCGCCGCGGCGGACCAGGACGCCTCCCACCTCCACGTCCTCGGTGGCGATGCGGGCCTGTCCCACGCCGTGCTTGTGGGGAATCCAGCGCAGCAGTTCCTCCACGGCCGCCGGCACCGCCTGCGGGTCGGACCGCAGGCGGCTCCTGAGGCTGTCGTCGGTCAGGAGGAGGTAGGCCATGTTGGAGGTGTGGTTGCGCACCGCGTGCCAGCCGTTGAGGGCCATCAGCGTGGTCAGGGCGAGGAGTTCCTCCTCCTCGATCCTGCCGCTGTCGACAGCGCTCCCAGGTCGCTGATGAGGTCGTCCTGGGGGCGGCGCCGGCGCTCGTGGGCGAGTTCGAGGAAGTAGGCGCTGGCCTCTTCCCTGACCAGACGCCCGCGCTCGACCTCCGCCTCGTCCCTCGCCCGGGTCAGGATGGCACTCGCCCACGTGCACAGGCGCGGCCGGTCGGCCTCCGGCACGCCGAGCACCACTCCGATGACGTGCATGGGGAAGGGCGAGGTCACGTGCTGGATGAGGTCGGCGGGCGGTCCGGCCTCGACCATGGAGGCGACGAGCCGGTCGAGCACGGCCTGGGCGCGGGGGCGCAGGGCCGCCATGCCGGAACGGTTGAACGCCGAGGCGACCACGGAGCGGACCCGGGTGTGGTCGGGCGGGTCGACGAAGCTGACCGCACGGTCCAGCGGGATGAGGTACCTGTTCATGGTGGGCAGAGGCCGGCCGACGATGTCACGGCTGAACCGCGGATCGGAGGTGACGAACCGGACGGTGTCGTGCCGGGTCGCCAGCCAGCACTCGCCGGGGGCTCCGTGGGGCAGCCGGACCCGGATGACCGGGGCGGTCTGCGACGCCTGGCGCAGAAAGGGGTCGAATTCGAGGGCCGGCAGGTCTGACACGTCGTACAGCGGGGCGGTCTCGTCCTGCATCACTGGCTCCTCGTCATGGCCGGCTCGGCGTCGGCGGATCGTGGCGCAGCGGTGTGAGCTGCTCGATGTCGTAGCGGCGGCGGAGTGCGGCGATGGCCTCGTGGTCCACGGGCCCGTCGGCGGAGAGGATCTCCAGGAGTTCCTCGAAGTAGCGTTCGTGGTCCGGGGGCGGGGACGACTGGAAGAACATCCGGGCCGGGGCGCCGCTGAGGTTGGCGAAGGCGTGCGGGCAGCCGGGCGGGACCAGGATGACCGTGCCGGGCGTGGCGCGGACCACACGCTCGCCTCGCGGGGACCGCCACCCCCGCCAGCTGTCCGCGGTGCGTACGCGCGGCTCGAAGGCGAGCACGTCCAGTTCGCCTTCGAGGACGTAGAACAGTTCCTCGCTGCGGGCGTGCACATGGGCGCCGACGTCGAAGCCCGGTGGTACGCGCACCTCGAAGCTCGAGGAGAAGCGCGACTGCCCGCCGGTCACCTTGAACGTCACGTCCTGGGCGGCCGCACGCAGGGTGCGGCCTTCACCGGGCGGTACGACCAGGCCGCTGCCCGAAGCCGCCGTGACCAGCGGCTGGGCCGTCATCGGGTCTCCCCGGGCGCGGGGCGCGGCGTGCGGTTCCACCGGCCCAGGGCCATCTCGGCGGTGATGCCGGGGCCGAACCCGGCGAGGAGGCCGCGCGCCTGGTCCGCGGCGCCCCCTTCGTCGAAGAGCCGGCGCAGCGCGTCCAGCACGACGGCGCTCGCGATGTTCCCGTACTCGGTGAGGGTGGCCCGGCTGTGGCGGAACGCCTCCGGCCGCACACGCAGGAAGGTGCTCAGGTCGTCGAGGATGCGCGGCCCGCCCGCGTGCACGATGTAGAAGTCGAGGTCGGAGGCGTCCCAGCCGTGCTCGTCGGCGAGGGCGGACAGCGCGGGCGCCAGCGGCTCCATGGTGCCCGGTACGCGCTTGTCCAGCAGGAAGTGGAAGCCGGTCGCCCGTACGTCGTACGCGATCCACTCCTCCGTCTCCGGGATGAGGTACGAACCGTTGCGCTCCAGCCGGATGCCGTGGCCGCCCGTGCCGCGCACGACGGCGGCGGCCACGCCGTCGCCGAACAGGCCGTTGGACAGCAGCGATCCGACACCGAGGTCGGTGGGCTGATAGCACAGCGAACAGAACTCGCACGCCACGATCAGCGTGTTCGCTCCCGGGTTGGCGGTGCAGAAGTCGTGCGCCCGGTTGATCGCCGCCCCGCCCGCCGCGCAGCCCAGTTGCGCGATCGGCAGTTGGCGCGTGGTGGACCGGAAGCCTATTGAGTTGATCAGCCAGGCGGTCAGCGACGGCATCATGAAGCCGGTGCAGGACACGTAGATGATCATGTCGATGTCCGCGGCCCGCAGCTCGCCGTCCTCCAGTGCGCGCCGCACGACCAGCGGTACCCGGGCCTTCGCCTCGGCCGCGTACCGCCGGTTGCGCTCCTCGAAGCCCGGGTGCATGAGCGTCTCGGCGATCGGCTGCACGAGGTGCCGGGTCCGTACCCCGGTGTTCTCGATCAGCCGCAACGCAAGGGGCAGCTGAGGATGGTCCGCATGCCGCGAGCGTGCCAGCTCAAGCGTGTCCTCCATGGTGATGACGTATTCCGGAACCGAAACGGCCGGCCGACACAAGGTCGCCATCCGACACCCTTACTCCAGCGGGCACGCGAGTGCCTTCATTGACCCGACACGTCTTAAACGAACACAAACCTGTCAGGTCACCCGTTTTCTCCGAGAAAAGGTGGACGGGTGCCGAGGACGGGGCACGGCGCCGGGCCGGGAGGCCGGGTCAGGAGGCCGGGTCGGGGTGGTGGGAGTCGCGGGGGTGGGGCCAGGTGCGGGTGTCGCGGGGCTCCACGTACGGCTCCTCATCGGCGGGCATGCCGCCGCTGATCGCGCGCTGGCGGGCCAGCTCGGCGTCGAACTCCAGGCCGAGCAGGATGGCGAGATTCGACAGCCACAGCCAGACCAGGAAGATGACGACACCGGCCAGGGTGCCGTACGTCTTGTTGTACGAGGCGAAGTTCGCGACGTAGAGGGCGAAGCCGCCGGAGGCCAGCAGCCACAGGAGTACGGCGAGCACGCTGCCGGGGCTCAGCCAGCGGAAGCCGGGGCTGCGGACGTTGGGGGCCCGCCAGAAGAGCAGGGCGATCATCAGGATGACGATGACGAGGAGTACCGGCCACTTCGCGATGGACCAGGCGGTGAGGGCCTCGTCGCCCACGCCGATGGCGTCGCCCGCGCGCTCGGCGAGCGGCCCTGTGAAGACCACGAGCAGCGCGCTGGCGGCCAGCAGGATCATCAGAATCAGCGTCAGGGCGATGCGCAGGGGCGTCAGTTTCCAGATCGGGCGGCCTTCGGGGAGGTCGTAGACGGCGTTGGAGGCGCGGATGAAGGCACCCACGTAACCCGAGGCCGACCACATGGCGAGGACCAGACCCGTGATCGCGACCGCGCCACTGGTGCCGCCGCTGTCCTCCAGTTGCCGTACGGCGTCGCTCAGCAGGTCGCGCACCGGGCCCGGGGCCAGCTTGTCCAGGTTGTCCAGGACGGAGTCGGTGGCCTTCTTCCCGATCACGCCGAGGATCGAGACCAGGACGAGCAGGGCGGGGAAGAGCGACAGCACGCCGTAGTAGGTCAGGGCGGCGGCCCGGTCCGGCAGGTCGTCGTCCAGGAACTCCTTGCCGGTGCGCCGCAGCACCGACCACCAGGAGCGGGCGGGCAGGTCGGTGGGCTCGTCGGGGGGCGGCTTCCTCGACCTCGGGGCCCGGGCCGCGCTGGGCCCCGGGCCGGCGCCGATGTCGGACCGGTCGCCGTCACCGTCGTCCTCGTGTTGATCCTTGGGGCCGTCTTTGGGGCCGTCTTTGGGGTCGCGCTTGCCGAAGAGTGCCATGCGGGGGCGAGTTGGCCGACCGGGGCGAGATATGCCTGCCGACCTGCGGCAGTCACGCTCTCATAGCTTTCTCCATGCAGGGTCGCATCTGCCATGGAGGAACGCCCTGAATATTTCAGATGCCGCCCGATCGGGCTTATCTTGTCGCACATGCAGTCCTACACGATCGGGCAGGCCGCGCGTCTGCTCGGGGTCAGCCCCGACACCGCCCGCCGCTGGGCGGACGCCGGACGGGTCGCCACGCACCGCGACGAGGGCGGGCGGCGGCTCATCGACGGCCGTGACCTGGCCGCCTTCTCCGTCGAGATCGCGCAGAGCGGCGGCGTGGCCGAGGGCGACGTCCCGTACACCTCCGCCCGCAACGCCTTCCCCGGCATCGTCACCGCCGTGAAGCTCGGTGACGTGGCCGCCCAGGTGGAGATCCAGGCGGGCCCGCACCGCCTCGTCTCGCTGCTCACCCGGGAGGCGGTGGAGGAACTCGGCCTGGAGGTCGGCGTGGAGGCCACCGCCCGGGTCAAGTCCACCAGCGTGCACATCGACCGCGCCTGAGCGAGGAGTCCCACCCATGTTCCCGGTCCATCCGAAGTCCCCTGCCGTCCGCCGCGCCGCCGTCGCCGCCGCGGCCGTCGCGCTGCTCGTCCCGCTCGCGGCCGCTGGCGGTGACGACGACAGTGCGGGCACGAAGGGAGGCGGCAAGGACGTCCGCCTCACGGTCCTCGCCGCCTCGTCCCTCACCGATGTCTTCGCCACCGCCGAGAAGGCGTACGAGAAGGACCACCCGGGCACGGACCTCACGGTCTCCGCCGCCGGGTCGCAGGAGCTGGCCGCGCAGGTCAAGCAGGGCTCGCCCGCCGACGTGCTGGTCACGGCGGACACGAAGACCATGGACGGTCTGAGGGCGGAGACCGGCGCGCCGACCGTGATCGCCAAGAACCGGCTGGTGATCGCCACGCGCGAGGGCAACCCGGACCGCGTCAAGGGACTGAAGGACCTCGCCCGCCGCGGTCTGAAGGTCGTGCTCGCCGACGACACCGTGCCGGTGGGGCGCTACAGCAAGGAGGTCCTCGACCGGCAGGGCGTCGCGGTGAAGCCCGTGTCGAAGGAGGCCAACGTCCGCTCCGTGCTGAGCAAGGTCGAACTCGGCGAGGCCGACGCCGGCATCGTCTACCGGACGGACGCGGCCTCCGCGCCCGGGAAGGTCGACGCCGTCGAGATCCCGGCCGGGCAGAACGCCGTGGCGTCCTATCCCGCCGCGACCCTCAAGGGGTCCGCGCACGGCGCTGCCGCCGCCGCGTTCGTGAAGTGGCTCGGCGGCTCGGAGGCGCAGAAGATCCTGCGGGACGCGGGCTTCACGAAGCCGTAGCGGGCGGCCGCGGCCGGGGCACCTGGCCCGGCCTCCCCTTGCGGGACCTCGGCTTCCGGGCGCCCTCCGCCTCCCCGCAGCGGGCGCCCGGTCGTACGCCTCCGCCTCCCCGCGGCGGGCGCCCGGTCGTACGCCCCGTGTCAGACCACCGACCCCAGGACCGCCGATGAGCCGCCCCCGCCCCCGTCCGCTCACCCGCTCGACGGGCCGCCCCCCGACGCCGCTGGCCCTCGCGCTGCCCGCGGTGCTCGCGGTCGCGTTCCTGCTGATGCCGCTCATCGGCATCCTCGTCCGCACCGAGTGGGGCGACCTGGCCACCCACCTCTCGGCGCCCGGCGTCACCCAGGCCCTGAAGCTGTCCATGCTGGTGTCCTTCTGGGCGCTCGGACTCTCCCTGCTGCTGGGGGTGCCGCTGGCCTGGCTGCTCGCGCGCGTGGACTTCCCCGGCAAGGCCTTCGTACGGTCCCTCGTCCTGCTGCCCATGGTGCTGCCGCCCACCGTCGGCGGCGTCGCGCTGCTGCTCGGCTTCGGGCGGCGCGGACTGCTCGGGCCGTGGCTGGAGAACACGTTCGGGATCGTGCTGCCGTTCCACACCTCCGGCGCGGTGGTCGCGGCGACGTTCGTGTCGATGCCGTTCCTCGTGATCAGCCTGGAGGGCGCGCTCGGCGGGCTGCGGCCCGGCTTCGAGGAGACGGCGGCGTCGCTGGGGGCCTCTCCCGTACGGGTGTTCCTCACCGTCACGCTGCCGATGGTCGCGCCCGGGCTCGTCGCCGGGGCCGCGCTGACCTGGGCGCGGGCGCTGGGCGAGTTCGGCGCGACGATCACCTTCGCGGGCAACCTCCCCGGGACCACGCAGACGCTGCCGCTCCAGGTGTACCTGCTGCTCCAGGACTCCCCGGAGGCGGCGACCTCCCAGTCGCTGCTGCTGCTCGCCATCGCCATGGCCGTACTGATCGGACTGCCGGGGGCGGTGGTCGGCCGGGGCGACCCTGCGGACCGCCGGGCCGGCCGCGGCGCCGGGGGACGGCTCGGTGGAGGCGGGGGAGGGGGCTCAGGGCGGGCCCGGCCCGCTCGCCGAAGCCGCAGCTTCCCAGGGCAATGGCCCGCAGAAGAACGGCGCTAAGGAGGACGGCCCGCAGAAGGACGGCCCGCAGGAGAAGTGGGGCCTGCACGCCGTCGTCACCGGCGCCAACGAACTGACCCTCGACGCGGCACCCGGCACCACCATCGCCGTCCTCCCGAACGGCGCGGGCAAGACGACCCTCCTGCGCGCCCTCCTCGGCCTCACCCCCCGCGCCCACGCCCGGCTGAGTCTCGGGGACCACGACGTCACCGCCCTGCCGCCGCACCGCCGGGGCGTGGCCTGGGTGCCCCAGGAAGGCGCGCTCTTCCCGCACCTGAACGCCCTCGGCAACACCGCCTACGGACTGCGCGCCCAGGGCGTCCGGCGCGCGCGGGCCCGCCACGAGGCGCAGGCCTGGCTGGACCGGCTCGGCGTCCGCCACCTCGCGCACCGCAGGCCCCCGCAGCTGTCCGGCGGGCAGGCCCAGCGGGTCGCCCTCGCGCGGGCGCTCGCGGCCCGGCCCCGGCTGCTGCTCCTGGACGAGCCGCTCGCCGCCCTGGACCAGACCACCCGCGCCCACGTACGGCACACCCTGCGGCGCCACCTCGACGGCTTCGGCGGAGTCTGCCTCGTCGTCACGCACGACCCCGTCGAGGCGGTGTCGCTGGCCGACCGGGTCCTCGTACTCGACGACGGGCGGACGTTGCAGGACGCGCCGCCCGCCGAGGTCACCCGGCATCCGCGTTCACCCTGGGTGGCCCGCATGCTCGGCCGCAACGCCTGGCCGGGCACGGCCGCCGCGGACGGCACGCTCGTCCTGGCGGGGGAGGGGCGGCTGGTCGTCGCCGATCCGCCGGCCGAGGGCGCGCGGGCTCGCCGTCATCGCGCCGGAGGCCGTCTCCGTGCACCGCGACAGGCCCGAGGGCAGTCCGCGCAACGTGTGGCGCGGGACGGTACGGGAGATCACCGCGGCCGGGAGCAGGCTGCGGGTGCTGGTCGCCTCGGCGCAGGCGCCCGACCTGGTCGCCGAGATCACTCCGCAGGCGGCGGCCGAACTGGGCCTCGCGGACGGGGTGGAGGTGTGGACCAGCGTCAAGGCCACGGAGGTGACGGTGGTCGCGCTCTGACGCGCCGCCGCCGGGCTGTCTTTACAACGGTGCCTGCCAGGTCACCGTCGTGCCCGCCTCCACGCCGTCCGTGTCCCCGTCGTCGTACACCGTCAGACGTACGCCGTCGCGGCCGTCGGGGAGGGTGGCCCGCGCGTCGACCGCCACGTCGACCCGGGTGACGCCGGTACGGCGCGACACGGCCGCCAGGGCGCGGCGCAGGGCGGCGAGGAGGTGGCTCGCCGCCGGGTCCGCGATCCGGGTGTCGACCGCGCCGCCGAAGTGCACCGAGGGCTGGACGCCGAGGAGCGCGGCGGCGCCCGCCGTCTCGCGCAGGACCTTGCCGCGGAAGGTCGTCGGGGCGTCGGCGGGCGGCTGCTGGAGGGCGAAGATGGCCGTGCGGACCTCCTGGATGGTGGACTCCAGCTCGTCGACGGCCTGGTCGAGGGTGGCCTCGACCTTCGGCGAGCCCGCCTTGCGGCGCGTCGACTCCAGCATCATGCCGGTCGCGAAGAGCCGCTGGACGACGAGGTCGTGCAGGTCACGGGCGATGCGGTCACGGTCCTCGAACACCGCGAGGCGCTCCCTGCTCTGCTGGGCGTCGGCGAGGACGAGCGCGAGGGCGGCCTGCGAGGCGAACTGCGTGGCGAGCAGCCGCTCGGCGGCGGTGTAGGCGGGAGCGCCCCGCCTGCGGGGCAGTGCGAGCGTCCCGATGAGCCGACCGCCGGCCTGGAGCGGCAGCATCATGCTGGGCCCGAACCGGAGGCGTACGTGGGTCGTCATCCGGGGGTCGGTCGCGGAGTCCTCGATGAACACGGGTTCCCCGCCGAGCAGTTGGGCGAGGACCGCGCTGCCGGGTTCGATGGTGGTACCGATGAGGTCGTTGTAGCCGGGGGGCGAGGGGGTGGGCGGCGGTGTGCCTGCTGGGGTGGGGGTGGTGTCCGGGGCCGGGGAGTGCTCGGCGTGGGTGGGTTCGTTCGGTGAGGCTCGTCGGCGTCTCCGTGATGCCG
>RBWT01000174.1 GCA_004010275.1 Streptomyces huasconensis
GGGCTGAGGGCTGGGGCCGGACTGCGGAGGCGTCCCCTGGGGGCCAGGGCCGGAGGCCGGGGGCGACGGTTCTGACGGCCGTACCCCTACCGTGGAAAGCATGATCAATCCGACAACCTCGGGCATATCCAGCGCCTCGGGCGTCCCGGCGGAGGCGGTCGTGCCGCCCGTACGCCGTCCCGTCGCGGCCGCCCTGCGCGCACTGATCGCCCTCGCCGCGGTGACCGGAATCACGATCGACTTGATCACCGGCAGCCCGCTCCGCGTCCTCAGCTACTTCACCATCCAGAGCAACCTGCTGGTGGCGGTGGTCCTCGGCCTCTCCGCACGCCGGGCCTGGCGGGGCCACCGGCCGCTGCCGCCGTGGGTGACCGGCGGCACGCTCCTCTGCATCGCGACGACCGGCCTCGTCTACCACCTGGTCCTGGCGAACGGCCCCGGCGGCTTCTCGATGACCGGAGACGCGACGTCCATGGCCGGCTGGCACTCGTACGCCAACCAGCTCCTGCACACCGTGACGCCGGTCGGCGTGACCCTCGACTGGCTGCTCCTGACCAGGCCAGGCGGCCTCCGCCCCCGCCATGCGGCCCTCTGGCTGCTCTACCCCGCCGCCTACCTGGCCTTCACCCTCACCCGCGGCGCCCTGCTGCCCCCGGCCTCCCCGGCCCGCTACCCCTACCCGTTCCTGGACGTCGACGCCCACGGCTACCCAGGCGTCCTGGGCAACGCGCTCACCTTCGGCGTGGCCATCTACGCCCTGGCTCTCCTGACCATCGCCCTGGACCGCACCCGCCCCGAACCACGGGGCCCCGAAAACCGGATTTCGTCTCAGGCCGCCGGTCCGCTAAAGTAATCGATGTCGCCACGGCCTGCAGCAATGCGGGACGCTGGAGCAACGACATCGGGGTGTAGCGCAGCTTGGCAGCGCGCTTCGTTCGGGACGAAGAGGTCGTGGGTTCAAATCCCGCCACCCCGACAGCTGAAACACCAGGTCAGGCCCGGTACTGAGATATCAGTACGGGCTGACCTGCGTTTCGCGCCCCGAATGAGGCACTGCACGGCTTGTGCCGAGCAGACCTGAGACGGTACGACGATCGCCATGCACCCTTGGTCTCCGTTGAACGACCGACAGCTCGCACTCCTCACCCGTATCGGGAGCGGAACCGACCCCGTCACGTCGGACAGCCCCGAGCTCGCCGTCACGGCTCGCGCGCTCAAGGGCCGGGGCTTGGTGACCATGCCCAGGAAGAAGGGGAAGTGGCAGGCGGAGATCACTGACGCGGGCCGCTTCTATCTGGAGCACGGGCATCATCCCGACCGTCCGGAGTTGGCTCCACGCAAGCCTCGCGCGGCGGCGTCTGAAACCGGGGCCCCGGTTGCCGCCAGTCAATCGCACGATGCCACTCCCCCGACCGCGACGAAGCCCGCTCCGAAACGGGCTGTGAAGTCTCCGCGCCCGTCGTCGGCGGCTGTCGGGCCGGCGCTCATCAAGCAGGTGCAGGAAGCCGGACGATTCCTACGGGTCCCGGACCCCAGCGAAGCGGAACGGGCTCGGTATCGCAGGGCGTTCGACGCGGCGCGGCAGTGCGCTCCGGAGGGGTACCACCTGAAGTACAGCGGGCGGGTGAAGGGCGACTTCTTCCTCGGCCTGCTCCGGGTGACCGGTGAAGACGACACCGAGTGGAACCGTATCCGCTTGGCTCGCAGCCGCGTGATCACCGACGTCGAGGACGTGCTCGCCGCGATTACCGACAACCACAGCGCCTTCGAGATCTCCGAGGAAGTCCTGCCGAGGGTGCTGGCGCTGATTCGGTTGCTCGCCGAGCAGGCTCGCGCGCGGTACGGCGAGATCGCGGTGTCCAAGAAGCGCAGGCAGCCGAGGCCGCTGCTGACGGTCCACGGCAGGACGTACGAGATCGGCTTCCGTGAGCGGCAGAAGCAGGTCCGGTACGTCCCCAAGCAGCCGGGCCGGCGCACGTACGACTGGCAGCGGGTAACGCCGGCGCACAAGTTCGAGCCGTCCGGTGAACTGGAGCTGCTGGTCAGCGAGAACTCGGGGTACAGCTACAACTACGGCTGGAGGAAAGAATGGGCCGACACGGCCAAGAAGCCGTTGGAGGGACAGATCACCTCAATCTTCCGATCGTTGCAGGCACGCGCGGAGGAGCAGGAGCAGGCCCGGCTGGAACGAGAGGCGGAGCAACGGCGTCTGCGGGAGGAGCGGGAGCGCCAAGGGGCCGAGCGTCGGCGGCTGGAGGCGGAGCGCGAGGAGCGCGAGCGGCGGGAGTGGGAGGCTGCGGTGAGTGCGGCTTCGGTCAAGGCGGTTCACGCCGTACGGGCCGAGCACTTTGGCACCGCCCTTGAGCAGTGGCGGGCCGCGGGTGAGATCCGGGCGTTCTGTGCCGCGTTGGATGAAGTCGCCGCCTCGTCGGAAGATACTGCCGAGTCTGAGCGGCTGCGTGAGTGGTCGGCTTGGGGAAACGCGGAGGCCGATCAGCTCGACCCCACCACGAACGGCCGGGGCTTGGCCGCCCGTGACTTCCACGCGGAGCCGACGAAGAAGCAACTGCGGCCCTTTCTGGACGGGTGGCACCCGGACCGGCCGGAGAAGGAGAGGCCGCAGACTCAGCCAGCGCCTCAGCAGCCGGAGCTAGAGCCAGAGCCAGAGCCGTGGCATGGTGTCATCGACGCACGTCAGGATCAACGGTGGCGATATGGACGCCAAGGTCGCGCTCAATGGTGGAGGCGATGACTCCGTGGCCTCGGTCGAGTAGCGCCTTGACTGCCTCCCCGACCAGCTCACCGAGCCGGATGACCTCGGCACGCAGGGCGACCAACTCGTCGTAACGGTAGGCCTTGTCCTCGCCACACCAGGCCCGGACGGTTCGCAGGACAGCTGCCTCCGCGTCCAGCTTCCGGTCGTCCCGTCGGCTGTAGGAGTACCAGGAGGACTGGGCACGCTCGTACTCGATGCCCTGCTGCTTGCGGTCCACCTCCGGAAGGATCTCGTCGGCCAAGCGGCCGGCCACGTGGCGGGCGACCCGCTCGGTGACCGGCCACCCTGCCAGGCACATGCCGTGGCGGTTCTCGTGGACCATGGCGTCGCTGCGGAGTTCTGCGGCCTCGAGACCGATGAGCGGTGCCGTTTCGTCGAGGCGACTCAGTTCCAACACGCCTGCGTCTGGCACCGTGCGGCGTACGCGCAGCCTGTTCTTCGGGCCGACGAACCCGAGGATCATCCGCGCGGCCTCGAAATCCGTGCCGCCCCGGACGTGGCGAGAGGACTCCGCCAGCGCCAGCTCCGCCGCGTCGCCCGCACGGAATGTGTCGACATCCGCCCACGGTGCCACGAGAGAGGCGGAACTGATCCACTCCTGCAGGCCAGCGGCATCACCTTCGAGAAACCGCACGTGGAACCAGCCAGGCCTGTCAGGACCGCCCACTCGAACGATCTCCACCTGGCGAACCGCGCTGCCCAGATCCTTTGGCCTTGCACGGTATGCCCAGCGTTCGCCCATCTCCATGTGCCTATTGAGCCACGTCTGTTGCTCCCGCCACTGGGCGTCCGCCCCAACTGCCGCTGTCTCCCCGGCTGGGCCAAGCCAGCATGTGGAGCTTGCATTGCCGGAAGTGGCGTGGCCGCCGTGCGCCGAAATGCCGACGCGGCAGTTGGCGTCGGTGCTGCTCCCGTCCATCAGGGCGTTGCCCTGGGCCGAGTCCAGGCCGCGAACGTCCCTGATCGGCAGGCTGGGCCGGCCCCGGCCTCGGTGATGGCCTAGGACGCCGAGCCGCCTGGTCATGCCGGTTGCGCGGCTTGCCGCCGGGCCTGTAGCGCGCGTGAAAGACGGGCACTTCACGAGGCAGCGGTGTACGGCCCGATGGCCGTAACAGCGGGACCGGGACGACTCAAGCGTTCGCGAAAATTCGAGCTCGTGGTGACAGCACAGCGACTCATTGCAGAGCCCGAACGCGCAAAACCGCAGCTCAGAAGGCGTGAATGAGGCCTGCGAACAGCACATGCCGGAGAGTCGCCCCAGCGGCTGGCGGCAAATTCGCGAGAACTCGAACTGGTTCCCCGCGCGGTGCAGTCTCCTCCCTGTCCGGGGGCGCCACCGGACAGGACCAACGGACTTGCGCGGCTAACTCTGCGCCGGTCCACAGTCCCTTCACCCATTCACCGCGTGCTGCCGCACGCCCGCAAACGAAGGTCTGTCATGCCCACCACAAATAGCCACCCGGATGACCAGCAGCCGCACGGGACGCCGCCGAACGAGCCGCACACGCCGAACGAGACCCCTGCGGAGCGCCCGCGCTCACAGAACGCTCTCGCCTGGGTCACCATCGGGCTGTCCGCAGTCGGCTGCACCACCGGTGTGGTCCTCTCCCTGACCGGTCACGAGGGAGTAGGTGTCGCCCTCATCACCGCCGCCGGATCCTTGGCACGAGGCGTCAGTACCCGGAAGTAAGGCAGGGTCGTAACGCAGGCCTCTGCTGCCGGATTCACCCCGTCCGGCAGCAGAGGCCAACCGCGTCTACGCAACGCCGTGGAGAGCGAGCCTGCGCAATTGCAGAAACTCGTTGAGCACGCGCACCGGTGACCTGAGGTAGATCGCCAGACAGGTGCCGAGCGCCACCTCCCGCTGCTCTGTCAGTCCGAGCATGAGGCTCTTGCGCATGCCAGAGGTGACGTGGTCATAGCGCGCCGACACGGAGCCATCGTTGTGGCCAGTGCGTTCGCCGATGGGGCCTTCGCGGCGCCCAGGTCCTCCATCCCAGCGCGGTGGGTGTGGCGCACGCCGTGGGGCGTAAGGCACTTGGCAGCAGGGAGCCAGCGGGGACCGTCCAAGTCGCTGCGCCTCGGCCACGAGCTGGGACCCCGGCCATGGCTCGCCGAGAATGGTTGGCAAAACCGTTTCGGCGCCAGTGCAGCAGACGCCGACATGTCATCACCGACTGTATGGGTCTGCTGCTGATGAAGATAATTCCGGAGCCACTGGCGTCTGGAGCGAGGCGGGCGGGGCAGGAACCGGGCGCCATGCTCGTCACCCGCGGTCTGGCCCGGCGCGGCCCCGGACGAGCACTCAAGCCAGCCCTTGACACGGATCGGAGCCTCATGGACAGCGGTGGAGTCGCCCCCAGTCTTCCCTGGACCTTCCTGTGCGCGATCGTCGCCGACGGCGGCGCAGATGATCCGCCCACGCGAATGGCCGCCGAGCAGGCCCGGGCGTTGGAGGACGGGACGGAGCGACGGGAACTGCTCGAAGCGCTGTTGCGCGGTCCCTACGGCAGCTCTGCTCCGCCCTGGCTGTTGGAAGCCGCGGTCGACAGCGATCTGGCCCGGAAGCCACCGCAGACGGAGCCGTTCTACGCACCGTCCATGGACCTGGCGCTGCTGGCCCTCTCCCATCCCTCCTGCACGCCGCAGTTGCGGCATGCGTCGCTGGGACGTTGTGCTGCCACCCAGCTCGGCCGCCTCGGTGCGGCACACGCCGACGACATAGTGGCTGACGGCGTGGCAGAGGCGTTGCGCGGCCGGGTGGCGCCGGTTCAGCAGCGCATGACAGTGGATTTGTTGGAGACTCCGACGGAAGCCCAACTGGTTCTGCGCCAGCACCGGTTGCATAGAACCGTATTCACTGCGGCTGTCGATCTGCTGCCGTCTTACCCCTTCGTCGACGAGGAAGTCGGTGAAGGGACGTCGACGTGGCTGGAGAGACAGGAAGCTGCCGAGCGGGCTTGGCGCACCATGTGGAAGCAGGTCGTGACCGCGCACGCGGAGCATCACCGGCTCCTCGTCGAGTGGTCTGACGACAAAGACGCCGGACACACCATCCGAGAACACCTGCTCGGCAGCATCCCCTGGGACGTTGAGCCGGAACTCCTTGCGGAGATCGCCCAGGACGACCTCGCCTCCTTCCCGCATTCCGTGCTCACCACCCGGATCTGCCGCATGCGCCGGGACGGAGCAACGGAGGAAGAAGTGAGGGAGCACTTCGCGGACGACCTGGCGGAGCTCCTTCCTGGGCAGCGTAAGCACATCGACCGAATCCTGTCGGACGACGACGCGTACGGTCTGCGTTTCGGATGCCGGGCTGCCATATTGCGCATCGCGCGTGCCGCAGAAGGAGAGTGGCGGTACATCCTCAATCCCGACCAGGCACAGGAGTACGGGCGTCCTCGCCCCTGGCGAGCCTCGGAAGACCAGCTGGCCTCTCTGGCCCAGAAGTTCGCCGCACACGCGGCCGTCGCTCTGGAGCTGTGGGAACCCGACCCGCAGGCGCAAGTGCACTCGGCGGAAGATTTGCGCTGGGTACGCGACCTGCTGCAACACCTGCCGGTGGTGACCTCGGAAGTGAAGGAGAAGGTCCGACTGATCTGCCAGGAGGCGCGCCGAGGGCTCGCCAGGCGCCCGGATCACGGCAGGTACGGCCTGGACTCGGGCGTCCAGCAGGCACGGGAACTCCTCGACACCATCGAGCGGATGATCGCCGAGCCGCTCCCGGACCCCGGCCCGGGGCGCACCGCGTCCCTCGGCCGGCCGGGCCAGGTCACCGTGCGCGACCTCGCGGGCGCCTCTGACGCTGTCCTCGACGACTACCTGGGGCGGCACGCAGGCGACGACAACCTGGTGGAGAAGGCCCTGTTGGCCTTCTCCTTCCGTGCGTGCCGCCGTGGCCTGTCCTTCGCGGACGTACTGATACGCCACTCGGACCCGCAGCGCGCGCTGCTGGTGCTCACGCGGGAGTTGCGCCAGCGCCTCGGCGGTGGGCCGAACCTCCGGGAGGCATGGGTCGGCGCCGTGCTGAACCTGCCTGCCATCGAGCCCGAACTGATCCGTGCCCTGCCCGCCTGGACGGCCCTCAAGTCCAGAGGTCCCCACGGCCGGGCAGCGCACCCGGCGGTGATGTCGACCGTGCGCGCCGCCCTCGGCAGCAATTCCGAGGCGTGGCAACGGTTCGCAGCGAGTCCAGCCGGCCATACGGGCCCCACGGCCTGGCTCCGGCTGGGCGACGTCCTCGACGCCGCCGCGAGCGGAACGCCCTGGCCCAGGCCTCCGCGCAAGTAGCCCAGGCACTACGGGCGTTGCGGTTACGGCTGTGCCCTGCGGCACCGTTGCGGGGGCACGGCCGAGCCAGGGGTAGGCCACATGAGTGACGTACGCGACGCGCAGCGCCCTTCGTGGCATGCGTCTGTGGCATTTTCCGCCACCCACCGGCGGCGGCCGGATGCGCCGCGTAATCTCGTGGGCATGGCGGCACCCGCACCCGGCGCAGGGCAGAACGCCGCGGCGCAGGATGTCCACAGCGAAGCGCGGCGGCGGCTGGACGCGTACTCCTACCTCAGCGCGCCCGAACGGCTGGAGCACCTCGCCATCATGCGGGTCTTCTGCGGGACCCTGCTGGCAGACCTGGCCGTCCCGGACGTCCTGGCGAAGCTGCGCCAGGACAAGGGCCCCGCCGCCGGGCTCGACGCCGACACGCTCACCGTCCGGCTGGAGCAACTCGTGCGGTGGGGCAACCTGTTGCGCGGCAGCCACACCGTGAAGGCCTCCAGCATCAGTGAGTACCAACGGTCCCGTGCGCGCTACCAGCTGTCGAAGCTGGGCGAGCGCATCCAGCGGGACGCCGACGGGGTACTGGCAGAGGCGGACGCCGCCCGCGAGGTGAGCAACGAACTGCTCGCCCTGGTCGAGCGGGGACTCAGAGAGCTGGCCGACCTCGTGACCGCGCCCGGCGGCATCGAGCCACAGGACGGGCTGGAACGGGTCAGCACGCTGTTCGTACAGTTCACCGAGTTCGCGGACTCCGTTCGGGACTTCTACGCGTATCTCGGCCAGGTACTGGCCCGGTACGACCTGGACAGTGCCGAGTACCAGGGCTTCAAGGAGCTGCTCCTCGATTACGTCGAGGCGATCACGGAGGACGTGGCGTTCCGCGCGCCCCGGATCTCGGCGGCGCTGGACAGGTTGTGGCCCCACATTCCGGGCCTGCTGGCCCGGCTGGACGCCCACGCGCAGGGGCTCACCGGCCTGTCGTCGCAGGGTGACGGCCGACTGGAGACGCGGGTTCAGCGCAGCCGTGGACGCGCGTTCGCCGACTGGGAGGGCCTGCGCGGCTGGTTCCGTGACACCGACGGCCACGGCAGCCAGGTCGACCAGCTGCGCGACGCCACCCTGCGCGCGTTGCAGTCGCTGCTCGCCAATGCCAAACGAATGCTGCGGTCGGCCACCGGGGAAATGTCCCGGCGCAAGGACCTGCTGCGGCTGGCCCGGTGGTTCGAGGAAGCGACGCCGCAGGACGCTCATGACATCGCCGTCGCCGCCTTTGGGCTCTACGGCGCCCGTCACTTGGGCATATCCCCGGCCGCCGACGAGGTGGTGCCCGCCTATACGAGCTGGTGGACCGGCCCGGTGGTCGAGGTTCCGGTGGCCCTGCGGGAACGGGGCAGCCGCGCCCAGCGGGGCCGGACGTCCGCGGTGGAGGACCACTCCGCGCAGAAACGACGACTGCGCGAGGCTGCCCGTGAGCGGGCCGCGGCCAGGGCAGCGGCGGCGGACGAGCTGCGCAGCGCGTCGGCCGGTTCGCCGAGGTCCGCCTCACCTCGGCGGCGCTGGCACTGCTCCTGGAGCTGCTGGCCACCGCGCTCGGGAATGCGCAGCTCCGGCGTCGCGAAGCGGGCGCGGGCGGGGACGGCGCGCCGGAGTTCGATCTCCACCAGGCACACAGCGAGGACGCCGAGCTGGGCGTCCGGCTCACCGTGCGCCGCGTCGCGGGCGTACGGTGCGTCCTGCACTCGGCCGACGGCGACCTGCTGCTGGACGACTTGGAGCTGGTCGTCGGCCGCACCTCCGCCGAGACAGCCGACGGCGACGCGGAGGTGAGCGTGTCGTGACGCTTCCCTCGGCACACGATCTGGCCCTCGCCGTCGAGCGCCGCACCGCGGCCCGGCTGCTGCTCGCCCATCCGCTGGTCACCTCGGACGGCCCGCACGCCGATCTCTTCCCGCTGATCCGCAGGCATGCCGACTGGCTGGGCAGGCGCTTCCAGCAAGTACTCGGCTACCGCCTACTGGTCGACAGCTCATACGCCCGGCTGTTCAAGGCAGGACTGGGGACAGGCTCGGGCCACCGGCTGGAGCGCTCCACCGGCACCCCGTTCAGCCCGCACACCTACGCCTGCCTCGCCCTGGCCCTCTCCGTGCTGGTGACCGCCCCCGAACAACTGCTGCTCTCCCAGCTGGTCGCCGACATCAGGGCCGCCGCGGCCGACGCGGGCATCGAGCTGGAGGAGACGGGCAGGGCGGCCGGGAAGCGGACCCTGGTCGCGGCTCTGCGGCTGCTGGTCGAGTGGGGCGTCCTCATCGAGACCGAGGGCCAGGTGGCCGCGCTCGCACAGGACGCGGGCGGAGAGGCCCTGATCACCGTGGACCGTGAGCTGGCCCGCGTCGTCGTCGCCGGCCCGCTCGCCCAGGCCCGTGACGGCGCCGACCTGGTCCGGCGGGCAGCGGACCCGGGGTTCGGCGGACCTCGTACGTATGTGCGCCGGATGCTCGTCGAGACACCCGTCGTCCACCTCGACGAACTGACCGACGCCGAACGCGACTGGCTGCGCACCCGCCAGCGCCGGGAAGCGCAGGCGTTCTCCGAGATCCTGGGCCTGGAGATGGAGATCCGTGCCGAGGGAGTGGCGTTGATGGACCCCGAGGACGAGCTGACGGATCTGCACCTGCCGGGCACCGGGACGGTGGCGCAAGCCGCGCTGTTGCTGGTGGAGCGGCTCGTGGAGCAGCTCCGGCCGCAGGAGCCCGGGCACCCGGCGACCGGCGGCACGCTCGTCATCGGCGTAACTGTCCCGGACGGCCTGGTGGACGAAGTGCTGGCCGGACTGATCGCCGAGTACGGGCAGCGCAGCAACTGGCAGCGCGGCTACTTGGAGGATCTCCCCGCCCTGCGGGAAGCCGTGCTGGACCTGCTGGCCCGGATGCGGCTGATGGCCCGCGCCGGGCGACTGCGTGCCGAGGGAGACGGCCTGCCGGAAAGGTACGCCGAAGAGGCACCGGAAGGGCGCACCGTGACCGATGTCCGCGGGGCGCGCCCCGGCGGCGACGGCTGGGTGCTGTTGGCCGCGGCGGCGCGCTACGCCACCCACCGTGACCATGCGCCCGGCCACCGCGACCGGCAAGGGTGCCGACGTCCAGGAGGAGTTGCCGCTGTGACCACCGATGCGCGTGGCCTCGTCCCGCTGCCGCGTTCCGGCCCCACGACGACCGGGGGCACCCGCTTCCGGCTGCACCGCGCGGGCATCCAGAACGTGTGGCAGTACGACGAGCAGGAGTTCGCCTTCGGGGAGGGGCGGCTGCTCCTGCGCGGCAAGAACGGCGCGGGCAAGTCCAAGGCGCTGGAGATGCTGCTCCCGTATCTGCTGGACGGCGACGCACGGGCGCTGGACGCGACGGGCACCGGCCGGACCACCCTCGCCTGGCTGATGCTGGACGGGTTCGAGCAGACCAACCGTCTCGGCTACCTATGGGTGGAGTTCCAGGGTTCGACCGCCGACGGCGACCACCGCCACCTCACACTCGGCGCCGCCATCCGCGCCTCGAAGTCGACGCAGAAGGCGCTGCCCACGTTCTTCGTCACTCCACTGCGGGTCGGTGAGGACCTGCACCTGGCCGACGGCGGAAAGCCCCTGCCGATCGACCGGCTCAAGGAGGTCATCGGCTCCGACAACACCACCGACCGCGCGGTCCTCCACCGCTCACGGGTGGCCCGGGAGCTGTTCGGCATCACCGACGCGACCCGCTACCGCAACCTCACCCAGCTCCTCCACCGGCTGCGGCGGCCCACGGTCGGGGACCGCATCGAGCACGGAGGGCTGGCCTCCCTGTTGAGCGAGACCCTGCCGGGACTCGACGAAGACGTGGTCGAGAAGGTCGCGCGCAACCTCCACGACCTCGACGCCGTACGTGACGAACTCGGCCGCCTGGAGCGCACTGATACGGCGCTGCGCACCTTTCTCTCCAGTTACCGCGGCTACCTGTCCGGGGTCCTGCGCGGCTCCGCGCAAGCAGTCGACCGGGAGCTGGAAGTCCTCGCGCGGCGGCGCCGGGCGGCCGGAGACGCCGCACAGCGGACCGGCGAGCTGAGGACGCGGGAGGAGGAGTCGAGGGGCCGGCTGGAAACCCTGCGCGAGGAGGAGGAAGCCGCCCGGACCGACCTCGCCGCCCTGCACGCCGGTCATGCCTACCGCAGCCTGCGCGAACTGTCGGAACGCCGCAGCACGGTCGAGGCGCTGCACACCGCCGCCGTGGCCGCCTTCACCGCCCTCGGCAACGCGCACGGCGCGGAGGAGGACGCGGCCGAGCGGCTCGCCGACGGTGTCGAACACCTGGGGAGCCGACTCGCCGAACTGGGCGCCGAACACCGGGAACTGCGGACGCAGGCGGAGCGGGCCGGGCTTCCCTCCGGCCATCTCGGCGAGGCCGCTGCCCTGCCCCGCACGGTCCGCTCCCAGGCCGTCGAGACGGAGCTGACCGCTCCGGACGGAGAGACGCGCACCGTACGGCAGCCATCGGTCGTCCGCGTGGACACGACCGCGACGCGGGACGGACTGCTGTCCTGGCAGCGACAGCTTGCGGACGCCGAGGCGGTCGTGAAGAACCGGACGCGGATGGTCCAGGAAGTCACGCGTCTCACCGCGCGGGCCGAGGAGGCCCGGAGCCGGGCGTCGCAGGCCGACATCGAGCGCGAACGGCTGGAGGGTGAGGCGGAAGAGGCCGTCGGTCGTCTCGACGCCGACCGCGACAAGGTCGCCGAGGAGAGCGGTGCCTATGCCCGCCGGATCGCCGGGTGGGTGACACGTACGCGGGCCGCCGTCGGGTCCGGCTGCCCGCAGCTGGACGCAGTCGTACCGCGGTCGCCTGCGAGAACGCCGCTGACGCCCCGTTCGTCGACCGCACGCTCCCGCCCGACATCGACGGTGAGGCGTGGCAGGCGGCCCATGCCGCGCTGGAACCCTACGGCGAAGAACTCACCGAGCGCCGGGACACCCTGGCGCTGGCCGTCGGCCGGCTCGGCGAGGAACACGACCGCCTGGCGAGTGAGAAGCGGGAGTGGGAGGGACGTATCGACCCGGAGCCGCCGGTCCCCCACCACCGCGTCGCCGAAAGGACGCCGGGCACCGGGGCGCCTTTCTACCGGCTGGTGGATTTCACGGAAGATCTGCCTCCCGCCCACCGGGCCGGTCTCGAGGCGGCGCTGGAAGCCGGCGGAATCCTGGACGCGTGGGTCGGCGCGGACGGCGCCCTTGTCGCTCCCGGCACCCGTGACACGCTGCTGCGTCCCTGTTCCACGCCACCGGACTGGACGACCCTCGCCTCGGCCCTGCGCCCGGCGCCCGAACCGGGGTGCGGTGTCACGTCCGAGCAGGTGGAGCGCCTGCTGACCGCCGTCGCGCTCGCACCGGCCGAGGAAACGACCGCGCATGACGCGGTGTACTACGACGGAAGCTGGCGCCTGGGCGTCCTCAGCGGCCGGCATCACAAGCGGGACGCCGAGTACGTGGGAGCCGCCGTACGCGCCGAGACCCGGCGGCGCATCGTGGCCGGGCTGGAGGAGCGGCTCGCCCAGACGGAGCAGCGGCTGGCCGATGCCCGTCATGGACTGGCCGAGGCCGATGCCCGGCGCCGGGCCCTCAGACTCGCGGAGCAGGACTTCCCCCGGGCCCGAGATCTCACCGCCGCCTGGAGCAGGGCCGAGTCGGCCGGGAGGGCTCTGCGGGACCTGACCGCCAAGGCGACCAGCGCGGCACGGCAGGCCGAGGAGGCCCGCGCCGCCGCCGTAGCCGCACGTGCCGAGGCGGACGCCACCGCCACCGCCCATGACCTGCCCGGCAACGCCGTCGGGCTGGAACGCGTACGCACGGCGCTGGCCGCGCTCCTCACCGGCATCGGACATCTTCGCCGGGCGATCGGTGGCACGGGCGAGCGGCTCGCCGCCCACCACGCCGATGCCGAACGGTACGAGCGCGCCCGGGAGGGCCGCCTGGCCGCGGAGGAGGGTCACCGGCTCCGCCTCGCCGGGCTGCGAGCCGCCCAACAGGGCCTGCGCACCCGCGAGGAGGCCATCGGGGCGACCGAGGAAGAGATCCTCGCCCGCGAGCAGGAAGCCAGGCGGCGCATCACGCACACCGCCCAGGCCCTTCCGGCGGCACGGCGGGCCCGCGACGACCTCCACGACCGGCGCGTACGCGCGGAGGAGGAGGAGAAGCGCCTGCATGAGGATCTGGCCGACCAGGAGAAGGCGGTCATCGCGACCGGTGGCGCCCTGCGCGGTGCGCTCGGCCGGCCCGAGGTGGTGCGGGGCGCCGGATTGGACCGCTCCGCACTGCCCGAGGACATGGTGGACGATCCCGGTTCGGACGTCCGCAGCCGTCTGCGGGCGCTGCGGACGCTGGCCGACGCGGTACAACAGACCCTCGGCCGCCCGAGGGACGAGGTGTCGGACAGCACTCTGCTCAACCGGCACACCGACCTGCGCGACCAACTGGCGGGCGGTTACGACGCGCAGTTGGAGGAGCGCGACGGGATCAAGGTGTGCCGCCTGATCGACGACCACGGTTCCCACGACGTCGCGGCCGTGGGCGAGCGGATCGCCGTCCAGGCGGCAGAGGCCCGGGGACGGCTCACCGAGCGCGAACGCGAGGTGTTCCAGCGGTTCCTGACCGGCGAGCTGGGCGACCATCTCTCCGCCCAGGTCATCACCGCGGCCAACCTGATCGCGGCTCTCAACGACACCCTGCGGACCGTACGCACCTCCCACGGTCTCGGTGTGGAGCTGCTGTGGAAGCTGGACGAGGACGCGGACGCCGATGTCCAGGCGGCCGTCGAGCTGCTGCGCAGCCCGTCGAGCCTGCGTACGCGCGAGCAGACCGAGCAGCTCCGCGAGGTGCTGCAGCGCCGGATCGAGGACGCCCGGCGGGCCGATCCCTCAGCCGGTTACGCCGCCCACCTGCGGACCGCGCTGGACTACCGCGACTGGTTCCGCTTCCACACCTTCGTGGTCGAGGACGCCGCTCCGGGGCGCAGACGGAGACTGACCGGCCGCACCGGGCTCAGCCAGGGCGAGCAGCGGGTGCTCTCCTACCTCGTGCTGTTCGCCGCGGCCGCCGCCCATTTCACCGGCCTCGCCGAGTCGGCGCCCCACGCGCCGCGGCTGATCCTGCTCGACGACGCCTTCGCCAAGGTCGACGAACCCACCCACGGGCGGCTCGGACGCATCCTCGTCGACCTGGACCTCGACTTCGTCCTCACCAGCGAACGCCTCATGGGCAACTGGCCGCAGGTACCGTCCCTGCACATCTACGAGTGCCTCCGCGATCCCCATGTGCGCGGGTGGCCACCCTGCACTACACCTGGAACGGCCGGCACCGGCGTCTGGTGTCCGTATGAGCGAGCTGCCCGCAGCGACCCGGGACTGGCTGGCCGGTCCCGGGCTCACCCGGCTCTGGGCTGCGGTCCGCAAGCGCCTGGAGAGCAACGGCGTGCAGGCCACCGGCTCCCTGCGGCTGACCGCGGTGACCGCCGAAGAGCGCAACGGCCTCTCCCTCCTGCTGGGCAGGCCGTTCACAGGGGCCGCCGTCACCGTGCGCCTGGACGCGCTCGACGCCCGGCTGCGCGCCTCGGCCGCCGGGCTCGGTCTCAGAGAGGTCCTGGAGGAGCTCGGTCAGCCGCTCACCGACCGCCGTGCCGTCCGTGCGGGCATCGCGGCACAGCGCGAGCATGTCTGGTCCTCACTCGCCTCGGCGCTGGACGCCTCTCCGCTCGCCGGCCAGGACTGGACCGCGCAGTGGTACGACCTGCTCCGCCGTACCGGCATCCCGAGAGGTGTGACGCCCGAGACGGCGGTACGGACGCTCCACCAGGCAGTCCACGTCCTCACCGCGCTGCTCGGCCCGGAAGGGGGCGGCACCCGCGGCAGAGGAGAACTCGCCGTCATGGCGACCGGGTCCGCACACGGCCTGGACGACGGCACCTGGCTCGCCCGCCTCGTCCAACGCGGCCTTGCCCTCGCCCACCGCACCGAGTTCCCCGACGATGCCGCCGGCCGGCGCGCGCTGTGGCGGCTGTCGTCCGTCACACCGGACGAGGTCTCCAGCACGGTGCTGACGTACGGGCTGCGACCCGTGGGCGGAGGCTGGCAGGAGCAGGCCCTGAGGCAGCGGGCCGACCGGCACGCCGAAGCCCACCTGACGTCGCGGGACCTGCACGGCCTGCGGCTGCGCCTGCCTGCCGGGACGGTGATCCACATCTGTGAGAACCCGCGCGTGGTGGAGGCCGCGGCGGACGCCGCCTGCGTCGGCCCCCTGGTATGCACCTCCGGCAGCGCCGCCACAGTGGTCCTCACGCTGCTGGACGCCCTCGCCGCCACCGGCTGCCGCTTCGCGTACCACGGTGATTTCGACTGGCCGGGCATCGCTCTGGCGAACCGGATCATCCGCCGTTACGGAGCCCGGCCATGGCGCATGGGCGCCGAGGACTACGAGCTCTTGGCCGCTCGCAGCCAGGCCGAGGGAATCCCTCAGCTGCCGCTCGACGGCCGGCCGGTCGGCGCGGCCTGGGACCCGGGACTTGCCCCTGCCATGACCGCGCTTGGGGTCGCGCTCCATGAGGAGGCCACGCTCGGCCTTCTGGTGGACGACCTGTCAGGCCAGGGGCAGGCGGCGCCACCGGGCCCGCCCCTCTGACCTCGCGGATGTCCGGGCGCCGGTCCGCCAAGTAGCCTGCTGGAGGAAGAAGGTGGTGGAACGGTTGCCAAGCAACCATGAGCCTGCTAAATGCTGGCCCGGAGCCCGGAGCCCGGAGCCCGGAGCCCGGAGCCCGGAGCCCGGAGCCCGGAGCCCGGAGCCCGGAG
>RBWT01000175.1 GCA_004010275.1 Streptomyces huasconensis
CCGCCCTGCCCCGGAACCCCGGCTCCCCCAAAAGCCCCGCCCATTTCCGCTGCCCTCGCTCGAACCCCCGACGGTCCACCACGGTGCAGCGAGTCCACTTGTCCAGCACCGCGGCCATCGTACGGCGCGGAGCGCGACCCGGGTCACGCTCCGGCGTAGTGCACCCGGATCAACTCGGCAGCGTCAGCGGCATCCAGCTCGATACCGAACTCCCGAGCGAGAATCGTGGTCAATTCGCCCAAAGAAACGTCCTGTTCGACGACCGAGCCATCCGGATGCGTCCGACTCAGCCGATCGCCCACCAGCCTGCGGCGCACCTCCGGAGCGGCCCTCTGCACCACCGGCCGACGGATGAAGGACGACTTGGGGTGAGTCGACGTGTAGTGGTTCATCACTACGTAGTCGACAGGCAAGCGGGGCTCCAAGGTGTAGGCGTACAAGTCGAACCATCCGGCACTGCGCCATGTCCGCAGGACCAGGACCCCGGTGTCCTCACGGTGAAGCTGGAATCGCCACTCCCCTTGTTGCGTTTCAGCGCCGTCGCGCAGCGGAATCGGCTCGAGCAGCCCGTCGGCGCCGAAGCCGACGTCACAGTGCCACGCCTCGCCGTCCACCTCGACCTTCAGGAGCATGTGCGTCACCGCGCGCGTGGTGGACGCCCCGGCCCTGACGCGCGCCCCAAGTCCGGTGACACTGAAGCCGATACGCTCCAGAGCCGCCGCGAACAGGAGGTTCTGCTCGTAGCAGTAACCTCCCCGCCGCCCGCGGACCATCTTGTCCTGCAGCGCGGAAAGGTCCAGCGGAACCGGACGGCCGAGCATCATTTCGAGGTTCTCGAAGGGGATCGCCACCACGTGCGCCCTGTGGAGCGCGCGCAAGGTGTCCAGATCCGGCTTCGCCCCACCCGTGTGCCCGAGCCTGGCCAAGTAGGCCTCGACGTCGAGTTCTTCCCCGTTCCATGTCATGAGGCAATGATCCCCGTGGTGGCGGCGGACCCCCTGACCCGCCTCGCCCTGCGGCTTGTCGCACCCATCTGACCAGGGAAGCTACTCCGTTGTCAGTCCTACGCCGTAGCGTGTGTCCGGGACATCCTGGCGGATCGACGACGGCCAGGTCACGAGGAGGGGGAAGCCCAATGAGCAGTGTCAGCAAGGGAATCAGGAAGGTCGAAGTAGGCCTCAAGTGGGACCCCAGCCCGGCCGGTACCCCGCCCAACGACCTCGACATCATCGCCGCGACGTACGCGTCGGAGGCTCCGTACGGCAATCCCGTGTACCTCGTCCATTTCGACAGCCGCTCACCGGACGGCACGATCACCCTCAACCGTGACAGCCGGACGGGTCAGGGCTTCGGTTTCGACGAGGTCATGGTCCTGGAGCTGGACCGCCTCGCGTCCACGTACTCCCGGGTCGTGGTGGGGGTGGCAATCCAGCAGCAGGAAGGGCAGAAGGTGTTCGGCGACATCACGAACACCGTCGTGCGCATCCGCGAGGGGTACACGGACCTGGCACAGAGCGACCTGGCGGCCGTCGCCGGCAGCACGGCCACGACCATCGCCGAATTCACGCGGGACGAGTCCGGGACGTGGACGTTCCGCGAGGCGATCCGTGGTTTCGACGCCGATCCCACGTCGTTCGCTGCCCTCATGGGGAGCGAAGTCTGACATCGGCTTCGAAGTCTGATATCGGCTTCATGGGGCTGCGGAAGTCTGGACCCACGCTGAGCAGTGCGCGGGGACGACGTTCCCAGAAAGAGCCCTGCGGGCACGACGAAGGGGACCGACGTGTCGCCGGTCCCCTTCGTGCCGCTGTCAGCAGGCAGGCGCCCGCTCAGCTGTGCCGGAAGCGCGTCCGGCACAGCCCTTCACAGGTCAGCTGCAGCCGCTGGTGGAGCCGCAGCCCTCGCAGATGTAGCAGGAGCCGGCCCGCTGCATCTTCGTACCGCAGGAGAAGCACAGCGGCGCGTCGGCCTGGATGCCCAGCTGCATCTCGACGAGCTCGGCGCTGGTGTGCGCCTGCTGCGGGGCGGGCTGCGCCGCCTCGGTCTCGGCCTTCGGCGTGGCGACCGCCTTCAGCGACTCGGTCTGGCGCGGAGCCGACTGTGCCAGACCCTCGACGTCGACTCGGAGTCGTCGAGCGACGGCTCGTAGGAACCCGTCTCCAGGTGACGCTGACGCTCCTCGGCGGAGTGGATGCCGAGCGCGGAGCGCGTCTCGAAGGGCAGGAAGTCCAGCGCCAGGCGGCGGAAGATGTAGTCGACGATCGACTGCGCCATCCGCACGTCCGGGTCGTCCGTCATGCCGGCCGGCTCGAAGCGCATGTTCGTGAACTTGGAGACGTACGTCTCCAGGGGCACGCCGTACTGCAGACCGACGGAGACGGCGATCGAGAAGGCGTCCATCATGCCCGCGAGGGTCGAGCCCTGCTTGGACATCTTCAGGAAGACCTCGCCGAGACCGTCGTCCGGGTAGGAGTTGGCCGTCATGTAACCCTCGGCGCCGCCCACCGTGAAGGAGGTGGTGATGCCGGGACGACCCTTCGGGAGGCGCTTGCGGACCGGGCGGTACTCGACCACCTTCTCGACCGCGGCGCGGATCGTCTCCTCGGCCTTCTCGGTGATCTCGGTCTTCTCCGTCTCCTTCTTCTTGGCGGAGAGCGGCTGGCCGACCTTGCAGTTGTCGCGGTAGATGGCGAGCGCCTTGACGCCCATCTTCCAGGCCTCGAAGTAGACCTCTTCGACGTCCTCGACGGTGGCGGTCTCCGGGAGGTTGACCGTCTTGGAGAGGGCGCCCGAGATCCACGGCTGGATCGCGGCCATCATGCGGACGTGGCCCATCGCGGAGATGGAGCGCTCACCCATGGCGCAGTCGAAGACCTCGTAGTGCTCGGTCTTCAGGCCCGGGGCGTCGATCACATTGCCGTTCTCGGCGATGTGGGCGACGATCGCCTCGATCTGCTCCTCCTGGTAGCCCAGGCGACGCAGGGCCTGCGGCACGGTGCCGTTGACGATCTGCATCGAGCCGCCGCCGACGAGCTTCTTGAACTTCACCAGGGCGAGGTCGGGCTCCAGGCCCGTGGTGTCGCAGGACATCGCGAGACCGATGGTGCCGGTCGGGGCGATGACGGACGCCTGGGAGTTACGGAAACCGTTCTTCTCGCCGAGGCGGATCACGTCCTGCCAGGCCTCCGTGGCGGCGGCCCAGATCGGCGTGTCCAGGTCGTCCATGCGGATGGCCGAGGCGTTGGCGTCGGCGTGCTGCTTCATGACGCGCTTGTGCGGCTCGGCGTTGCGGGCGTAGCCGTCGTAGGGGCCGACGACCGCGGCCAGCTCGGCGGAACGCTTGTACGACGTACCCGTCATCAGCGACGTGATGGCACCGGCGAGGGCGCGGCCGCCGTCGGAGTCGTACGCGTGACCGGTGGCCATCAGCAGGGCGCCGAGGTTGGCGTAGCCGATGCCCAGCTGACGGAAGGCGCGGGTGTTCTCGCCGATCTTCTGGGTCGGGAAGTCCGCGAAGCAGATCGAGATGTCCATCGCGGTGATGACCAGCTCGACGACCTTCGCGAAGCGCTCGGCGTCGAAGGACTGGGTGCCCTTGCCGTCGTCCTTGAGGAACTTCATGAGGTTCAGCGAGGCGAGGTTGCAGGACGTGTTGTCCAGGTGCATGTACTCGCTGCACGGGTTCGAACCGTTGATCCGGCCGGACTCCGGGCAGGTGTGCCAGGCGTTAATGGTGTCGTCGTACTGGATGCCGGGGTCGGCGCAGGCCCAGGCGGCCTCGGCCATCTTGCGGAAGAGCGACTTGGCGTCGACCTCCTCGATGACGTCACCGGTCATCCGGGCCCGCAGACCGAACTTGGAGCCGGACTCCACGGCCTTCATGAACTCGTCGTTCACGCGGACCGAGTTGTTGGCGTTCTGGTACTGGACGGACGTGATGTCGTCGCCGCCCAGGTCCATGTCGAAGCCCGCGTCACGCAGGGCGCGGATCTTCTCCTCTTCCTTGACCTTGGTCTCGATGAAGCCCTCGATGTCGGGGTGGTCGACGTCGAGGATGACCATCTTGGCCGCGCGGCGCGTGGCGCCACCGGACTTGATCGTTCCTGCGGAGGCGTCGGCACCGCGCATGAAGGAGACAGGACCCGAGGCGTTGCCTCCGGAGGACAGCAGTTCCTTGGAGGAACGGATGCGGGAGAGGTTCAGGCCGGCGCCGGAGCCGCCCTTGAAGATCATGCCCTCTTCCTTGTACCAGTCGAGGATCGACTCCATGGAGTCGTCGACGGCCAGGATGAAGCAGGCAGAGACCTGCTGCGGCTGGGGCGTGCCGACGTTGAACCAGACCGGCGAGTTGAAGCTGAAGATCTGGTGCAGGAGGGCGTACGCCAGCTCGTGCTCGAAGATCTCGGCATCGGCGGGCGAGGCGAAGTAGCTGTAGTCCTCGCCGGCCTTGCGGTAGGTCTTCACAATGCGGTCGATCAGCTGCTTGAGGCCGGTCTCGCGCTGCGGGGTGCCGACGGCCCCGCGGAAGTACTTGCTGGTGACGATGTTGACCGCGTTCACCGACCAGAAGTCGGGGAACTCGACGCCACGCTGCTCGAAGTTGACCGAGCCGTCGCGCCAGTTGGTCATGACGACGTCACGGCGCTCCCAGACCACCTCGTCGTACGGATGCACGCCGGGGGTCGTGTGGATGCGCTCGATGCGCAGACCCTTGGCCTTGGACCCCTTGGCGCGGGAACCTCGTGCCGGGCCGCTCGTCGTCTCGGTCATGCCGCCTCCCTGTTTCAGGCTAAAACGCCCTGAAGTGCCACGATCTTCCCGTGACACGGATGTGTATCTTGGCGTCGCGGGCATCGCAAAGGACACCCACGACAGGTCTGGTTTCGCCGCCGGCCGGTCGGTCAGCCGGTCAGTCGGCGGCGGTGGCGGGCACCGGGACTTCGACAGTCCCTCCGGGCCCGCATTCATGCACGACGCGCTCTCCGCCCGCGTCGCGCGGCTCCGCGTCGAGCCGCTGTTCCCTCAGCTCCCCGATGGCAGCCTCGAAGTCTTCGAGCGAGTCGAATGCGCGGTACACGGAGGCGAAGCGCAGGTAGGCGACGAGGTCGAGTTCCTGCAGCGGACCGAGTATGGCCAGCCCGACGTCGTGGGTGGTCAGCTCGGCGCTTCCGGTGGCACGGACAGCCTCTTCCACCCGCTGCCCGAGAAGGGCGAGGGCGTCCTCGGTGACCGGCCGTCCCTGGCACGCCTTACGGACGCCATTGATGACCTTCGTACGGCTGAAGGGCTCGGTCACGCCGCTGCGCTTGATCACCATCAGTGAGCACGTCTCCACGGTCGTGAAACGACGGGAGCAGTCGGGGCACTGGCGGCGCCTTCGGATCGACGTGCCGTCGTCCGTGGTGCGGCTGTCGACTACGCGGCTGTCGGGGTGCCTGCAGAAGGGGCAGTGCATGGAACTCCCAACCCTCCTTCACGGCACGACTCATAAGCGTCAACGGACCCGTAGGGCCCCTCGAAGCAGCCCCAAGCATAGGCGATGCGTGAGCCCCTGAAAGACCAGGGACCACAACTTCTGGGCCGCCGCCGCAATCCAACCACTAGATCTGGGGTTTGACCGCTTTTTCGACCCCTCGCGTGTCGCACCGCCCCGGGCCGCGCCAGGCCTGCGAAGGCATCACGCGCGCAGCTCGGAAAGGGGGCCGGTGCCGGGTTGACGGGGCGCCGGGTGGCAGTATGGGAACCCCGGCGAGGGGCTCACTGCCTCGGCGGTGAAGCGTACCGTAATGAACCGAATTGCCGTTCGGCCCGAGCGTCGGCCATACACCTGGAAACCTGATCACGTCAGGTAATCAGCGATTTTTCACTCGAACGTGTGTTTGGCGCAACCTTTCGAAAGCAACTACCGTTGGCTAGCTAGGGAGAGAACATCTCGAGAGGGGCCGACCGACGTGACCACCACCGCAGACAGCGCCACCATCACTGCCCAGGACCGCTCCCAGAGCCGACTCGAGCCGGTGCATGCCATGAATGACGCAGCCACGAACCAGGAGGGGCCCAAGCCCACTCGCTCCCTGCCGGGCCGACCTCCAGGCATCCGCGCCGACAGCTCGGGGCTCACGGACCGGCAACGCAGGGTGATCGAGGTCATCAGGGACTCCGTGCAGCGGCGCGGCTACCCACCGTCGATGCGAGAGATCGGTCAGGCGGTCGGCCTCTCCAGTACTTCCTCAGTGGCCCACCAGCTGATGGCCCTGGAGCGCAAGGGCTTCCTCCGCCGCGACCCTCACCGCCCGCGCGCGTACGAGGTGCGCGGCTCGGACCAGCCGAGCAGCCAGCCCACGGACACCACCGGCAAGCCCGCCGCGTCGTACGTGCCGCTCGTCGGCCGCATCGCCGCCGGTGGCCCGATCCTCGCCGAGGAGTCGGTGGAGGACGTCTTCCCTCTCCCCCGGCAGCTCGTGGGCGATGGAGAGCTTTTCGTGCTGAAGGTCGTCGGTGACTCGATGATCGAGGCCGCGATCTGCGACGGCGACTGGGTCACGGTGCGCCGCCAGCCCGTCGCGGAGAACGGCGACATCGTGGCCGCCATGCTGGACGGCGAAGCCACGGTCAAGCGTTTCAAGCGCGAGGACGGGCACGTCTGGCTCCTCCCGCACAACTCCGCGTACCAGCCGATTCCCGGCGACGAGGCGACGATCCTCGGCAAGGTCGTGGCGGTGCTGCGGCGGGTGTGAGCCTGCGCTTCTGACCGGGCCCCGGAACCAACTGCGCCGGTTCCGGGGCCCTGCTGTGTCCAGGCCCGCCACGCCGCCCAGGCTGTCTACGCCTCGGCCGCCTTGGCCGCAGCATCGATCGCCGCCAGGGAGCGACGCGCCTGATTACGGTCCGTCGTGTACCAGAAGTCGGGCAGTGAGGCCCGCAGATAGCTGCCATAGCGCGCGGTGGCCAGCCGGGGGTCCAGGACGGCGACCACCCCGCGGTCCCCGGACGCGGCGTACGAGACGCCCCGCGCCCTGCGCCATCAGGAGAGCCGCATGGGTGGCCGCGACGGCCATGAAGCCATTGCCGCCGGCCTCGTCGACCGCCTTCTGGCGGGCGCTCATCAGCGGGTCGTCGGGTCGCGGGAACGGGATCTTGTCCATGATCACCAGCTGGCAGCTGGGGCCCGGCACGTCCACGCCCTGCCAGAGCGAGAGGGTCCCGAAGAGGCAGGTCTTCGCGTCGGCTGCGAAGCCCTTGATCAGCTCGCCCAAGGTCTCCTCGCCCTGGAGGAGGATGGGCATGTCCAGTCGCTCCCGCAGCTCCTCGGCGGCGCTCTGGGCCGCTCGCATGGAGGAGAACAGGCCGAGCGTCCGGCCGCCTGCCGCCTCGATCAGCTCGGTCAGTTCATCGAGCATGTCGCTGCGCGTGCCCTCGCGGCCCGGACGGGCCAGGTGCTTGGCGACGTAGAGGATGCCCTGTTTGCCGTAGTCGAACGGGGAGCCGACGTCGAGGCCCTTCCACTGGGTCGCGTCGTCGGACTCGATGCCCTCCGGGGCCAGGCCGAGGGACGCCCCGACGCCGTTGAAGTCGCCGCCGAGCTTGAGCGTGGCGGAGGTGAGGATCACCGAACGCTCGGTGAAGAGCTTCTCCCGGAGGAGGCCCGACACGGACATCGGGGCCACGCGCAGGGAGGCTCCGAAACGGTCGTGCCGCTCGTACCAGACGACGTCGTACTCGGAGCCGTTCGTGATGCGCTCCGCCACGTCGTGGATCGACTCCACGGAGGCGAGTGCCTGCTTGCGGACCGCGTCCTCGTCCTGGACCGACTTGTCCCGGGTGGAACCGAGTGCCGTGATGACCGTGCGCGCGGCGTCGCGCAGGGCCATCAGCGCGTACCCGAGGTCTTCGGGGATCTCCTCCAGTCGGCCCGGGAGGGCCAGCTCCATCAGCCGTTCGAAGCCCTCGGACGCTGTCTGGAGCTGGTCGGCAGCCTTTTCGTTGACAAGCTTGGCGGCTCGGCGGACCGCGCGGTTGACCTGACCGGGGGTGAGCTCGCCCGTGGCCACGCCGGTGACCCGGGAGACCAGCTCATGGGCCTCGTCCACGATCAGCACCTCGTGCTGGGGAAGGACAGGGGCGCCTTCGATGGCGTCGATGGCGAGCAGCGCGTGGTTGGTGACGACGACGTCGGCGAGCTTGGCGCGCTCACGGGCCGCCTCGGCGAAGCACTCCGCGCCGTACGCACACTTCGAGGCGCCGAGGCACTCTCTGGAGGAGACGGAGACCTGGGACCACGCTCGATCGGAGACGCCCGGGGTCAGGTCGTCCCGGTCGCCCGTCTCCGTCTCGTCGGCCCAGTCCCGCATCCTCAGAAGGTCCTGGCCCAGCTTGCTGGTGGGCGCTGCCGCCTCGAACTGGTCGAAGAGCCCTTCCTCCTCTTCCTGGGGCGCGCCTTCGTGGAGGCGGTGGAGGCACAGGTAGTTCGAGCGGCCCTTGAGCATCGCGAACTGGGGGCGGCGGCGCATCAGCGGATGCAGCGCGTCCACCGTGCGCGGCAGGTCACGCTCCACGAGCTGGCGCTGGAGGGCGAGCGTGGCGGTCGCGACCACGACGCGCTCCCCGTGCGCCAGGGCCGGCACGAGATAGCCGAGGGATTTGCCCGTGCCGGTGCCGGCCTGGACCAGCAGGTGGGAGCCGTCGTCGATCACCTCGGCGACGGCCTCGGCCATGGCCACCTGGCCAGGGCGTTCCGTGCCGCCGACGGCGGTGACGGCGGCGTGCAGGAGCTCGGGGAGGGAGGGCTTCGTCATAGCGCGACCACCCTACGGTGCCCCACTGACAATGCCGCGATCAAGGCTGGTGGAGAGGGTTGGCCACGGTGCCGTGCACGGCGGCGTGCGGACGCTCCGAGCGGTCGCGGTACCCGTCGAGGAGGAGCCGGTTCCGGTTGAGGCAGAGCCGCTCGATACGGGGTGTGAGCAGGTCGAACAGCTCGTACCGCTCCTTCATCTCCGGAGCACGCGCCTGGTGCCGGAGGATCTCGGCGCGCACGGCGGACCAGAAGTCGGCCTCGGTGACGCCGAGTTGTTTCTCGCACAGCGGCGCCAGGTAGCGGAAAACGCCCACGAAGAGACCGGAGTGGATGAACTGGGTGAGGAAGTCGGGGGGCTCGGTGAGCAGTACGTCCCGCACGTCGCCGGGCATGGTGTCGTGCTCGGGCAGCCGCACGGCGCTGACGTTCACGTCGTCCACGAAGTCCTTGACCGCGAGGCGGACGGGCACGTCCTTGTCGTCGAAGACGACGATGGCGTTCTCCCCGTGCGGGGAGAACACGGTGCCGTAGCGGTAGAGGAAGTGCAGGAGCGGCGGCAGCAGAGCGGCGAAGAGCCGGCGCAGCCACACGGAGGGGGCAAGTCCGGAGCGTTCCACAAGCTCCGCGACGAAGGCCCTGCCGGCCGGGTCGACGTGCAGCAGCGAGGCAAGGGTGCGCGCGCGTTCGTCGGGGGCGAGATAGCGGGTGATCGGCTCGCGCCAGATGGCGCCGAGGAGTTCCCTGTACTGGTAGGGGACCTCCGGCAGCCCGTCGTACACAGGGTGCTCGACGGCCACCGACGCCACTTCGCCCAGGAGGATCACCCGGCACTCGTCGCGCAGGAAAGGGTCGATGTCGCGCAGGGTGTGCATCCAAGCGGTGACGGCGGGCGCGGCGATCGTCCGCTCCGTGGGCAGTCCCCGCCAGACCAGTGTGTTGAGGACGGACAGCGGCAGCTTCACGGTGTGCCCGTCGGGCCGGGACGCGTTGAGGAACGTACGGATGGACTGCTGGGCAAGGCGTACGTCCCCGTCGCTGCCGAGCGGAACGATGGCATCCGCGGCGACGGACGGAGCGAAGAGCGGCAGTACGACCTCGTCCCACTGCCAAGGGTGCACCGGGAGATAGAGATACTCCTGGGGGGCGAGCCCGCGCGCGCGGAGTAAGTCCGCGAAGGCCTCCTGGGTGGGCGCGGGAAGCTCGCGGGCGTAGAGCTGCTGAGCGGTTTCCAACCCGGCGACACCTCGGTACACCGCGAGGTCGGTGTGGACGGCGATCCAGGGGAGCGTCGTGGCGCGGCGGGCCTCCGGCGCCCAGAGGCCGGTGTCGGTCGCGGAGAAACCGATGCGCCCTTTGTTGAGGACCAGCCAGGGGTGACCGGTCTGGTGACCTTCGAGTTCCGCGTACCCGAGGTCGGCGAGTCGCGCCGCGTCGAACGCGGTGTGGTCGATCAGGGCGTCGGCGCTGAGGGTCACGCTGAGTTCGCGGATGAGGTGACCGAGGGTGGCGCCATCGAGTCCCAGGGTTCTGCGGGCCAGCGCGAGGAAGCGAATGGGGTCGCTGAAGGGCTGGGCCGCCGCACCGCCCTCGCTCAGGGTCAGGCTGGCGGGGTCCACGTGCCAGCCGCCGTACGCGCCACGGCGGGCGCGGAAGGTGAGGCAGGGGCTGTCGTGGGTGCCCTTGGGGTCGTGGTCGTGGTTGCCCTCATGGTCCGGATGCGGGCCTTGGTGGTGGTCCCGGCCTCGGCCCCAGGCTCGGGCCCGGCTCCGATCGTCGTCCCGGCCGTGGGTCCCGCTGCCGTGTCGGCCATGGTCTCCGTTGTGGTCACTGCCGCCGGGAGCGGGGGCTTCGGGTGGTGCGGCGGCCGCGTCCGGCTCGGCCGAGTCGAGGCGGAGACGGTAGGTACCCGTCTCACCCTCTATGCCCGGCTCGGACGTGATGACCGGCTCGGGCCTGATGATCTCCTCGTAGGCGAACTCGCCGATCATCTTGGCGAGCAGGCGGCGGCCGACTTCGCGCCATCTGTCCTGAGTCAGCTCGGGCGGGTCGTAGAGCGCGGCGGAGGGGTGGGTGATCGGGCTTGCGGACGGATTCGGCACGGGGACTCCTCAGTGAGGGAACCGGATCGGGGCGAGCGTCGTTACTTTGAGTGATCGGGTCAGAGCGCTGCGCGCAGGGCTCGGTCGCGGACCAGGAGCGCCGCCCGCTTGTCGGGCAGCTCCACTTCGGCGGAGAAGCGGAAGCCGGCGCTAAGGAAGGCGGAGATGGAGGGGGTGTTGCGCAGGTCGGGTTCTGCGATGACACGTGCGCATGCGAGGCGGCGGTCGAGCACAAGATCGGCGACGGCTCTGAGCAGGGAAGTGCCGAGGCCGCGGCCGCGATTGACGACGCCACCGATGAGGAGGTGGATGCCGGTGTCGTGTGGACGCGAGGGGTAGAGGCGGGCCAACGGGTCGAGGTCCGCCCGGTAGATCTCCCAGTAGCTCATCGGCATGCCTTCGAGCACGCCGAGGCAGGGCACGCTGCGTCCGTCTCCGTCGAGTTGGGGGCGCAGGTGCTCCGCAGTGACGCTTTCGGGTCCCGCCAGTTCCCAGAAGGCTGCCACGGCGGGGTCGTTCATCCACCGGCTGATCAGCGGGAGGTCACGTTCGAGACGGACAGGTACGAGTTGGAAGACCCCGACGTCAGTGGTGACCGGCCCCCAGGCGGCGATGCCGTCGAGGAGGTCCTCCACGGCCAGGGTGCCCGGAGCGGGGTCCGGGGCACGCTCGCCGTGCCCGACGTGAGCTGCTGGCGGAGTTCGCTCGTCGCTCTCGGCCAGGAGGGCGACGAGCTCGTCGGGCAGGCGCAGGTCGAGGGTGTCCGCGCCGTCGGCGCCGGAGGCCACGGGTTCGGTACCGGCGTCGGCGCCTGCATCGGGGGGAGACACGGCGTCACTCCTGTCAGAAGAGTCAGAAGAGTCGGAAGGGTCTGAGAGGCCTGGAGAGTCTGAAGGGCCTGAAGGGTATGAAAGGTCTGAAGGGTCTGAAGAGGTGGGGCACGTTCCTTAGGAGTGAAGGGGGTTGGTGATGGTGACGTACACGGATTGGGTGTCGACCGGGCCGACGAGTTCGTCGAGTCCGTGGAGCCGGGTCAGCAGATTGGCCTTGCACCGCAGCACGGGTGAGTCGAGCAGCGTCGCGGGCAGCGAGGTGCGCAGTGCGCGAGGGCCGGATGCGATGTCGCCGAGGAAACGCCGGAAGGCGGCGAGCAACAGCCGTTCGTCCGCGAGTCGTTCGGCACCGAAGGCCCCGATCAGACCCAGGACGTTGTTGATGCCGAGGTAGTAGGCGAACCGCTCGTCGGTCACCTCGTCCGAGACGAAGGTGTCGCTGTGCCGGCCGATGCCTGGGAGTCGCCGGTCGAGTTCGGCACGCCGGGACTCCCGGAAGTAGTAGCCCTGGTTGTCGCGGTAGCGGCCTCCGACGGGCCAGCCCTCGGCATCGAGAAGGAGGATCGTGTTCTGCTGGTGTGCTTCCAGGGCGACGCCCGCCTCGCTGTCCAGCCACAGCACCGGGCGGACCACGGTCTCCAGGTAGCGAAGGAACCACTCGGTGGCGACAGCGCCTCGGGAGCGGCCCGTTCGTCCCGCCAGCCGGGTCACAGTCTCGCCGAGCCGGGAGCGCACCAGGCGGAAGTCCTGGCAGGCGGGCATGGCCGAAGGCTTGGGCGAGACGAGGCCTGCGACGCAGGTGGCGTCGTCCCCGGGGCTGAAGGGGTTGTGCCGGATCATGACGTCGAGTCCGGCCACGGGTACGCCGTCGCGGTCGTTGACGGCGAGCCACGCGGGGTCCCGGACGATGTCGAAGCAGGGGTGGACTGCCTGCCACTGCTTGGCGAGGCCGCTGCGCAGCAGCCGGTGGACTTCGACGCCGCGCCGGAGTTCCTTGCGGAGGTTCTCACGACGGGAGTTGGTGATGCGTACGCCGAGCGAAAGCTTGAGCATGGCGGGCGCACCCGAGCGGTAGAGGGTGCGTACGGAGGAGGTGGGGTGCCAGGGGGCGCCGTGTGGGCCAAGGTCCTGGAGGAGACCGGCGTCGAGGAGGTCGGCCGCCGCGGGGCGGTGCCGGAGTTCGCGCATCTGCCAGGGGTGGACGGGCAGAGCGACTCGGCCGTCCGTCAACGGCAGCTCCGGGCCCGCGAGGCGGGCGGCGAGGCGTTCGGCCGGCAGCGTACGCCCGCGCTCCGTCCAGGCCGAGTCCGCGGCGAGTACGGAGGGGTCGACGGCCAGCCAGTGCAGTGGGAAGGCGCCGCGCAACTCCGGTGAGTAGAGGCGCGATTCGGTGTCGGACAGGCCCTCGCGGCTCTTGGGGGTCGGATGGAGGGGGTGGCCGAGGAGCAGCGATTGTTCGGCGGCGAGGAAAAGGTCGGGCTCGTCGCCGGGCTGGCACGACGTCGCGATGAACTGGGCGGTGCGGCGAACCGAGTCGGCCACCCGGCCGACCAGGTCGGCGCCGTCCACGGGTCCGGCCGGGGGCGTCGCAGTTGCGGAGGGCTGCGCTGTGGAGGGTTGTGCTGCGGAGGGCTGTGCTGCGGGGAGCGGGGTTGCTGGGAGCGGCGTTGCTGGGAGCGGGGCTGAAGCAGAAGGGTGCGGTGGCCCCGGCCGGTTCGCCGCAGGTGCCGGGGTTGTCGAGCCTGCCGGGGTTGGCGGTTCCGCAGGGTTCGCTGCTGCCTCTACGGGGGGCGCTGGTGCTGCCGGGGTCCCATCGCCTTTCCGGTGCAGGGCTTCTGCCGAGCCGCTTGTGGCCGGGTCACTCGTGATCGGTTCACTCATCGCTCGGTCGCTCGTGGCCGGGGCAGCCGTGGGTGGCCCCGCGTCGCGGCGTGCCGTCTCGCGGCCGAGGAGGGCGGCGACGGTCACGGCGTCGACGGGAGGGGCGCCGGCAGGGCCGTCCTCCAGGTAGGGGAGGCCGAAGCGGTGCCAGCCGGTGGCTGACCAGTAGTGCACGGGGACGAGCAAGGCCGTGCCGCTGGCGGGCAGAGGGAGGCGCAGGGCGCCCTGCTCCGGTGCCGGGAGGTTGTTCTCCCTGACCCAGCAGCGCAGCAGGTTCTCGACGGCGGCCGCCTGCGCGGCGATGTGCGGGTCGGGGTGTTCCAGCAGGTCAGTGGCCGTGCCGTGCAAGTGCTCGGCCGCTTGGCCGCCACTCTTCTGCCGGGGAACCGTACTGGGCTCCGCCACCGACTGGGGTTGTGTGACGCACGTGCCTGGGGTGTCGAGTGGGGGGCGGCCTTCGGGTGCGGGGGTGGCGTTCAAGAGGATTCCTTGGGGGGTTGTTCGGGCTCCGTGTGGCGACGGGTCCGGTGCATACCCGGCGCCTCTGGCCGCCGCGGGGCGGCCGGGGTCCGTCCTGGCTATCCGTGGTGGGCCCGCGCCGCGGTGGTCAGCGCGTCGGCGAGGCGGTCGAGAACCGCGGCCGCCTGTTCGTCGGTAATCGTCAGTGGAGGGAGGAGTCGTACAACGCTGGAGTGGCGGCCGCCGAGTTCGACGATGAGGCCGCGCCGCAAACACTCGCGCTGCACGGTGGCGGCCAGTTGGGGTGCGGGTGGGCGAGGGTGGGTAGCGACCGGCAGACGGTCGGTGACCTCAGAGGCCTCAGAGGCCTCGACGGTCCCGGCCGCCCCGGCCTCCCCAGTTGCCCCGGCAGAGGCACCGGACCCGACCGACTCCCCTGATCCACCCGGCCCGCCCGACCCACCCCACTCCTCCGGCTCGACGAGTTCCACGCCGATCATCAAGCCCCGGCCACGGACCTCACCGATACAGGGGTGGGCCCCGGCCAGAGAGCGGAGATGGGTGATCATGCGGGTGCCCAACGTGGCGGCGCGTTCGGCGAGGCCGTTCTCACGGACGTACGCGAGGGTCGCCGCCCCCGCCGCCATGGCGAGCTGGTTGCCGCGGAAGGTGCCCGCGTGGGCGCCGGGGGGCCAGACGTCGAGGTCGTCCCGGTAGATCACCACCGCGAGGGGCAGACTGCCGCCGATCGCTTTGGAGAGCACCATCACGTCCGGTACGACGCCGCTGTGCTCGACGGCCCAGAACGCGCCGGTGCGCCCGACGCCGGTCTGGACCTCGTCCGCGATGAGTGGGATGCCGCGCGCCTCGGTGATGTCACGCATCCGGCGCAGCCAGGCGTCGGGCGCCGGGAGGACACCGCCCTCGCCCTGAACGGGTTCGACGATCATGCCCGCCGGGGCCGGGACGCCCGACTTCGTGTCGTCGAGGAGGCTCTCGGTCCAGCGGGCGGAGAGTTCGGCACCGTGGGGACCGCCGAGGCCGAACGGACAGCGGTAGTCCTGTGGGTAGGGGAGGCGCGCGACCCGTACGTCCCGCGCGCCCCCGGATACTTCGAGCGCTCCGGCCGTCATGCCGTGGTAGGCGCCGGTGAAGGCCAGCATGCCGTCGCGTCCGGTGGCCGCGCGGACCAGTTTCAGCGCGGCCTCCACGGCGTCCGTTCCGGCGGGGCCGCAGAACTGGATGCGCGCATGTTCGGCGAGGCCGCGCGGCAGCGTGCTGAACAGCTCGGTGGTGAAGGCGTCCTTGACCGGTGTGGCGAGGTCAAGGATGTGCAGCGGCGCCCCCGAGTCGAGCACCTTCCTGATGGCTTCGAGCACTACGGGGTGGTTGTGGCCAAGGGCCAGCGTCCCGGCACCCGAGAGGCAGTCGAGGTAGCGGCGCCCGTCCGCCCCCTCGATGGTCATGCCGCGCGCCCGCACCGGCACGATCGGCAGCGCCCTGGCGTAGGTACGCGCCGCCGATTCGCGCGCCGCCTGCCGCCGCAGGATGCCCTCCTGGGAGGCGGGCTGCGTCAGGGAGGAGTGGCCGACCGGCCGGCCCACCGAATGCGTGACCGCATGCGTGACCGGCTGTACGGCTGATTGCGCAGCCGGTTGCGCGGCAGTCGGTGAGTAGCCCCCAGACCGTGCACGCTCCACAGAATCTTCGGAGCCCACGGGGTCCACAGCGGCTCCCGGCCCGATCGGAGACAACACCGGGTCCAACAGCACCCCCGTCTCCCCCCACCCCCCAGGCTGGCCCCAGCTCCCCCGCCTGACCCCGAC
>RBWT01000176.1 GCA_004010275.1 Streptomyces huasconensis
CAGCCCGCCCCGCAGCCCACCGTGCGGCAGCAGGGCGGTGCGCCGGCGCCGGCGACGCCCGTCACCGCGGGGCCCGGCGGGGGGCTCGCAGTCCTGGGCCCAGCAGGTGTACCAGCTCGCGGGCGCCGCCCAGGCCCCGCAGCAGGGCGACGGCCGCCGTCGTGCCGTGGAAGCCGGTGACCGAGGACCCCTTCCTCGCCGCCGCGCGCGCCCAGGCGTCGGCCCGGCCCGCGGGACTCGGCAGGCGCCTCGCGGCGCGGCTCATCGACAGCGTCGCCCTCGCCGCGGTCACCGGGGCCGCGGCCCTGCCGCTCGGCGCCGAGGCCGCCGACCACGTGGACAGCAAGATCGACGCGGCGAAGCTGTCGGGCGAGAAGACCACGGTCTGGCTGCTCGACGGCACCACCGCCGGTTACCTCGGCATCATCCTCGCCGTCCTCCTGCTCTTCGGCGTCGTGTACGAGGCGCTGCCCACCGCCAAGTGGGGCCGCACCCTGGGCAAGAAGGTGTGCGGCATCGAGGTGCGGGACATCGAGGAGCACGAGCCGCCGACGTTCGCGGCGGCCCTGCGGCGCTGGCTCGTCTACAGCGTGCCCGGCCTGCTGGTGGTCGGCGTCGTCGGAGTGCTGTGGTGCCTCTTCGACAAGCCGTGGCGGCAGTGCTGGCACGACAAGGCGGCCAACACCTTCGTCGCCGGGTGAGCCGCGCGATGAGCGCACGTACGTACGCCATGGGGTGAGGGGTACGCACGCCGTCGGGTAACCCGGTCGGCCGCTCGCCGGATGCGGCGCGGGGGCCGGCGCGGTCGACTCGGGCCATGAGCACCGAACCGCCGCAGGACCCGCCGCCGGACGACGACCCGTTCAGGAAGCAGCCACCTGGCGGACCTCCCCCCGGGTCCGGCGGTGGCTCCCCCTACGACACCCCCGCCCCCGGGCGGCGGCGCCCCCCTACGGGAACACACCCCCGGGTTCCGGCGGCGGCACGCCCTACGGGGTCCCGCCCCCGCCCTCGGAGGGCGACCCCTACGGCGGCGGCAGCGGCAACCCCTACGGCGGGGGCGGCCCCTACGGGGGCGGCGGTGACCCCTACGGCGGCGGCCCGGGCGGCTACGGCGGCGGCCCGGGCGGCTACGGCCCGCAGGACCCGCTGGCCGGCATGCCGCCGCTGGCCGACAGCGGCAAGCGCGTCCTCGCCCGCATCATCGACATGGTCCTGGTGGGCATCGTCGTATGGCTGCTGTCCTGGCTGTTCAACACGTCCGAGTACGACGTGGACCCGGACAAGGTGAACACGGGCCGGTCGTTCGGCCAGTCGCTGCTGGCCGCCGTGCTCTACATCGCGTACGACACCGTCATGATCTCCAAGACGGGACAGACGCTCGGCAAGAAGCTGCTGGGCCTGCGCGTCGCCAACCTGGAGGACGGCGCCACGCCCGCCATGCAGACCGCGCTCACCCGCGCGGCCGTGCTCTGGCTGCCCTTCGCCTTCTGCTGCGCCTGCATCTGGACGGCGATCTGCGGCGGCTGGAGCTTCTTCGACAAGCCCTACCGACAGGGCCTGCACGACAAGGCCGCCAAGACGGTGGTGGTCAGCGTCTAGCGCGAACGACCCGGTGCGGTGGCACCACGACCGGCGGGCTCCTGCTTCAGGGGCCGCGGTTCGCGTACGGAGTCGGCGAGCACGGCGCGCTGCGCGGGGGACCCGCTCCGGGGCCGGGGGACGCGGCGGGCGTCTCCTCCGGCGCGGGCGCGGGCACCGTCAGCGCGACCAGTAAGCCGAGGCCGAGCGCGGCCACGGCTATCACCGCGACGCCGGCTCCCGAGGCGGTGCGGGAGAGCAGCAGCATGGCGAGGGCGGAGAAGACGACGGTCACCGAACCGTAGGCGATCTGTGCGGTGGTCGGACGTGGCATGGGACGAGGCATGACGTGATCCGTCCTCGGCAGTGAGATGGCGGTATACGAATCAAAGGGTGCCCGACGGCGGCGACTTGGGATGTGCCGCCGCGTACGGCGGCACACCGTCGATTGACTCTACGACGCTGCATGCCCGACGAGAACGGTCGGTAAGCGTGACCTAACCCACGGTGCCGCAGCACAGGGGGCGCACGGGTTCATGGCGTCCATCAAGTGGACGGCGCGGCGCGCCCATTGGCCGGCCCGTGGAGAAGCACCCTCCTGTCCGGATACCGGATGCGGAGGTCGCATAGTGCACTTGGCCTGTGCAAGTCAAGGGCTGTCTTTTCTCTCGCACTTCCGGTCGAATGTCGTCACTTGTGACGCGTACATCGCGCGCGGACCTCCTCCGACCGGGATCTCGGTCCGCCATTCGCGCGGGCGCGTGGGGAGGACATTCATCAAGTGACAGCCAGAACACGCACGTTCAGAGCCACGGCGGCGGCCGTCGCGGTGGCCGCGGCCGCCGCGACGTACTCGGCGACGACGGCGACAGCCGCACCCGGGGACGGTGCCCCGGCCGCGGCGCCCGCCGTCGACCGGCAGGACCCGTCGCGCCCCAAGGCGCACGTCGACCACGACCTCGACGGGCCGTTCAGCAAGCAGCAGGCGCAGCAGCGCAAGGCGGCCCTCCAGCAGGTCGTCGCGGGCGACGCCAAGGTGCAGAAGCGCGGTGCCTCCAAGGTCGTCAAGCTGGACGACAAGAAGTACGTCGAGCTGGGCCGCGAGAAGACCGACAAGATCTTCACGATCCTGGTGGAGTTCGGGGACAAGGTCGACGACACGACCATGTACGACCCGGACGGCCCCGAGGGCCCGCAGCAGCCGGTCAAGAAGTACGGCGGCAAGCCCGGCCCGCTGCACAACAAGATAGCCAAGCCCAACAGGGCGAAGGACAACAGCACGGCTTGGCAGGCGGATTACAACCGCAAGCACTTCGAGGACCTGTACTTCGGAGAGGGCAAGGACAGCAAGGGCAAGACCAAGCACTCGCTGAAGACCTACTACGAGAAGACCTCCTCCGGCCGCTACTCGGTCGACGGCGCGGTCTCCGACTGGGTCAAGGTCGACTACAACGAGGCGCGTTACGGCTCGAACTACTGCGGCGACACCAACTGCGCCAACGTCTGGGACGCGGTCAAGGACGGCGTGACCGCCTGGACCAAGGCCCAGAAGGCCCAGGGCCGCACCGACGCGCAGATCAAGGCGGACCTGGCCAAGTACGACCTCTGGGACCGCTACGACTTCGACAACGACGGCGACTTCAACGAGCCCGACGGCTACATCGACCACTTCCAGATCGTCCACGCGGGCGAGGACGAGTCGGCCGGCGGCGGCGCCGAGGGCGAGAACGCCCTGTGGGCCCACCGCTGGTACGCGTACGGCAACGACGCGGGCAGGACCGGCCCCGGCCACAACAAGGCCGGCGGCACCCAGATCGGCGACTCCGGCATCTGGGTCGGCGACTACACGATGCAGCCGGAGAACGGCGGCCTCGGCGTCTTCGCCCACGAGTACGGCCACGACCTCGGCCTGCCGGACCTCTACGACACCACGGGCAAGGGCGAGAACTCGGTCGGCTTCTGGTCGCTGATGTCCGCCGGTTCCTGGCTCGGCACCGGCAAGGACTCCATCGGTGACCTGCCGGGCGACATGACCGCCTGGGACAAGTTCCAGCTGGGCTGGCTCGACTACGCCAAGGCGAAGGCGGCCACCACCTCCGAGCACAAGCTGGGCGTCGCGGAGTACAACACCCGTCACCGCCAGGCGCTCCTGGTCGACCTGCCGAAGAAGGCCGTCACCACCAAGATCGTGAAGCCCGCCGAGGGCGCGAAGCAGTGGTGGAGCGACCAGGGCGACGACCTCAAGAACACCCTCACGCGCTCCGTCGACCTGACCGGCAAGACCAAGGCCGAACTGTCGCTCCAGGGCTGGTGGGACATCGAGGCCAACTACGACTACCTCTACACCGAGGTCTCCACGGACGGCGGCGCCAACTACACGCCGGTCGACGGCACCGCGGACGGCAAGCCGATCACCCGCGACGCCGGTGACAAGCCCGCGCTGACCGGTGTCTCGGGCGCGTACAAGAAGCTGGTCTTCCCGCTCGACGCCTACGCCGGCAAGAAGATCGACCTCCGCTTCCGCTACGCCACGGACGGCGGCGCGGGCGGCAAGGGCTTCGCGGCCGACGCCCTGACGGTCACCGCGGACGGCGCCAAGCTCTTCGAGGACGGCGCCGAGGGCGACGACAACGGCTGGACGTCGAAGGGCTTCTCGCGCATCGCCGAGTCCTTCACCAAGAAGTACGACCAGTACTACCTGGCCGAGAACCGCCAGTACGTCTCGTACGACAAGACCCTGAAGGTCGGCCCGTACAACTTCGGCTTCTCGGGGACCCGCCCCGCCTGGGTGGAGCACTACCCGTACCAGACCGGCCTGATGATCTGGCAGTGGGACACCTCCCAGAAGGACAACAACACCAGCCAGCACCCCGGCCAGGGCCTGATCCTGCCGGTGGACGCGCACGCCAAGCCGCTGAAGTGGAAGGACGGCTCGCTCCTGCGCAACAAGATCCAGCCGTTCGACGCGCCCTTCAGCAAGTACGCCACGGACGCGTTCACCCTCCACAACGCGGACGTCGCGCTGAAGATCAAGTCCCAGAAGGGCGTCCCGGTCTTCGACGACCGCAAGGGCACCTACTGGTACGCATCGAACCCCACGGGCAGCGTCAAGGTCACTGACACCAACACCCAGATCAAGATCATCAAGCAGCCGAAGGACGGCTCGACGATCACGGTCCAGGTGGGTCGCTCGACGAAGTAATCGGCATTTCCGCAGGTCAAGCCATGATCGGCCGTCGCCCTCTAGCGGGCGGCGGCCGATCGTGTTTAGGTGCGTGCTGTGTACTTCTTATTGACGGGGGTGTGACCGACCATGTCCGCAGGAGGTTTCTGCAAGCTGCCGAACGGCAGCGTGGTGGTGGCGCTGACCCTGCCCAGCCCGGTGGAATCGGGCGGCGCGGTCAGGATGATCGTGCACTCCGCGAACCGCGCGAGGGCGCTGACCCGCCTGCGGAACCTCGGCCTGCGGGCGGTGTACCTGCGGGGCAACGCGGAACCGCCCACCCCCGACGAGGTCACGGCCGTGCTGCACCACCCGGACGGGCTGATATGGCGCACGGCGCCCAACTCCCTGCAGGAGCTGTGGCACCCGATCAGGGCGCTGCGGCGCTGAGCGCGCCCGGGTCGTTCAGACGACGGGCTTGCCCGTCAGCTCGACCCCGGCCGCGCGCAGCTCGGTCAGCGCCCGCTCGGTCGTCTCCCCGCCGACCCCCGCGGTCAGGTCCAGCAGCACGGTCGTGCGGAACCCCTCCCGCGCCGCGTCCAGCGCGGTGGCGCGCACGCAGTGGTCCGTGGCGATCCCGACCACGTCCACCTCCGTGATCTCGCGCTCCCGCAGCCACTGGGCCAGGGAGACGCCGTTCTCGTCGACGCCCTCGAAGCCGCTGTAGGCGGCCGAGTGGGCGCCCTTGTCGAAGACCGCGTCGATGCCGCCGGACGCGACGGCGGGGGCGAAGTTCGGGTGGAAGCCCACGCCCTCCGTGCCCGCGACGCAGTGCGGCGGCCAGGAGTCCACGTAATCCGGGTGGTCCGAGAAGTGGGCGCCGGGATCGATGTGGTGATCCCGGGTGGCCACCACATGGCGGTAGCAGGCCGGGGCCTGGCCGATCAGCTCGGTGATGGCGGCGGCCACGTCCGCGCCACCGGCCACCGCGAGGCTGCCGCCCTCGCAGAAGTCGTTCTGCACGTCTACGACGATCAGTGCGCGGCGCATGGGCGGTGTCCTTTGGTGGGGTGACTACGAGCCTAGAGACTTCACGTGCGTTGCGGGAAGGGGCACCTGCCCGGGTCCGTCAGAGATATTCCGTGGGGATGACCGCCTCGCCGCGCGACAGCTGGGTCGCCGACAGGGGCAGGCGGGCGCGGGCGGCGGCGTGCCGGTCGCGGACCGCGTCCAGCGGCTCACGGGCGATGACCTGGCCGCCCTTGACCAGCTCGACCAGGAGCTGGGCGTCCGCCAGCTCGGCGGGCACGGCCCCGGTGCCGATGACCTCGGCCTCGGCGACGCCGTGCTCATCGGTCCGCCGCGCGGCCCACTTGCGGCCGCCCACGGAACTCTTGGCGCCGAGCGACTTCTTCGCCACCGGCTCCAGGGGCGCCTTGGGGTCGGCCGAGTGGGCGCGGGCCACCAGCTTGTAGACCATGGAGGCCGTGGGGTGCCCGGACCCCGTGACGAGCTGCGTGCCCACGCCGTACGCGTCCACGGGCGCCGCCCGCAGCGAGGCGATGGCGTACTCGTCGAGGTCGGAGGTGACGACGATCTTCGTCTCCGTCGCGCCCAGCTCGTCCAGCTGCTGGCGCACCCGGTGGGCGACGAGCAGCAGGTCACCGGAGTCGATGCGCACGGCGCCAAGGTCCGGCCCGGCGATCTCGACGGCCATGCGGACGGCCTCGGTCACGTCGTAGGTGTCCACGAGCAGGGTGGTCCCGCGGCCCAGCGAGTCGACCTGCGCGCGGAAGGCGTCGCGCTCGCTGTCGTGCAGCAGGGTGAAGGCGTGGGCGCTGGTGCCGACGGTCGGGATGCCGTAGCGGAAGCCGGCGGCCAGGTCGGAGGTGGTGGCGAAGCCGCCGACGTACGCGGCGCGGGAGGCGGCGACGGCGGCCAGCTCGTGGGTGCGGCGGGCGCCCATCTCGATCAGCGGACGGTCCCCGGCGGCCGAGGACATCCGGGAGGCGGCGGCCGCGATGGCCGAGTCGTGGTTGAGGATGGAGAGGATCACCGTCTCCAGGAGCACGCACTCCGCGAAGGACCCCTCGACCCGCAGGATCGGCGAGCCCGGGAAGTAGACCTCGCCCTCCGGGTAGCCCCAGATGTCACCGCTGAAGCGGTAGCGGGACAGCCACTCCAAGGTGGGCTCGTCGACGATGCCGCGCTCGCGCAGGAAGCCGAGGACGCCGGCGTCGAAGCGGAAGTTCTCGACGGCGTCCAGGACCCGGCCGGTGCCGGCCACGACGCCGTAGCGCCGCCCCTCGGGCAGTCTGCGGGTGAAGACCTCGAAGACCGAACGGCGCTCGCCCGTACCGGCTTTCAGCGCCGCCTGGAGCATCGTCAGCTCGTACTGGTCCGTGAAGAGGGCCGTCGAGGGAACGTCCACCGGCAGGCCAAGGTCCGCTGTGTTCATGCGAAGGATGCTACCCGCATCTCGTCACTCTGACGATTTCCGGGTCCGTTTGTGCGCCTGACCCCTCGGGGTGGCAGCATGGGACAGGTGAGTACGGCTCCCGCAGAGATCACCCGCCCGGCCTCGGACGAGGAGACGTTCGTCGTCCCCGAGCCGGACGTCCCCTGGATCACGCTCGTGCACAACGACCCGGTCAACCTCATGAGCTACGTGACGTACGTCTTCCAGTCGTACTTCGGCTACTCCAAGGAGAAGGCCACCAAGCTCATGATGGACGTGCACCAGAAGGGCCGCGCGGTCGTCTCCACCGGCAGCCGCGAGGAGATGGAGCGCGACGTACAGGCCATGCACGGATACGGGCTGTGGGCCACCCTCCAGCAGGACCGCAAGTAGCGGCGGACCGGAAGCAGCGACGCATCTGATGCCAGGACAATTCGAAGCGATCCCCGGGGGCGGCGCCGCCGTCGCGCTCGACGAGGTCGAGATCTCGATCATCCGTTCCCTCGCCGTGCAGCTCCTGGAGCTGATCGGTCCGGGCCCGGGCGGCGAGCCCTCCGACGACCCCCTCGCGGAGCTGTTCGCCGATGGGCCCGAGCGAGCCGCCCGCCGACCCGGTGATGCAGCGCCTGCTGCCGGACGCGTACGGCGGGCCGGGCAGCGAGACCGGGGACGTCGGACGCGACGAGGAACTGCGGGCGTATTCGGCCGAGTTCCGCCGCTTCACGGAGAATGACCTGAGGGCCAAGAAGCGGGACGACGCGCTGGTCGTGATCCGTTCGCTGGACTCGATGGCGTCCTCCGGCGAGGGCGGAGCTGTCCTGAAACTGTCGGTGGAGGAGTCGCGGCACTGGCTCGGCGCCCTCAACGACCTCCGGCTCGCGATCGGCACCCGCCTGGAGGTCACCCACGAGGAGGACGCCGATCTGCTCTACCGGCTCCCCGACTCCGACCCCCGCAAGCCGATGGTGATGGCCTACCTCTGGCTGGGCGGACTGCAGGAAACGCTGGTCGGGACGTTGCTGGACTGAGCCGGACCGAAATCCGGTGCATGGGACAGCGAAATTTGCTGTACTGGACACCTTCCGTTCACGTGACCGGTGCTTCGCTCAGCGGACGCTCAAATCCGGATAACGATCCCGTCACTTCATTGCCCGAGTTTGCGGCACGAAGATACTTTTGTCCGCTTCTTCCTGTGGTGTGCGTCACAGGTGGCTGATTCCCTCACTGTTGCCGCCGTGATAAATCTTCACGACCACTCGGTGACGCCACCCATGTCACCGAGGGCGCTCGGGCCGGCAGACCGCCGGTAGCACTCCATATACATCCGGGGGGATCAGGACCTGATCCGCAGCCATCAACGCGAGACGCGGGCGCGGATCAGCATGGAGAAAGGCGTCACCATGACCTCAGTGCAGGTCGAAGAGCAGCACGACGGGCACGACGGCAATGGTGCCGTGCAGGCCGCGGGCGGCCCGTCCGGCGAGGGCGAGGGCTACCAGCGCGGTCTGGGAGCCCGGCAGATCCAGATGATCGCGATCGGCGGTGCCATCGGCACCGGCCTGTTCCTCGGCGCGGGCAAGGCCATCCACAAGGCCGGCCCCAGCCTCATCCTGGCGTATGCCATCGCGGGCCTCGTCATCTTCTTCATCATGCGGGCACTCGGCGAGCTGCTCATGTACCGCGCCGTGTCGGGCTCCTTCTCGGAGTACGCACGCGAGTTCATGGGCCCGTTCTTCGGCTTCGTGACCGGCTGGACGTACTGGCTCTTCTGGGTCGTCACCGGCATCACCGAAGTCACAGCGGCCGCCCAGTACATGCAGTACTGGACACACGACTCGTTCCCACAATGGGCATACGCCCTTGTCTTCACGGTCATCCTGTACGGCGCGAACCTCATCTCCGTGAAGCTCTTCGGTGAGCTGGAGTTCTGGTTCTCGATGGTCAAGGTCACCGCCATCATCGGCATGATCCTGATCTGCGTCGGCATCCTCACCATCGGCTTCTCCGACGCCGGTGACACCGCGACCGTGGCCCACCTGTGGAACCAGGGCGGTTTCTTCCCGAACGGCATCGGCTCCACGCTGATGACGCTCCAGATCGTGATGTTCGCCTTCCTCGCCGTCGAACTGGTCGGCGTCACCGCGGGCGAGTCCAAGGACCCGAAGACCGTTCTGCCCAAGGCCATCAACACCGTGCCGTGGCGCATCGCCGTCTTCTACGTCGGCGCGCTGATCATGATCCTGTCGGTCGTGCCGTGGACGCACTTCCAGCCCGGTGTCTCGCCGTTCGTCGCCGCCTTCGAGAAGATGGGTCTGGGCGTCGGTGCCGCGATCGTGAACTTCGTGGTCCTCACCGCCGCGCTCTCCTCCTGCAACTCCGGCATGTACTCCACCGGCCGCATGCTGCGCGACCTGGCGCTCAACGGCCAGGGCCCGAAGCTCTTCACCAAGCTCACGAAGAACGGCCTGCCGCTCCTTGGCACCACGTTCTCCGCCGCGTTCATGCTGGTCGGCGTCTGGATCAACTACCAGTGGCCGGGCGAGGCGTTCAACTACGTCGTCTCCTTCGCCACCATCTCCGGCATGTGGGCCTGGATCATGATCCTGGCCTGCCAGATCCGCTACCGCCGCAAGGCCGACCGCGGCGAGCTGCCGCAGTCCACCTTCCGGGCTCCGGGCGCCCCGTACACCAGCTGGTTCGCGCTGCTGTTCATCGGCATGGTCATCGTGATGATGGGCGTCGACAAGGACGCGCGGATCTCGCTGTACGCCGCCCCGGTCTGGGCCGCGATCCTCGGGGTCACCTACCTGGTCCTCAAGAGCCGCAACCCGCAGGCCGCCGCGTTCAACAAGCGCAAGATCGGCGCGGACAGCGTCTCCGTCACCAAGGACTGACCTCTCCGCAGAGGCCACTGTCCAGCATTCGGGCCCGCCCGTACCACACTTCGGTACGGCGCGGGCCCTCTGCTTATCCTGGCGCCATGCTGACCATCACCCAGGCCCTCCACGACCAGATCGTCGCGCACGCGCGCCAGGACCACCCCGACGAGGCCTGCGGCGTGGTCGCGGGCCCGGCGGGCACCGGCCGCCCCGAGCGGTTCATCCCGATGCTGAACGCCGCGCGCTCGCCCACGTTCTACGAGTTCGACTCGGGCGACCTGCTCAAGCTCTACCGCGAGATGGACGACCGCGACGAGGAGCCGGTGGTCATCTACCACTCGCACACCGCGACCGAGGCCTACCCCTCCCGCACCGACATCAGCTACGCCAACGAGCCCGGCGCCCACTACGTCCTGGTCTCCACCGCGGACACCGACGACGCGGGCCCCTTCCAGTTCCGCTCGTTCCGGATCGTGGACGGCGAGGTCACCGAGGAAGACGTAAAGGTCGTACAGGCATACTGAGCTTTACCCATGAGGCGGCAGGACCCAGGAAGCCGGTGCGAGCCCGGCACGGTCCCGCCACTGTGACCCCACCCCTTCGCCGGGGGGTGGGGGAGTCAGGAACTGACCTGCCGCCTTGCTCCACACAACGCAGGGGACGCGGAAATCCCCTGGAGGAGGCAGTCCAGTCATGTCCCGCGCCCTACGCGTGCTCACCGCCGCGGCCCTGCTCGCCCCGCTCGCCGCCTGCGGCTCGTCCGGCTCCGGTGACGCCAAGCCCGCCGCCAAGGCCGCGGGCTTCCCGTACACCGTCACCAACTGCGGCGTGAAGACCACGTACGAGGCGCCGCCGAAGCGCGCAGTCACCATGAACCAGCACGTCACCGAAGTGATGCTGGAACTCGGCCTCAAGGACCGCCTGGCCGGCACCGCCTACCTCGACGACAAGGTCCTGCCGAAGTACGAGAAGGCGTACAAGTCCGTCCCCGTGCTCGCCAAGGAGTACCCCTCCTACGAGAAGCTGCTCGCCGCCAATCCCGACTTCGTCTACGGCGGCTACGCCAGCGCCTTCCTCGCGGGCGACGGCCGCAGCCGCTCGGCCCTCGCCAAGTCCGGGATCAAGAGCCGCCTCAACGTCGAGGGCTGCGCGAAGCGGGCGATCACCATGGACGACGTGTACCGCGAGGTGCGGGAGGTCGGCGCCACCTTCGGGGTGCGCGAGCGCGCCGAGAAGTGGGTGAGCGGGGCCAAGCGCGAACTGGCCGCCACCGCCGAGAAGTCGAAGAGCGGCAAGCCGGTCTCCGTCTTCGTCTACGACAGCGGCGACAAGACCGCGTTCACGGCGGGCGGCCGCGGCATCGGCAACGACATCATCGAGCGCGCGGGCGGCCGCAACGTCTTCGCCGACGTCGACAAGTCCTTCAGCGACGCGTCCTGGGAGAAGGTCGTCGAGCGCCGCCCCGAGGTCATCCTCATCCTCGACTACGGCGCCACGACCGTCGCCCAGAAGAAGAAGCGCCTCCTCGACGACCCGGCCCTCGCGGACGTCCCCGCCGTCAAGAACGAGCGCTTCGCGGTACTGCGGCTGTCGGACGTGGTCACCGGGGTACGGGCACCGGAGGCGGTGAGGAAGCTGGCGGGCCAGCTGTGAGCGCTGTGGAGATCCAGCCCGTCCGAGAACCGGGTCAGCCCGGGGGCGGTACATCCCAGCCCGTCCGGCGTTTGAGGACGAGCCCGAAGGGCGATAGACGGGGGGTCCAAGGGGCGGCGCCTCTTGATCCTGACGGCACTCACCGCAGCCCTCGCGGCAGCGACCCTCGCCGGCCTCGCCCTGGGCTCCGTCCGCATCCCGCCCGGCCAGGTCCTGGAGATCCTCACCGGCCGGGCGGAACCCTCCCCGTTCCGCACCATCGTGCTGGACGTCCGCCTGCCCAGGGTCCTGCAGGGCGCGGCCGTCGGCGCCGGCCTTGCCGTCATCGGCACCGTCCTCCAGGCCCTGGTCCGCAACCCCCTCGCAGACCCGTTCCTCCTCGGCGTCTCCTCGGGCGCCTCCGTGGGCGCCGTCAGCGCGATCGTGCTCGGCGGGATCTTCGGCCTGGGCACCGCCCTCAGCACCACCGTCACGATCCCCGCCGCGTCCTTCGTGGGCGCGCTGATCTCCCTGGTGCTGGTCTACGCCCTGGCCAGAGGCGGCGGCGGAGGCTTCGCCACCGGGCGCCTGATCCTCGCCGGGGTCGCCGTCTCGTACATCCTCACCGCCCTCACCAGCCTCATCCTCGTCACCGCCGACAGCGCCGACCACCTCAAGGAAGTCCTGTACTGGACGCTCGGCGGCCTCGGCAGCGCCCGCTGGGACATGCTCGCCCTGCCCTGCGCCGTCCTGGCCGTGGGCACCGCGCTCCTGGTGGCGCTGGCCCGCCCGCTGGACCTGCTGCTCGTCGGGGAGGAGGGCGCCACCGTCCTCGGCCTGGACACCGCCCGCTTCCGCGCCGCCGTCTTCGTCCTCGCCTCGCTCCTGACCGGCGTCCTCGTCGCGTACAGCGGCGCCATCGGCTTCGTCGGCCTGATGGTGCCGCACGCCGCCCGCATGCTGGTCGGCGCCGCACACCGCGCGCTGCTCCCGGTGGTGGCGCTGATGGGCGCGGTCTTCCTGGTCGCCGCCGACCTCGCCGCGCGCACGGTCGCCGCGCCGCAGGACATCCCCGTCGGCGTCCTCACGGCGCTGACCGGTGGCCCGTTCTTCCTGTGGCTGCTGCACAGGAGCCGTACGCACGAAGGGGCGCCCGCGTGAAGCTGTGCACCGAGGACCTCGGCTACACCACCCCCGGCGGCGCCCGCCTGCTCGACGGCGTCTCACTGACCGTCGCCGACGGCGAGACGGTGGGCATCGTCGGGCCCAACGGCAGCGGCAAGACGACCCTGCTGCGCTGCGTCTACGGCGCGCTCACCCCGACCGCGGGCCGCGTCCTCCTCGACGGGGACGACCTGACGGCGCTCGGCGCCAAGGCCCGCTCGCGGCGCGTCGCCACCGTGCCGCAGGACGGGCAGGCCGGCTTCGACCTCACTGTGCGGCAGGTCGTCGCCATGGGCCGCTCCCCGCACAAACGCTTCTGGGAGGGCGACACCGCGCACGACGAGGAGCTGGTGGCGGCCGCCCTGACGCGCGTCGGCGCCGAGGGCCTCACCGACCGCTCCTTCACCGCGCTCTCCGGCGGCGAACGCCAACGCGCGCTGGTGGCACGGGCGTTGGTGCAGCAGCCCACGGTCCTCGTCCTCGACGAGCCGACCAACCACCTCGACATCCGCTACCAGCTGGAGATCCTCTCCCTGGTCGGCGGCCTCGGCACCACCAACCTCCTCGCCCTGCACGACCTCAATCTCGCGGCGTACTACTGCGACCGCCTGCACGTCCTGCGAAACGGCGAGCTGATCACCTCCGGCACCCCCAAGGAGGTCCTGACCAGCGACCTCCTCGCCGAGGTGTACGGCGTGACGGCGGAGGTCGCCGTACACCCCGCGACCGGGTCGCCGACGGTCACGTACCTCCCCGCATCCAGGTGATGGACGGAAAGCATCCACCATCTGAGATCACATTCCAGGACCCGGACCGGGAATCGATACGATGAGCGCATGGTTTCCCACGACGTGAGCGACAAGATGCCGGGCATGCTGCTCGTGGCGCGTCTGCACGTCGACCTGTGCAGGCTCAACAGCGCCATCTGTTCGCGCTGACCCCTGCCGCCGTCCGGCCGGCGACGGGCCGCGGCGCCTGACCCGCGTACGACCGCGCACACCGGTGCACGACCACGGCCGGACCGCCGCGCGCCCCTTCACCTGAACTCTCCCGACAGGAGCCCTCAGCCATGGCCATCGAGGTCCGCATCCCCACCATCCTCCGCAGCTACACCGACGGCGAGAAGGCCGTCCAGGGCAGCGGCGACACCCTCGCCGAGCTCTTCACCGACCTCGACTCGCGGCACGCGGGCATCGCCGAGCGCATCGTCGAGGGCGGCAAGCTGCGCCGCTTCGTGAACGTGTACCTCAACGACGAGGACGTCCGCTTCCTCGACGGCATCTCCACCAAGCTCACCGACGGCGACAACGTCACGATCCTGCCGGCCGTCGCCGGAGGTTCAGCCGCGGCGAAGCCGCGTCCGGCCGGGGTGGCGGCCGGGCGACGGGCGGGCATGGTCTAGGTCGATCCCGGATGCCTCGCTACGACTCCCCGCTCGCCGCCGTCGGCAACACGCCGCTCGTGCGCCTGCCGCGCCTGTCCCCCTCCGACGAGGTCCGCATCTGGGCCAAGCTGGAGGACCGCAACCCGACCGGCTCCGTCAAGGACCGGCCGGCGCTGCACATGGTCGAACAGGCCGAGAAGGACGGCAGGCTGACGCCCGGCTGCACGATCCTGGAGCCGACCTCCGGCAACACCGGCATCTCCCTCGCGATGGCGGCCAAGCTCAAGGGCTACCGCATCGTGTGCGTCATGCCGGAGAACACCTCCCAGGAGCGGCGCGACCTGCTCGCCATGTGGGGCGCCGAGATCATCTCCTCACCGGCCGCGGGCGGCTCCAACACCGCCGTACGCGTCGCCAAGGAGCTGGCCGCCGAACACCCGGACTGGGTGATGCTCTACCAGTACGGCAACCCCGACAACGCGGGCGCCCACTACGCCACGACGGGCCCGGAGATCCTCACGGACCTGCCCTCCGTCACCCACTTCGTGGCGGGCCTCGGCACCACCGGCACCCTCATGGGCGTCGGCCGCTACCTGCGCGAACAGAAGCCCGACATCAAGATCATCGCGGCCGAGCCGCGCTACGACGACCTCGTCTACGGCCTGCGCAACCTCGACGAGGGCTTCGTCCCCGAGCTGTACGACGCCTCCGTCCTGACCAGCCGCTTCTCCGTCGGCTCCGCCGACGCGGTGACGCGTACGCGCGAACTGCTCCAGCAGGAGGGCATCTTCGCGGGCGTCTCCACCGGCGCGGCGCTGCACGCGGCGATCGGCGTCGGCAAGAAGGCCGTCAAGGCGGGGGAGTCCGCGGACATCGTCTTCGTCGTCGCCGACGGCGGCTGGAAGTACCTGTCGACGGGCGTCTACACCGCGGAGACGACCGAGGCGGCCATCGAGACGCTGCAAGGCCAGCTCTGGGCCTAGCCGCCAGAGTGCGCAGAGCTGTTCGCAAGCTTTTCGTAGGACTGTTCGAGGGGCAGGGCGTGGGGGCGGAGGCCCGGCCACGGCGGATCAGTCCGCCAGATACCGGACCTGGTCCCACAGCACCGGATCGACCACCCCGGCCCTGCGCCGGAACTCCCACAGCGGTACGCGGCGCAACTCGTCGGTCTCCAGGAAGCTGGGCCGGCCGTGCGCGTCGCCCACCGAACCGGGCGGCAGCGGGATCACCCCCGCCCGCTCGTCGTGGTACTTGCTCGTGATCTTCGCGACCAGGGCGCTCTCCCCGCGCACCGACAGCACCAGACACGGCCGGTCCTTGTCGCCGGGACCGTCCTCATAGGGCACCCGCGCCCACCAGATCTCGGCGGCCGCGGTGCGGGAAGCCGCCGCCGGGGCCCCCGCGGCGGCCGCGGGCGGCCCGGCGGACGGGTGCCCGGCCGCCGGGGGCCGCGC
>RBWT01000177.1 GCA_004010275.1 Streptomyces huasconensis
ACCCGAGGCCCACCGGCCAGAACCCGTTAGCCTCGCCCCATGAGCAGGCCTCCCACCTTCACGCCGCCCCGTGCGGACCGTGCGTGCTCCACACCGCCCGCGGCGACTTCGCCGTACTCGACGCGCTGCCGCCCGAGGGCACCCGGGTCCGCGGAACCGCCCTCCTGCTCCCCGGCTTCACCGGCAGCAAGGAGGACTTCATCGCCCTCCTGGACCCCCTGGCCACCGCCGGGTACCGCGCCGTGGCCGTGGACGGCAGGGGCCAGTACGAGTCACGGGCCCGGACGACCAAGCGGCGTACGCCCAGGCGGAGTTGGCCCGCGACGTACTGGCGCAGACGGCGGCCCTGGCGGAGCCGGAACCGCCGCACCTCGTCGGCCACTCCCTCGGCGGCCAGATCGCCCGCGCCGCCGTGCTCCTGGACCCCGCGGCCTTCGCCTCGCTCACGCTGATGTCCTCGGGCCCCGCCGCCATCACCCCGGCCCAGCAGGCCCGCGCCAAGATGCTGGCGGACGCCCTCGCGGTGCTGTCGATGGAGGAGGTGTGGCAGGCCATGCAGGCCATGGAGCCGCCGCCCCCGGAGGACACCGACACCGGCGGCGCCCGCGCGGACGGCGGCGACGACAGGGCGGCCCTGCGCACCCGCTGGCTGCGGCACAACCCCGCTCAGCTCATCGCGACCGGCGGCCAGCTCTCCGCGGAGCCGGACCGCGTGGCGGAACTCGCCGCCACCGCGCTGCCCAAGCACGTCGTCTCGGGCGAGCGCGACGACACCTGGCCGGTGCCGCTCCTGGACGACATGGCACGCCGCCTGCGCGCCCACCGCACGGTGATCGACGGTGCCGAGCACTCCCCCAACACGGACCGCCCGAAGGAGACGGCCGCCGCCCTGACCGGCTTCTGGGACGGCATCGGCGGACGCCGGGACGGCTGAGGTTCAGTACTGGGTCCGCAGGTGGTCCCAGAAGCCGTCCCGCAGCGCCCTGCGCAGATCGGACTGGCCCCGCAGCGAGTACTGGAGCATCCGCTCGGCCTCCACCAGCAGTTCCTGGTCCACCGAGCCGGGCAGGTAGGGGTGCCCGGGCAGCAGCCCCACCAGCGCCTCCCGCCCCCGCGCCGCGAGCCACTTCGCGGCGATCTGCGCGCCGACGAAGCGGACGTCCTCGCGGGTGGGGCGCTGCGCGTCGGGCCCCGCCTCGTACGTCGTGGTGGCGGGGCGGCGGGACACGTACGGCTTGAAGAAGTCGAGGTCGAAGGTGCGCTGGCTGTCGACCTCCCACAGCAGCGGCTCCGCCTGGTTGCGCCCGTCGGGTGCCTCGATGCCCCACAGGTGCACCCGCGCGCCGTACCCCTGCGCCGCCTCGACCGCCGAGACCAGGTCCTCGTCGCCGCCGATGAGCGCCGCGTCGCTGATGGCGCGGTGCCGGGCCAGTGACTCCAGGTCGCTGCGGATGAGGGAGTCGACGCCCTTCTGCTGGTTGTTGGCGTTGAGGTTGCCGAGCCTGACCTTCACGTCGGGCAGCTCCGCGATCGACTGCTGCTCGGTGGTGTGGATGCGGCGCCTGGCCCCGTCGTACCAGTAGACGCGCAGCAGCCGGCTGTCCGCGAAGATCGTGCGGGCCTTGTCGATGAGCGCCTCGATGAGGCCCTCGGCGTCGAGGTCGAAGGACCGCCGGTCCTCGGTGCCCGCGGCGAGCCGTCCCGCGGCCGCGTACAGGTACCCGGCGTCGACGAAGATCGCGTGGGTGGACGGGGTCTTCGCCACCTCCGCGAGCACGCGCTCGAGCAGCCCGTTGGTGCGCTCCAGCTGAGCGCTGATGTGGGCGGCGACACCGTGGTCGGCGGCGCCGCCTTCGTCGACGTTGTCCATAGGGGTCCCAGTCTCCCGCCGGTCACACAGCGAACACAACCGGTGCCGCTACCGCCCAGTAATTAGATACTCGAAAAATTTCCTTAGCGTAGGGAATGTTTGCAGGGGGCAACTCGTTGTACCCATCAGGAACGCGGGGCACAGGAGCCCCGCAACCGACACTTCATGGCCGGGAAACAGCCTGGCCATCTTCAGTAGTTCTCCTTCAGGAGGATGACCAGACGAAGGGAGAAGCCTCATGCGCTTCGAAATCATGCGACTCGATGACGTCGACGGCAACGCCGTGGACAGCACCGTCGTGGACGCCGCCTCCGTCAATCGGATCGTGCAGCAGGCCGCAGCGATAGGCCAGCGCATCTACATCCGACCGGCCGACTCCTCGGCCTCATAGCGCAGACGTCGCAGGGCCCCGTACGAAAGCCGTACGGGGCCCTTCGTGCGTCCGCGCACGGCACCGCACCCGGAGTGCGGGACCCCGGGAGCTCAGGCCCCCTTGATCACCTGCAGCACGCCGTTGATGATCTGCTGGACCGCGATCGCGGAGAGCATCATGCCCGCGAGCCGCGTCACGAGCACCACGCCGCCGTCCTTGATGACGCGGATGATCAGCAGCGAGTACCGCATCACCAGCCACAGCACCACGTGCATCGCCACGATCGCCGACCAGACGGAGATCTGCGTGCCGACGCTGTCGGCGTCCTGGACGGCGAGGATCACCGAGACGATCGCGCCGGGCCCGGCGAGCAGCGGCATGCCGAGCGGGACCAGCGCGACGTTGACGTCCTTGGTCTGCTTCGGCTCGTCCGTCTTGCCGGTGAGCAGGTCGAGCGCGATGAGCAGCAGCAGGAGACCGCCCGCGATCATCAGCGCCGGGACGGACACGTGGAGGTAGTCGAGGATCTGATGGCCCACGAGGCCGAAGACGGCGATCACGCCGAAGGCGACGCAGACGGCCTGGAAGGCCATCCGCTGCTGCACCTTGGCGCCGGCCCGCGGTGAGACCGAGGAAGATCGGCGTGATCCCGGGCGGGTCCATGATCACGAAGAGTGTGAGGAAGAGGGAGCCGAAGACGGCGACGTCGAACACAGTGATGGCCTTGCAGAGAGTCGTACGAAGGAGCCGCACCGGGCGGCCACCGCGCGCAGGGCACGGCCGCCACCGGCCCGGAACGAGGGAACAGTGGAGCGAAAGGTGAGGAAGGGGTGCGCGCCGGCGTGAGGGCGTTACGCGGCCGGGCTCGCGCTGCCGCTTCCGCCCGCCCCGGGCACGGGGAACGCCCCGGTGGCCCGGCGCGTGATCTCGCCGTAGATCTCGGGGTCGGTGGTGAACTCACCGAGCACACAGGTCTTGCGGCTGCCGTGGTAGTCGCTGGAGCCGGTGACCAGCAGGCCGAGGTCCGCGGCGAGACCGTGCAGCCGGGCGCGCGTCTCGGGCGTGTGGTCCATGTGGTCGGCCTCGATGCCGTCGAGCCCGGCGGCGGCGAGCTCGGCTATCGCGTTCTCGGGCACCAGCCGGCCGCGCTTGGCGGCGGCGGGGTGCGCGAAGACGGTGACGCCGCCGGCCGCCTTGACCAGGCGGATCGCGTCGAAGGGGTCCAGCTCGTGCTTCTCGGCGTGCGCGCGGCCGCCGTCGGCGAGCCACTCGGGCGTGAAGGCGTCGGAGACGGTGGGCACGACGCCCAGCTCGACGAGCGCCTCGGCGATGTGCGGGCGGCCGACCGAGCCGTCCCCGGCGATCCGCGCGACCTGCTCCCAGGTGACGTCCACGCCGAGCCCCTGGAGCTTGCCGATCATCGTCTTCGCGCGCGGCACCCGGTCGTCGCGCACCAGCTCGCGCTCGCGGGCCAGCTCGGGCTCCTCGGGGTCGAAGAGGTACGCCAGCATGTGCAGCCCCACGCCGTCGAGGCGGCAGGAGAGTTCGGCGCCCGTGACGAGCGTCAGCCCGGAGGGGAGCGCGGCGATCGCTTCCGCGTACCCGCGTGTCGTGTCGTGGTCGGTCAGCGCGACGACGTCGAGACCGGCGGCCGACGCGTTCCGCACCAGCTCGGCCGGGGTGTCCGTGCCGTCGGAGGCGGTGGAGTGAGTGTGCAGATCGATGCGCACGAGGCTGACTCCAGGCTCTGGCGGGGCGGACGAGGGGACGCTCACGGATGACGAAGTGGACGCTCAAGGATAACGGGAATCGAACAGCCCCCCGCCCGTCCGGAAGGAGGCGTCGCTCACGGCGTGAGCAGCCGCGGCGAGAGCGCCCCGCACGGCAGCAGGTCCACCTCGGCGCCCGCGTCCCGAAGGTCGGTGAGCACCAGTTCGTCGTACATCAGCAGTCCCGACTGCTCGGGCCACGCGATGGCCCACAGCCACAGCCCCCGCGCCTCGCCCGCGAAGACGGCGCGGTCGTCCGGCGTCCCCGACACGTGCCACAGCGGCGTGGGCCGCCCGGCGGCGTGGACCTTGGCGTGCGCCGGCTGATCCACGCTCATGTAGGGGCCGGGGTCGGGGCCGTCGATGCCCGCGTACCGCGCGCCGAGGCCGACGCCCAGCTCTTCGGCGACCAGGACCAGTTCACCGACGCCGCCGAGCGGTGCGGGGCCCGAACAGGCCACCGCGGTCGCGCGACCGCCGCTCCTGTCGTCGCCCGCGCACGCCACGCCCGTGAACAGCCAGCCGACCGGCAGCGGCCACGGCATCCACACCGGGACCTGCGCGCGGTGCACCACGACTTGGAGCGCCTCGACGCTGGGCGGGATCACGGGCTGCAGCGGGTGCACGGTGCCGTGCACATCGCACTGCCAGGAGTCGGCAAAGAGGCCGGGAGCCCTGACCCGGCCACCACACTTCGGGCAACTGGGTTCGCCCCTCATAACGACCAACGGTCCTCTTCGGTCGCCGCCCCGTCAAGGACGATCACCCGTCCGGTGGCCCCATCACCCCGGGAATTTAGATGTAGCTTGCACCCTTTAGCCTCTCTAACTTAATATATGCATACGCCAACGAAATCTGCGAAGGAGCGGCCGCATGAACGTCAGCAGGACAGGGGGCCCCGCGGAAGGGCTCGCCGAAGGGGACCCGTTCGACGCCGGGGCGGGTGGCATCCTGCGGCAACCGAAGGCGGTGTGGGCCACGGCCGGCGCCTCCGTCGTCGCCTTCATGGGCATCGGGCTCGTCGACCCGATCCTGCCCTCCATCGCCGAGGGCCTGGACGCCAGCGCAGGCCAGGTCTCCCTCCTCTTCACCTCGTACTTCCTGATCACGGCCCTCGCCATGCTGGTGACCGGCTTCGTCTCCAGCCGCGTCGGCGGCAAGAAGACGCTGCTCCTGGGCCTCGCGCTCGTCGTGGTCTTCGCGGGCCTGTCCGGCACGTCCGGGTCGGTCGGTGAACTCGTCGGATTCCGCGCGGGCTGGGGCCTCGGCAACGCGCTCTTCGTCTCGACCGCCCTCGCCGTCATCGTCGGCGCGGCGGCCGGGGGCAGCGCGGCCGCGATCCTGCTGTACGAATCGGCGCTCGGCCTCGGCATGGCCTGCGGCCCCCTGGTCGGCGCGCTGCTCGGCGACGCCAGCTGGCGCTACCCGTTCTTCGGCACCGCCGTGCTGATGGCGATCGGCTTCCTCTGCATCACCGCGTTCCTGCAGGAACAGCCGAAGCCCGCCAGGAAGACGTCCCTGCTCGACCCGCTCAAGGCCCTCGGCCACGGCGGGCTCGCCTCGGCGGCGGCCTCGGCCTTCTTCTACAACTACACGTTCTTCACCGTGCTGGCGTTCACGCCGTTCGTGCTGGACATGACCCCGTACAAGTCGGGCGCCGTCTTCTTCGCCTGGGGTGTGCTGCTCGCGGTCTTCTCGGTGCTCGTCGCGCCCCGGCTCCAGGAACGGTTCGGGTCCCTGAAGGTGCTCGGCGGCTCGCTGGTGCTGCTCGCCGCGGACGTGCTGGTGCTCGGGTACGGCAACCACACCACGGCCATCGTCTGCACGATCCTGTCCGGCGCCTTCATCGGCGTGAACAACACCGTCTACACCGAGCTGGCCCTCGGCGTCTCCGACGCGCCGCGGCCGGTGGCCAGCGCCGGCTACAACTTCGTCCGGTGGTTCGCCGCGGCCGCCGCACCCTTCTTCGCGCCGAAGATCGAGGAGTGGAGCGACATCCATGTCCCGTTCGTCGTCGCGGCCGTCACCGCGGTGCTCGGCGCGGTCGTGGTCCGGGTGCGCCGCGCCTCCCTCACCCACGAGGCCGAGGAGCTGGAGCCGAAGCACGCCACGGAGGACGGCATCGGCGTCTTCGCCAACTGAGGCCGCGCGTGCGGTCGTTCAGGCCAGGGAGACGGACGTGCGCAGGGGATCGCGCAGGTCCGTCCCGCCGTTCAGCCACCGCTCCTGCAGGGCCGCGGCGCCGTGCACTCGCTTCCAGGCCGCCTCGTTCGGCGTCATCGGCAGCAGCGGCAGGAACCGTACGGGGTCCATGGGGGCGTCCAGGTCCAGGTCCTCCACGAGGCCGCCGGGCTCGGCGACCAGGACCGAGGTGAACGGCGCCCCCGGCCACAGCGGCTCACCCACGTCCAGCGAGGCGCCGGGCGCCACGACCAGACCCTCGACCTGCGGCGAGGCCGCCAGCACCGCCAGGGGCCGCAGCACCTTGTCCGTGTCGGCGAGCCCCGCCCGTACGGAGAGCACAAGTTCGGCCCGGGGACCCTTGACGGGGTCGGCGAGAGCGGCCGTCGGGTCGGTCATCGGCTGACCGGACATGCCGAGTGTGGCGTAGCGCACGACGTCGCCGTCCGTGAACCGCAGCACTTCGATCCGGTCGGTGCCGAGGAAGGTCACCGCGGCACGCGCGTCCGGTTCCCCGAGGCCAGTGCGGAGACGGGCCTCGACCAGCGCAAGAAGATCAGCCATGACGTGAGCATAGAACTCGCCGACGAGAGCATAGAACTCGTCAGTGAAAGGCAAAGCGGGGACTTGACACTGCGGTCGGCTGATAGTGTTGGCCGCTGGCCCAGGGCAGCACGCAGAAGCGTCGCTTTCAAGCCCTGCGGACAGACACTGACTTTGCGCCACGGGCGCAGAGGGCGCATGGGACTTCCCTTACGGGGGACCGGCCGGAGGAGGTGGGGCTGCAATGGACCGAAGTCGACCGTGCAGTACCACCCGCTCTTCCGCCCGGTGAATCACGCAGCTCGGTAGCTGCACAAGCACAGGCGCGCGCCGCATGCACCGCATGCGCTCGTCGTGCCGGGTGCGACGGAAGAGCACTTCGTTTCCACCTGATCTGTCTGAGTTCCCTGATCTGTGTCAGTAGCGAAGCTGCCACCGCGACGGTGCGGTGCTCCCCGCTTTGTGGACGTGCCAAACATCCCGCAGCAGGACGTCCCCATTCCGGGCAGTTCCACCCGTCGTCGGCCGCCTCCCCTCGAAGGAGCCTGCCCATGTCGATGATCCGCGACCTTCGTGCCGCCGTCCGCCCCTCCCTGCGCAAGGACGGCGCCTCCCCCTACTCCGCCACGGCGTCGTCCTCGTCCGCGTACGCCTACGACGCGACCCGCGAGGCCGCCTCCGCCGTCGTCGACTGCGCCGTCTACCAGGACGGGCGGCGCGTGACCTGCGCCGACACCCTCACCCCGCACGAGGCGATGCTGGAGGTCCGCCGCCAGGGCGGCTTCGCCTGGATCGGCCTGCACGAGCCGACCGAGGCCGAATTCGCCGGTATCGCCGCGGAGTTCGGGCTGCACCCGCTCGCCGTGGAGGACGCCGTCCACGCCCACCAGCGGCCCAAGCTGGAGCGCTACGACGACACGCTGTTCACCGTCTTCAAGACCATCCACTACGTCGAGCACGAGGAACTCACCGCCACCAGCGAGGTCGTGGAGACCGGCGAGGTGATGTGCTTCACCGGCCGGGACTTCTTCATCACCGTCCGGCACGGCGGCCACGGCTCGCTGCGCGCGCTGCGCCGGCGCCTCCAGGAGGACCCGGAGCTGCTCGCCAAGGGCCCCTCCGCCGTGCTGCACACCATCGCCGACCACGTCGTGGACGGCTACCTCGCGGTCGCCGACGCGATGCAGGACGACATCGACGAGGTCGAGACCGAGGTGTTCTCCGCCCCGAGCAAGGGCAAGGGGACCGCGCGCGGTGTCGACGCCGGGCGCATCTACCAGCTCAAGCGCGAGGTCCTGGAGTTCAAGCGGGCCGTCGCGCCGCTGCTGCGCCCGATGCAGCTGCTCAGCGAGCGGCCCATGCGGCTCATCGACCCCGACATCCAGAAGTACTTCCGTGACGTCGCCGACCACCTGACGCGCGTCCAGGAGCAGGTCGTCGGCTTCGACGAACTGCTCAACTCGATCCTCCAGGCCAACCTCGCGCAGGCCGCCGTCGCCCAGAACGAGGACATGCGCAAGATCACCTCGTGGGCGGCGATCATCGCCGTGCCGACGGCGGTCTGCGGGGTCTACGGCATGAACTTCGACCACATGCCCGAGCTGCACTGGCGGTTCGGCTACCCGATGGTGCTCGCCCTCATCGGCGGCGTCTGCTTCGCGATCCACCGGACCCTGAAGCGCAACGGCTGGCTGTGAGCACCCACCGATAGGCTGCCGCCATGACTGCTGACCCGCTGCTCGGCCGTGCCCTCGTCGAGGAGGCCACCAAGAAGTCCGGCCTCATCTGGGTGCGCGGCCAGGGATCGCCCGAGCGGGCGCTCTGGCACGTCTGGCACGAGGGCGCCGCCTGCCTCGTCGGGGACGGGCCCGGCGAGCAGCCGCTGCCGGGGCTCGTCGACGGCGGGCTCGCCGAGGTGACCGTACGGAGCAAGGACAAGGGCGGCCGGGTCATCGCCTGGACGGCGCAGGTGCTGGAGCTGGCGGCCCGCTCCGAGGCCTGGGAGGCGGCGGTCGCCGAGCTGAAGGGGAAACGGCTCAACGCGGTCGACGCCGAGCGGATGGCCGAGCGGTGGGCCTCGGAGTGCCGGGTCGTGCGGCTCGCCCCGCGTGAGGCGGTGACGGAGCTGCCCTCGGGGTCCCTCGCGGCGGTTCCGCTGCCCACGGAGGCCACCACGCGGCAGGCGGTGCCCGCGGGGCTCCCCCGGCTGCTGTTCAAACGCAAGCGGCGCTGAAGCCGGCCCCCTCGGGGGCCGCTTCCGGCTATGACGTCGGGAGCTGCTTGCCGTAGTCGACCATCTCGGTCTTCTCCGGCTCCTGGAGGGGGAAGTCCTTGTTCCAGTCGGTGAGTTTGAGCGTGCCCGCGTGGCCGCCGCGGTCCAGGCGCAGGGGGTACGGCTTCCCGTCCAGGGACACGCTCAGCGTGCCGCCCGCGCCCTCGTCGCCGGTGATCTTGATGGTGCGTACGCCGCCCGCCTTGCCCCGCTCGCCCTTGGCCAGTGCGCCGTGGAGAGTGAGCATGCCGTCCAGGAGCACGTCCTTGTCCGTGAAGCCGCTGAGCTGCTCGTAGGCGGGGTCGCCCGCGGGGACCTTCACGTACTTGCCGTCGAGCTTGGCCGCCGCCGCCTCGTCCGCCTTCTGGGGTGTCCCGCCGTCCTTGCCGCTGTCATGGGTCCAGAACCGCGAGTCGGCCTTCAGGAACAGCTCCTCGCCCACCCGCAGCAGCTGAAACGTCTGCCCCTTGGACGTGACGGAACCGGTGCCGCCCTCCCCCTTGAGGCGCATGTCGAGGGTGTAGGCGTGCCCCTTGCTCACCACCGTGCCGGAGAGCCGCACCGCCGACGCCGCCTCCGCCACCGCGGTCGACTTGCGCTGGATCTTCGGCGCGGAGAGCTTCCCGACGCCGTTCGTGCCCGCGTCAGGGTCCTCGGCGGCGCCGCCGCCGCAGCCGGTCAGACTCGTGACCGCCGCGACCACACCCACGCACATCGCACTCACGAACGCTGCCCTACGGGCGCGGCTGGCCAGGGGAAGTACGGTCACAGGTGGCGCTGCCTCTCGTACGGACGACCTCACGGCTTCGGCAGTACGGCAGCGTACCCGGGCCGGCGCGGCGGAGCGGAGCCAGTCCGTCCGGACCCTCCGCCGGGGCGTATCCGACCGGGACGGGCTAGCCTGAAGCCCGTATTGCCGGACAGAACGGCAGGAATCACCTAGCGAGAAGGAGGCGCGCGCATGGCGGCAGGCGCCCCCCGGGTCTTCGTCTCGCACCTCTCCGGCATCCCCGTCTTCGACCCGAACGGTGACCAGGTCGGGCGGGTGCGCGACCTGGTGACGATACTGCGCGTCGGCCGCAAGCCCCCGCGGCTGCTCGGCCTCGTCGTCGAGCTGGCCACCCGGCGCCGCATCTTCCTGCCCATGACCCGCGTCACCGGCATCGAGTCGGGCCAGGTCATCACCACCGGCGTGCTGAACGTACGGCGCTTCGAACAGCGGCCCACCGAGCGGCTGGTCCTCGGCGAGATGCTCGACCGCCGGGTCCACCTGGTGGAGACCGGCGAGGAGGTCACCGTCCTCGACGTGTCGGTGCGGCAGCTGCCGGCCCGCCGCGACTGGGAGATCGACCGGATCTTCGTACGCAAGGGGAAGGGCGGCACGTTCCGGCGCAAAGGCGAGACGCTCACCGTCGACTGGTCCGCCGTCGACGGCTTCTCCCTGGAGGAGCACGGGCAGGGCGCGGAGAACCTGCTGGCCACCTTCGAACAGCTGCGCCCCGCCGACCTCGCCAACGTGCTGCACCACCTGTCGCCCAAGCGGCGGGCCGAGGTGGCCGCCGCCCTCGACGACGACCGGCTCGCCGATGTCCTCGAAGAGCTGCCCGAGGACGACCAGATCGAGATCCTCGGCAAGCTCAAGGAGGAACGCGCCGCCGACGTCCTGGAGGCCATGGACCCCGACGACGCCGCCGACCTCCTCGCCGAGCTGCCCGAGGACGACAAGGAACGCCTGCTCACCCTGATGCAGCCGGCCGACGCGGCCGACGTGCGCCGTCTGATGGCGTACGAGGAGCGCACGGCCGGCGGTCTGATGACGACCGAGCCGATCGTGCTGCGCCCCGACGCGACGGTCGCCGACGCCCTCGCCCGCGTCCGCAAGGAGGACCTCTCCCCCGCGCTCGCCGCCCAGGTGTACGTGTGCCGGCCGCCCGACGAGACACCGACCGGCAAGTACCTGGGCACCGTGCACTTCCAGCGGCTGCTGCGCGACCCGCCGTACACGCTCGTCGGCTCGATCCTCGACGACGACCTGCAACCCCTCGCCCCGGGCGCCACGCTGCCCACCGTCGCCGGGTTCTTCGCGGCGTACGACATGGTGGCCGCGCCCGTCGTCGACGAGGGCGGCGCACTGCTCGGCGCGGTCACCGTGGACGACGTACTGGACCACATGCTGCCCGACGACTGGCGGGAGACGGAGTTCCACCTGGAGGAGGGAGCGGACCATGGCGGCGGCTGACCGGGAGCGCGAGAACCGCGCCGAGCCCCGGAGCCACCGGTTCCGCCTCGACCAGCCGCGCACCCCGCGGCCCAAACTGCTGCCCGACTACGACCCGGAGGCGTTCGGGCGGCTCTCGGAGCGGATCGCGCGGTTCCTGGGCACCGGCAGGTTCATCGTCTGGATGACGGTCGTCATCATCCTGTGGGTGGTGTGGAACGTCTCGGCCCCGGCCCACCTGCGCTTCGACGAGTACCCGTTCATCTTCCTCACGCTGATGCTCTCCCTCCAGGCGTCGTACGCCGCTCCGCTGATCCTCCTCGCGCAGAACCGCCAGGACGACCGCGACCGCGTCAACCTCGAACAGGACCGCAAACAGAACGAGCGGTCGATCGCGGACACCGAGTACCTCACCCGGGAGATCGCCTCGCTGCGCATGGGTCTCGGCGAGGTGGCCACCCGCGACTGGATGCGCTCCGAGCTCCAGGACCTGGTCAAGGAGCTGGAGGAGCAGCGGCACGGGCAGCGTGACGCAGGCGACCGCTGACGGCCCTTCCCCGGGCGGGGTTACCGCGCCGTACTATCGGGTCTATGGCTACGGAAGACGCGGTGCGTGAAGCACTGGCGACGGTGAACGACCCCGAGATCCAGCGACCCATCACCGAGTTGGGGATGGTCAAATCGGTGGACATCGGCGCCGACGGGACGGTGGCGGTCACCGTGTACCTGACGGTCTCCGGCTGCCCGATGCGCGAGACGATCATCAAGAACGTCACCGACGCGGTCGGTGCCGTCGAGGGCGTCACGCGCGTCGACGTCACCCTCGACGTGATGAGCGACGAGCAGCGCAAGGAGCTGGCCGCCGCGCTGCGCGGCACCACGGCCGAGCGCGAGGTCCCCTTCGCCAAGCCGGGCTCCCTCACCCGCGTCTACGCGGTCGCGTCCGGCAAGGGCGGCGTCGGCAAGTCCTCGGTGACGGTGAACCTCGCGGCCGCGATGGCGGCGGACGGCCTGAAGGTCGGCGTCGTGGACGCGGACATCTACGGCCACTCCGTGCCGCGCATGCTGGGCGCCGACGGCAAGCCCACCCAGGTCGAGAACATGATCATGCCGCCGTCGGCGCACGGCGTGAAGGTCATCTCCATCGGCATGTTCACGCCGGGCAACGCCCCGGTCGTGTGGCGCGGCCCGATGCTGCACCGCGCCCTCCAGCAGTTCCTCGCGGACGTCTTCTGGGGCGACCTCGACGTGCTGCTCCTCGACCTGCCGCCGGGCACCGGCGACATCGCGATCTCCGTGGCGCAGCTGGTGCCGAACGCCGAGATCCTCGTCGTGACGACGCCTCAGCAGGCGGCGGCCGAGGTCGCCGAGCGGGCCGGTTCCATCGCCGTACAGACCCACCAGAAGATCGTGGGCGTCGTCGAGAACATGTCGGGGCTGCCCTGCCCGCACTGCGACGAGATGGTCGACGTGTTCGGCACGGGCGGCGGCCAGAAGGTCGCCGAGGGCCTCACGAAGACGACGGGCGCCACGGTGCCGGTCCTCGGCTCCATCCCGATCGACGTCCGGCTGCGCGAGGGCGGCGACGAGGGCAAGCCGGTCTCCTGACGGACCCGGAGTCCCCCGCCGGTTCGGCGCTGCGCACCATCGCCGGCAAGCTGGGCGGCCGCCAGCGCGGCCTGTCGGGCATGTCGCTGGGGATCACGCCCCGCAACAAGTTCTGAGCCCGCTCCCGTAGGGGCGCCCCCGTCAGGGGCGCGGGGAACTGCGCGACCAGCCACGACCGGCGCGCAGCCGACCACGCGCCCCGCGGGGCGTCAGGCGTACGCCCCGATGTCCTGGATGACGGCGAAGCCGAGTCCGTACGCGCTCATGCCGCGTCCGTAGGCCCCCAGGTGGACGCCCTGCTCCGTGGAGCCGGCGAGGACCCACCCGTACTCCGACTCGCGGTAGTGGAAGGGCGTGGGCACCCCGTCCACCGGCAGTGAGAGCGTCGACCAGTCGGAGCCCTCCAGGTCGTCCGCGAGGACCCACGCCGTCTCCGTCTGCTGGTCCAGCCAGTCGTCGCGCAGGCTGTGGTCCATCTGGCCCGGCCAGGTGTAGGACAGCAGGCCGACGCCGGCGAGCCAGGCCGCCGAGGAGACCGAGGTGGCCTCCAGCAGGCCGGTGCCGTCCGCGCTGCGCCGCACGGGGTTGGCCGCGACGGTCACCACCACCGCGAAGCGCTCCTTGTCGCTGTTGCCGAGGCTGCCCTCGGCGCGGACCGACGGCTCGTCGCCGTGGCCGATCGACCCGTGCTCCACGGAACCGTCCGCCGTCGCGCCGACCTGCATCAGCCAGCGCTGCCCCGTGAAGGCCTCGTCCAGGCCGTACCAGGGGAAGGGCGCCAGCAGGTAGCCGTCGACCGTGCGCCGGGCGGAGGGCACCGCTTGTGCGGTGCCGTCCGCGGCCGGCGCCTGCGCGCCTACGCGACTTGTCGTCTCCATGTACCCGGCCGCCTCCTCGCTCTCGTCTGCCCGGAGCGGCCCGCCCCCCTCGGGCGTCCTCACGCCGGACAACAAGGCAGGATAGCCACACCGGTCGGCGGCGGCGGTTCAGGCGATCCTTCAGGTGGCGTCCGCGTCGAAAGGCGGACGGTCGGCGGAGTCGAGCGTCCGGGGCTCGGCGGACTTCTTCTGCATGTCCACGCGGGCCCCTGCCGAGGAGGTGGCGGCGGCTCCCGAAGAGGTGTCGGAGAAGTCGCTGTCGCGGCCGTGGACGGCGTCCGCGACCTCGTTCATCTCCTTCTTCAGGTCGAAGCCGTTGCGGATCTCCTTGAGCCCCAGCTCGTCGTTGTCGAGCTGTTTGCGGATGAACTTCTTGGGGTTCAGGTCCTCGAACTCGAAGTCCTTGAACTCCGGGCCCAGCTCCTCGCGGATGTCCGCCTTCGCGCTGTCCGAGAACTCGCGGATCTTGCGGATCGTGCGGGAGATGTCCTGGATGACCTTCGGCAGCTTGTCGGGGCCGAAGATGAGCACGGCGAGGACGACCAGCGTCACTATCTCGAGTGCGCCAATGTCATTGAACACCTAGAGCTCCTTGCGATGTCCTCAGCCCGCAACAGGTCGTCGTCCGAGGTCTGGACCGTGACCACGGTACCCGCCGCTCATGTCTGTCCGGTAGCCGCTGCGCCACAACCCGGGGCGGACATGGCCGGACCTGTGCGGCCGGACCTCGGCCCAGCGGCCCGGCCGCTGCGCTCAGTCACCGTCCGCCGAGCCGAGCACCAGGGTGACCTCGCGGTCCTGGCCGCCGCGCTCGATGGTCAGGTCCAGGCGGTCCTTGGGGCGGTGGGCGCGGACCTTGACGATCAGTTCGTCGCTGGAGTGCACCGGGGCGCCGTCCACCTCGGTGATGACGTCGCCCGGCTTGAGGCCCGCCTTGTCGCCGGGGCCGTCGGCGTTGACCGCGGGGCGGCCGTCCTTCCCCTTGTCGGCGATACGGGCGCCGTCGCCGGTGAACCGGGTGTCGAGCGTGACGCCGATCACGGGGTGCGTCGCCTTGCCGAAGTTGATCAGCTCTTCGGCGACGCGCTTGCCCTGGTTGATGGGGATGGCGAAGCCGAGGCCGATGGAGCCGGCCTGGCCGCCCTTCATGTCCGAGCCGTCGCCGGCCGAGCGGATGGCGCTGTTGATGCCGATGACGCGCGCCTTGGCGTCGACCAGCGGGCCACCCGAGTTGCCCGGGTTGATGGGGGCGTCCGTCTGGAGCGCGTCGACGTAACTGACGTCGCTGCCGTCGCCCTTCTCGCCGCCCGCCGTGATGGGCCGCTCCTTGGCGCTGATGATCCCGGAGGTCACCGTGTTCGCCAGGTCGAAGGGGGCGCCGATCGCCACGACGGGGTCGCCGACCTGGACGTTCTCGGAGTTGCCGAGGGGCAGGGGCTTAAGGCCCCGCACGTTGGAGACCTTGACGACCGCGAGGTCGTAACCGGAGTCGCGGCCGATCACCTTCGCCTCGGCGGTGTCGCCGCCGCTGAACGTCACCGATATCTCGCCGCCGGTGCCCGCGGGCTCGACGACGTGGTTGTTGGTGAGGATGTGCCCCTTGCGGTCGAGGACGAACCCGGTGCCGGTGCCCTGCGCCGAGTCACCGCTGACGTGCAGGGTCACGACGCCGGGCAGGGCCGCGGCGGCGATACCGGCCACGCTGCCCTTGGGGCGGTCGGCGGACTCCGCGCCGGTCTGCGGGAGTTCGACCTCCTCGACGCCGTTGCGCTCCAGGTACGAGCCGAGAGCACCGCCGATGAGGCCGGACACCAGCGCGATGAGGGCGACGCCGAGGACGAGGAGCCGCCTGCCTCGCTTGCGCTGCTTCTCCCGCGTCTCCGGCGGCAACGAGCCGATCTGCTGGAGCGGCTGATTCCAGGGGTCGTACGGCTGCCGGGGCACTCCGTGGACGATCTGGGGCTGAGGGGCGTGGGGCGCGGCGGGGGCTTGG
>RBWT01000178.1 GCA_004010275.1 Streptomyces huasconensis
CTTCACGGGGTCGGGGGGTGGCGGGGGTCCGGGGGGAGCCCTGCGGGAGACCGGCCGTCGTCCCGGGCAGGGCGCCGCCCCGCTCGGCGGCGGCCTCCGCGACGCTCTCCTGCGCGTCATACGCCCGCTCCCTTCAACTGCTCGCGCTCCTCCGGCTCCTGGGCGGCCCAGCTGGCGCCCCCGCGCTCTCCGTGGCCGACGCCTGACCCGCCGCCGCCCACCGGCCCGGCACGTATGCCTCGGCCGGGTGCGCGAACGGCACCGGCTCGCCCGCCTCGTCCAGCGCCTCCCGCCGCACCGGGCAGTGCGAGACGATCTCCAGGTAAATGCCGCGAAATGCCGCGATGTTCTGCTCGACGGTGAAGAGTTCGAGGGCCCGCGCCCGCGCCGCCGCGCCGAGGCGCGCGCACCGCTCGGGGTCGCGCAGCAGCGCCACGCACGCCTCCGCGAGCGCCCGCGGGTTGCTCGGCGGCACGACGAGGCCCGTGCCGCCGATGACCTCCACCACCGCGCCGACGTCCGTCGAGACGGTCGCCCGCCCGCAGAACATGGCCTCGACCAGACTGACCGGGAAGCCCTCGACGACGCTGGAGAGCACCACCACTGCGCCCGCGGCGTACGCCTCGGCGAGCCCGGGCACCTCGGGTCCGCCGATCTCCTCGAAGGAGACGGGGTTACCCCCGACGGAGACGGCGCTGTCCCCGACCGAGACGGGGTTGTCCCCGACGGCGTGCGCCCCCGGCGCCTCATCCGGGAAGAGCCGCGCGGCGAGCGCCCGGCACTGCGCGAGGTACTCCTCGGCCGCGCGCCCCTCCGCCGGTGCCCCGACGATCCGCAGGCGCGCCCCCGGCCGCTTCTCGCGCACCTCGGCGAAGGCGTGGAGCAGTGAGATCAGGTCCTTGGCGGGCTCGACGCGGCCCACCCACAGGAGCGTGTCGGGGGCAACGTCGTCGTAGCCCCTCTCGCCGATCCGCGCGAAGCGGTCGGAGTCCATGCCGGGGTGGACCGTGCGCAGCTTGGCCCGGTCGGCGCCGCACCGCTCCTGCCAGCGGCGGGCATGGGTGTTGCCGGGGGTGATCAGCGCGGCCCGGTGGTACACCTCGGCGGCGAGGCGGCCGTGGAAGGAGGCAAGCAGCGCCCGCGCCGGCGCGCTCAGCTCCCTGTCCCCCGCGGCGACGGTGCGCGCGCAGGTGTACGCCGTACTCGGTGACGAGGAGCGGCACTCCCGCGAAGTGCCCGGCGAGCAGTCCCGTCAGGGCCGCGGGCCCCCGGAGGTGGCGTGGCACAGGTCGGCCGCGCCGAGCCCGTCGTCGTCGTACCAGTCGAGGGAGAGCGGCCGCAGCGCCCGCTCCATCCGGCCCGCGGCGACGAGCAGATCGGCCACCCGCGCGCCGTGGGCGGCCCGCTGCGCGCCGGGCGCGCGGCAGGCGCTCTCCAGGATGCGCACGGCGGTCTCGGAGCGCAGCGCGCCGGCCAGACCGCCTTGGTCGCGGGCGAGTTCGGCGAGCCCGTACAGCGCGTTGGCGAAACGGTCCGCCACATCGTCGGAGCGGTCCTGCGGGCCGGTGCCGAGGTGTCGCGGAAGGGCCGCCGCGCCGGACCGCGAAGAGCCGCCGAGCCTGGTGGCACCGCCGAGCCCAGTGACGCCGCCGAGTCCGATCGCACCGCCCCGGCAGACGACATCGGCCAGCTCGGCGAAGCACTCCGCGAACCGCCGTCGGGCCCGGCGCCCGCGCCCTCCGCGCGGTCCGGCGTGCGAGAGCGCCGCGTCGTCGGCGTGCCACAGCGGGGCCGTGCGCACCCGCGTGACGTGGGGCGGGACGTCGAGCCGGCCGAGGGCCTCCTGCCGCTGGTCGCGGCTGAGCGCGTAGACGTCGAACTCGTGCTGCCCGAGCCCGCGCACGAGCCGGTCGCACCAGAGCTGCCCCTCACCTCTCACATACGGGTAGCCACCCTCCGTAAGCAGTGCAACGCGCACGAGTGCACCCCCGATCTCCCGTTTGGGGAGCGCCGTTGGGTCGGCGGCTCGCAGCGGGACGAACGTATGCGGTCATGCAGGTGGCGCGACGGACGGTTGTCCATCGCGCCACCAAAAGGGGTGAACGGCCGTAACTTTCTCGCTTCGACGGCGTTCCGTCGCGCTATGGGGCCCCGCGGCCCCTCTTCCGCTACGGAGAGTCAGACCGCGGCGGGCTCCCCGGCGACCGTGCGGCGCCGCGCGGCCACCGCCGGATCGAGTGACGGCACGGCCGCCAGCAGCTGCCTCGTGTACGGGTCGCGCGGCGAGCCGTAGACCTCGTCCACGCTTCCGTACTCGACGAGCCGCCCCCGCCTCATCACCGCGACCCGGTCACTGACCTGGCGTACGACCGCGAGGTCGTGCGCGATGAAGACGAGCGCGAGGCCCAGCTCCCGCTGCAACGCGGCGAGCAGCGCCACCACTTGGGCCTGTGTCGTCACGTCGAGCGCGGACACGGGTTCGTCGCACACGATGATCCGCGGCTCGGCGGCCAGCGCACGCGCGATGCCGACGCGCTGCCGCTGTCCGCCGCTGAACTCGTGCGGATAGCGGTCGTAGTGCGCCGGTTCGAGCCCCACGCGCCCCAGGAGTTCGCGCACACGCCCGCGTACGAAGGTGTCGCTCTCGCCCCGCGCGCGCAGCGGGTCGGCGATCGACTCGCCGACCGAGCGGCGCGGGTTGAGGGAGGAGACGGGGTCCTGGAAGACCATCTGCACCTTCGGGTCCACCCGGCCGCCGGGCCGCTCGGCGCCCTCGTGCAGCAGCCGTCCGGCGCTCGGCTCCAGCAGGCCCACGAGCATGCGCCCCAGGGTGGTCTTGCCGCTGCCGCTCTCGCCCACGACGCCGAGGGTCTCGCCGCGGCGGACGGCGAGCGAGACGTCGTCGACGGCGGTGACGGCGCGCTTCCCGCGCCCGAACTCCCGGCGCAGCCCGACCGCTTCGAGCACGACATCGGCCTCTCCCGCCTCCTTGGCGGGCGACAGGAGCGGCGCGTCGATCCGCGGTACGGCGCCCAGGAGTTCGCGCGTGTACGCCTCCCGGGGCGCCGCGAGGACGTCCCGCACCGCGCCCCGCTCCACCGCGCGCCCGCCCCGCATGACGAGGACCTCCTCGGCGCTCTCCGCCGCGACGCCCACGTCGTGGGTGACCAGGAGCAGCGCCATGCCGGTCTCCTCCCGCAGCGTGTGCAGCAGGTCGAGGATCTGGGCCTGGACGGTGACGTCGAGCGCGGTGGTCGGCTCGTCGGCGATCAGGAGCGCCGGTTCGCATGCCAGGGCCATGGCGATGAGCGTGCGCTGGCGCATGCCGCCGCTGAACTCGTGCGGGCGCGAGCGCGACGGCGTACGGCGTCGGGGATGCCCACCCGGTCGAGCACGTCCACGGCACGCGCGCGTGCGCCCGCCGGGACGCCCCGGTGTGCACGCGGTACACCTCGGCGATCTGGTCGCCCACGGCGTAGTACGGGTCGAGGGAGGAGAGCGGGTCCTGGAAGACCATCGCGGCCTTCCCGCCCCGCAGCCGCCGCAGTTCGGCCTCGGACGCCTCTTGTACGTCGATGCCGTCGACCCGCACGGACCCGGCGACGCGCGCTCCGGTGCCCCGGTGGAGCCCGAGCAGCGCGGAAGCCACGGTCGACTTGCCGGACCCCGACTCACCGACGAGGGCGAGAGCGCCGCCCGCCTCCAGGGTGAAGGAGAGCCCGTCGACGGCGCGGACGCCGGAGGCGAACTCCACGCTGAGATCCCGTATTTCGACGAGACTCACGACAGCACCACCCTTCGGTCGGCCACCGCGTACAGCACGTCCGCGACGGCGTTGGCGAGCACCACGAAGAAGCCGGTGACCAGGACCATCCCGACCACCACCGGCAGGTCGACGGTCTTGACCGCGTGCACGAGTTCCCGTCCGACGCCGGGCAGGCCGAACAGGGTCTCGGTGAGCAGGGCGCCGCCGAACATCGACCCGACGTCGTTGGCGGTCAGCGCGATGACCGGGGCGAGGGCGCCCCGCAGAGCGTGCCTGCCGATGATCGACCGCTCCCCCACGCCGTACGCGCGGAAGGTCCGCACATGGTCGTCGGCGAGGGTCTCCAGCATCGAGGAGCGGGTGAGGCGCGCGTACTTCGCGGCTTCGATGAGCGCGAGCGAGAGCCAGGGCAGCAGCAGGTTCCACGCCCACTGCGTCGGGTCGTCGCCGAAGGCCACGTACTGCGGGAAGGGCAGCCACTGGAGCGTGCCGCAGATCAGGATCATCAGCAGCAGGCCGATCACGAAGACGGGCGTGGCGGTGCCCGCGAGGGTGAGGGCGGTCAGGACGCGCTCGCTGACCCGGCCGCGCCGCCAGGCGGAGAGCACGCCGGTGCCCACGCCGAGGATCAGCCACATCACCATGGCACCCAGCGCCAGCGACGCCGTGACCGGCAGCTTCGCCCAGATCAGCGCGGTGACCTGCTGGTCGCTCTGGTACGAGATGCCGAGGCAGGGCGCGGCGCAGTGCTCGGTGCCCGTGCCGGTGGAGTAGTCGTGGCCGACGAAGAGGCCCTGGAGGAAGTCCCAGTAGCGCACGTACAGCGGGTCGTCGAGGCGCAGTTGCCCGGCGACCTGCTGGACCTGGGCGGGTGAGCAGCGCGGGCCGCAGGTGATCTGGGCGACGTCGCCGGGGGCGGCGTAGAACACCCCGTAGATGATCACGGAGAGGGCGAGGAGGGTGACGAGGGCGCCGAGGAGCCGCCGCAGCAGGAAGCCGGAGAGACCCGGGAAACCCGTGAGGCCTGGGAGAGCCTTGAGGCTCCTAAGACCCGTGAGGTGGCCTGTCATGAGTGGGCCTCCCGTCCGCGCCCGGTCCCGATCCGCAGCCGGGAGGCGGCCCGTGGGTCGAGGGCCGTACGCACCCCGTCGCCGAGGACGGTGAGTGCGAGGACGGTCACGAACAGCGCGCCCGCCGGATACAGCAGGTACTGCGGCGCCGCCTGGTACCAGACGTCCGCCGAGGTGAGCATCTGTCCCCACGACGGCGTCGGCGGCTTCACGCCCACGCCGAGGAAGGAGAGCGCGGCCTCGACCGTGATGTTCGCGGGGACGAGCAGCGCGGCGTAGGTGATGACGGGCGCGGCGAGCGCGGGCAGCAGTTCCCTGCGGGCGATCCGCACGGAGCCCCAGCCGCTGAGCCGTGCCGCGGCCACATGGTCGAGTTCCTTCAGCGTGACCGTCTGGGCGCGGACGATCTTGGCCACGTTGCCCCAGGCGACGAGCCCGATGACCAGGGCGACGAGCACCGGCCGCGGGAACCCGCTCGGCACGACGGCCATCAGCGCGAGCGCCAGGACCATCAGCGGCAGCGCCACGATGACGTCGGTGGCGCGGCTGAGCACCTGGTCCACCCAGCGGTTGCCGAACCCGGCCGCGACGCCGACCACGACTCCGATGAACACCTGGACGACGGTGGCCGCGAGGGCGACGCCGAGCGAGACCCGCGCCCCGTACACGAGGCGGGCGAAGAGATCCCGCCCGGTCTGCGGTTCGACGCCGAGCCAGTGCTCGCCGCTGATCCCGCCCAACGGACCGACCGGCACGCCACCGCGCGCCGAGTCGATCAAATCCGGGTGGTACGTGGTGGGGTCCTGCCCCTCCAGGGCCGTGAGCAGCGGCGCGGCGAGCGCCACGAGGACGAGCAGCGCGACGGCGCCCGCCGCGACGAGGGCGGCGCGCTGCTCGCGCAGCCGCCGCCAGAACAGCGTCACGACTGCTTCACCGCGACCTGGGAGACGTCGAGGACACCGGTCCAGTCGCTGATGACGATGTTGTGGACGTCCTTGCCGTACAGCCGCTTGTAGACCGGGTGGAAGAGCGGCACGGTCAGCGCCTTCTCGCCGATCTTCTTGTCGAGGGCGCCCCAGCGCTCGGCGGCGGCGTCGAGATCCGTCAGCTTGTTGATCTCGTCGATCTCGTCGTTGACGGCCTTGTCGTCGAGGAAGCCGGTGTTGAAGTTGGCGCCGTCCTTCACGATCTGCCGGCCGTCGAAGATCGGGGCGAGGAAGGGTCCGCCGGAGGGCCAGTCGGCGCCCCAGTGGGAGAGGAAGAGGCCGGGCTCGTCCTCGACGCTGTGGATCTTGTCGGCGTAGTCGTTCTCCTCCAGGCCCTCCAGCTTGACGGTGATGCCGGCCTTCTTCAGGGCGTCCTGGATCGCGGTCGCGATCTCGGGGCTCGTCTCGAAGTCCTTGGCGTTGGAGTGGGTGAGCGTGATGGTCAGCCCGTCCTGGTGACCGGCCTCCTTCAGCAGCTCGCGGGCCTTCTTCGGGTTGCCGTTCGGGCCCGCCGGGAAGTGGTCGTACTTCGTGTGGCCGAAGGACTTCTGGTTCGGCAGGTAGGTGGTGGCGGGCTCGGCGAGCGAGGAGCCGCCGGCGGCGTTGATCACCGAGGAGCGGTCCACGGCGTACGAGATGGCCTGCCGCACCTTGGGGTCGTCGAAGGGCTTCACCTTGGGGTTGAACGCGAGGTAGTTCGTGTACCCGAAGTGGCCGGTGCCGACGTGCGAGGCCAGTTCCTTGTCGCCGGTGACCTTGGCGAGTTCGGCCGGGCCGAGGTTGGTGTCGGTGGTGACGGCGGCGGCGTCGGCGCCCTGGCTCGCGGCGAGCCGCTGGTTGATGACGGAGGAGTCGAGGCCGGAGCGTACGTCGATGGTGTCCGGGTAGGCCTTGCGCTCCGCGTCGGTGGCGGCGGACCAGTGCGGGTTGCGCTCCAGCCGCAGCCGTTCCCCGTCGTTCTCGTTCGCCACGACCTTGTAGGGCCCGGAGGAGAGCGGGTGCTCCTCGTACTTCGTGCCCTTGTCCTTGCTCTTGGGGACGGGCGTGAACTGCGTCTGGGTGGCGAGGTAGGGGAACTCGCCCTCGGGCTTGTTCAGATGGAAGACGATGGTCCGCTCGTCGGCGTCTCGATGGACGTGAGCCCCTTGCCGCTCTTGTCCTTGTAGGGGCCCTGGTATTTGTCCCCGCCGATCAGCCAGTCCCGCAAGTAGGGCGCACCACCGCTGAGTTCGGCGGCGAACGAGCGCTCGATGCCGTACTTCACGTCGGCGGAGGTGATCGGTGAGCCGTCCTCGTACTTGAGCCCCTTCTTCAGGGTGTACGTCCACACCGTGGCGTTCTTGCTGGGTCTGCCCAGGTCGGTGGCGAGGTCCGGCACGACCTCGGCGCCCTTGGCCCCGTCCTCGCGGTTGCGGGTGGTCAGCGTGCGGAAGACGAGCGAGGGGATGTTGCCGCCGCCGGAGGTGTAGAGCCGCGCGGGGTCGAAGTCGGTCTGCGGGTCGCGGTTGAGGACGGTGAGTGTGCCGCCCTTCGCCGGCTCGCCGTCGCCGCGCTCCCGGCGCCGTTGCCCTTGGGGCCGGCGCAGGCGGCGGCGCCCGAGGCCAGGACCAGGCTGACGGATGCCGCTGCCACGCGGCGGGCTATGGCGGACGCTTGACGCATCGGGGAGAACCTCTCGGGGGAATACCGCGAGAACGCGGCGGATCAGCGGGAAGGGTGCAGAGCTGACCCCGGGGAGGGTGCGGAGAGAAAAGCGGCACAGAGGCGCGCGACGGGACCCGAGCGGAAGAGACCGCGGGAACCGCTTCAGCGCGACGGAGCCGTGGGAAAAAGCGACGCACTCGCCGGGGCGGACGTCAGCAACAGTGGATGTCGGCCACGCAGAGCGCGGTCACGCCGAGAAGCGCCAGCTCGATGGCGGCGCTCGAAGGGGCGTGACGGTTCGACATGCGCAGAAATATGAACGAACTTCCGACAGATGTCAAAGCGGCCGCTTCACCGGACACCAACCCCCGGCCCGCCCGCCGCGCCTCAACCCTCGGGATACGCCCAGGGGTTGGCCTTGCACTTGATCCCGTCATGGTTGAGGAACTTGGTCTGCTGCTGCATGACCGGCGCGAGCTGGCCGTCCTCCGTGCAGTCCGTGTGATTGAAGCCGAGCCGGTGCCCGACCTCGTGGTTGATCAGCATCTGGCGGTAGGGGAAAATGGCGCTGCCGTACTTCTTCTTGACCGCGTCGCCATAGGTCTTGGCGCCCTGCGCCCACCGGAAAGCATTGATCATCACGCGTTCCGTCGCGGCGGAATCGCACGAGACATTGTCCTCGGTCGTGTCGAGGCCGGATTTCGCGCACCATGCCGCGGTGGTCCCGGGACTCGCCAGCGTGATGACGAAATCGGGCTTTCCCGACGAGATCCGCTCGAATGCACGGCCCCCGTCGTGGGCCCAACTCCGGTCGTCGTTCAGGGTTTTCTGCACGGCCTGCGCGAAGAGGGGGCCGTCCAGACCGAGCCCCTTCTCGACATCGACGCGATAGCGGTAGAGCTGCCCCTTTCCGGGCGCCTTGTCGAATCCGGGAACGACCTCGAAGTCGCCGGATGCCGTGAGTTCGGCGTCCAGCGGGTATTTCTTCGCCATTTTCTGCTCGTACGTCACCGGGGCCGCTTCCGGCCCCTTGACGGGTCCCTTGGGCGGCGGCGGCCGCTCGTCGGAGCGCGAGGCGGGGTCCCCGGTGTCGCGCGCGCCACCGCCGGGGGCGGCCTGGGGGCGGGCATCGGAGCCGTCGGTGGTGCCGGTGACCTGGCCCGCCACGACGACCGCGAGCACGACGGTCACGGCGGCGGCCGCGACGCCGTGAGTGCGCGGGCCGCCGGCCCTTCCCGGCAGCTCGCTCGACGCCACTGTCGCCGCCGGCCGCGGCGTCGGCCCGGTGTGCGGGAGTGTCGTTCCATGCGGTGACCGAGGCGTACGGGTCGGGGGGCGGCGCAGCGGCGCGCTGCGAACCGGCAGCGTCCGGCCCGGCGGCCTCGGGGTCGCAGTCTCCGGGGCGGCGGCCTTCGGGTCGGCGGCCTCTGGGGCAGCAGCCTTCGGGTCGCCCTCGGGGAACGCTTCCACGTAGTCCTGGCGGGGCCCTGACCGCGCCCGTCGACGGCGGGGCGGCCGCGGCAACCCGCCCTGCCCGGCACCGCCGCCCGACCCCGAGCCGCCACCGACGGCCTCGCCCCAGCCACCGCCGGGCTCACGCTGCTCGGGATGCCCACCGCGCACCTGCGCGTCGGCGGGGGGGCTCCGCCGATTGAGGGGTGCCGTGAGCAGGGGTGCCATGCGCGGGAGTGCCATGCGCGGGAGTGCCGTCACCCGGGGTCGCCCGCCTGCGACGCCCCGAGCCCGGGCCGGGCTGACCGCTGGAGTGAGCACCCGGCTGCACGCTGGACTGAGCACCCGGCTGCGCGCCGGACTGAGCGCTGGACCGAGCACCCGACTGCGCGCCGGGCGCACCGCCCGCGCCCGCCTCGGCGCCCCGTGCCTCCGGAGTACCCGCGATGTTCGTGTCCTCAGAGTTGGCTGCCGGGCCTCGGCGGCTGTGTCGTCCCACGCGCCGCCTCAGCTCCCCGAACCCGTATGGGCGTCACTCGTACGGGCGTCACGCGTGTCACCGGCATCCTCGGAGGCGCCATCACCCTCGTCGGTGCGGCTCCCCCGGGCGCTCCGGACCCCGTCCAGCTCCCCCACGTCGTGGAGCAGTTCACGGAAGGCCGCGGCCACGCTCTGCGGGTCCTCCATCATCGCCACGTGCCCCGCCTCGGTCAGGGTGAGCAGCCGCGAGTCGCGGAACGCCGCGGCCGCCTTGCGCGCCATGCGGTACGAGACGAGGAGGTCGCGCGCGCCGTAGACCAGCAGGGTCGGCGCGAGCACCCGCTCGGCCTGCCGCCAGAGCCCGTGCTGTCCGCCCAGTGTGTACGCGTCCACGACCCCGCGCGCCGAGCGTGCCATCGCGTCCCAGAAGTAGGGGAGCTGCAACCGGCGCTCCATCTCGCGGACCGCCGCGCTGAAACCTTCCGGCGTGACCTTGGCCGGGTCGCCGTAACAGAGCCCCATGACCCCCCGCACCCGCTGCTCGGCGGTCCAGTCCCTGGTGAGCCGCGTGAAGAGCGCGGCGACCCCCGGCACCGCGAGCAGCCCGGTCGGCACCGCCGTGCGCTGCACCCGCAGCTCGGGCAGCGCGGGCGAGACCAGCGTCAGCGTGCGGACGAGGTCGGGCCGCACCGCGGCGACGCGCGTGGTGATGGCGCCGCCCAGCGAGTTCCCGACGAGGTGGACGGGGCCACGGGCCCGGGCGTCGAGGTGGCGGATGACCGCGCGGGCGTGCCCGGTGATCGAGTAGTTCCCGTCGTCCGGTGGCGGCGAGTCGCCGAACCCCGGCAGGTCGATGGCCTCGCAGTCGACGACGTCCTCGAGCAGCGGCATGAGGGCCGACCAGTTCTGGGAAGAGCCGCCGAGCCCGTGCACGAACAGCGCGGGCGGCAGCCCGGCGCGGACCGAGGGCCGCGAACGCACGGTCAGCGTGAGCCCCGGCAGGCCGACCGAGCCGAGCCGCTCACCCTCCGCGACCGCGACGGCACCGGGCTTGGGCGCGGCGGTGGCGGCCAGCAGGTTCGGCAGCTCGGTCGAAGACATGCGGCAATGTTACGAGACGATCACGCGCAGGCTCGCGTGTTCGCCGTCACAGATGGCCCGCGGGCCGCGCCCGGATCGCGTAGCGCCACATCCGGGACTCTCCTACGCTCATAGAAAGCGGGCGAAGAGGGCACTCGCACCACGAAGTGCCGTCAGTACCGCAAGGGAAGAGAGAGCCACACATGAGTGTCGACCCGACCGACCCCGAGACCTTCGAGCCGGACGAGGACGTGAGCACGACCGAGACGGACGTGGAGGCCCCGGAGGCCGACGCCGCCGAGCAGCAGGCCGATCTCACCCCGAGCAGGGACGACTCACTGCGGGACGCCGATCCGAACGCCGCCAGCGAGGCGGACCTCGCCGAACAGGCCCGCGTGGTCGATCTCGACGAGGACGACTACCGCTGAGCCGTCCCGGGAGCGACGGCCGGGCACGACCTGACCGTGTTTGCCCCGCTACACACCGCCGCGAAGCGGTTTCGCGGCGGTCCGGTCCGTGAAATTCTGCGCCCGCACCGCACACATCGCTGTTACCGAAAAGTACGATGGCGGCGCGGCGCTCACCGCACATCGGACGATTTGGGAGGCGGCGTGACAGCCATCGAGCAGACAGAGGCGGCACGCCCGCGGGGCACACGCCTGCCGCGTCGTGCCCGGCGCAATCAACTTCTCGGCGCGGCCCAGGAAGTTTTCGTCGCACAGGGTTACCACGCGGCCGCGCCGATGACGACATCGCCGAGCGCGCCGGGGTCAGCAAGCCCGTGCTCTACCAGCACTTCCCCGGCAAGCTCGACCTCTATTTGGCCCTGCTCGACCAGCACTGCGAGTCGCTGCTCCAGTCGGTGCGCACCGCTCTCGCGTCCACCACGGACAACAAGCTGCGCGTCGCGGCGACGATGGACGCCTACTTCGCGTACGTGGAGAACGAGGGCGGCGCGTTCCGGCTGGTCTTCGAGTCGGACCTGACGAACGAGGCCGCGGTCCGCGAGCGCGTGGACCGCGTCACCCTCCAGTGCGCGGAGGCGATCTGCGAGGTCATCGCCGAGGACACCGGCCTGCCGCGCGACGAGGCGATGCTGCTGGCCGTGGGCCTCGGCGGGTACTCACAGGTGGTCGCCCGCTACTGGCTGGCCAGCGGCAGCACGGTCCCGCGCGACAAGGCGGTGGAACTGCTCACCTCGCTCGCCTGGCGCGGCATCGCGGGTTTCCCGCTGCACGGCACCGAGGGCCACTGACCGACCTCTCGTCCCTTTGTTCCCGTTCCGTGTTCGCTACCGGCGTGCACGGCGGCGGCAGTCCGTGTCCCCTCACCGGGCTAATGTGTGCTGGGTACGGCGCGGACGGCCGCGCACAGACTGACCGTCGGAGGGACAAAGCCGTGGAGGTCAAGATCGGCGTGCAGTACGCGCCCCGCGAGATCGTGCTGGAGAGCGGCCAGAGCGCCGAGGAAATCGAGCACGCGGTGTCCGAGGCGCTGACCGGCAAGTCGCCGCTGCTGAGCCTCGTGGACGACCACGGCCGCAAGGTCCTGGTTCCGGCCGACCGCCTGGCGTACGTGGAGCTCGGCGAGCCCACGGCGCGCAAGGTGGGCTTCAGCGCCCTGTAGTACGCGCCGCTCAGGACGCGCGTACGAATGACGCGCATACGAATACGCCCGGTGGTTCTCGCAACCACCGGGCCGTACTTGTGCGTTGGCGTGCTCCACGGAGGTGCGTGGCGCGGGGGTGACAGCGGGGCCGCCGGATCATGGAGGGTTGCGTTCCGGCTACCGGGGGTACACCGGCTACGACCGATTTGCACCTGGCCGCGAAGGAGGGCACCACCGTGATTCTGGAAGCACTCGGCTCCACCTTGCTGGGCCTCGCGCTGGCCTGGGCCGCGGCCCACCGGCTGGCACACCGGCTGCCCGCGCGCAGCCTCGTCCTGTCGACGGGCCCCGCCGGCGCCCTCATCGGCGCCTTCATCACCCACATGGCACTGGGCTCCGGCTATGCCCCCGCGGTGATGCTGGGGGCGGTCACCGTCTCGGTGGCCCTGCTGTCCCTGCTGCTGCGCCCGACCCGATCCGGAATGCGCCGCTCAGCGACGGCGTGACCGTTGCGCGCGGCAGCGCCCCGCACGGAGTGCGGGGTACTGCAAGGGGAGCGTGGCACTGCGCGCCATAGCGCGTCAGGCCGCCAGCCCCAACGCGGCCATCCGCTTGGTGTGCGCCTCGGTGATCCGGGAGAACATCCGCCCGACCTCGGCCAGGTCGAACCCGTCGGCCACGCCCCCGACCAGCATGGTGGAGAGCGCATCCCGGTCCGCGACCACCCGCTGCGACTGCGAGAGCGCCTCGCCCATCAGCCGCCGCGCCCACAGCGCGAGCCGTCCGCCGACGCGCGGGTCCGCCTCGATCGCCGCCCGCACCTTCTCCACGGCGAAGCTCGCGTGCCCGGTGTCGTCGAGGACGGCGAGGACCAGCTCGCGCGTGTCGGCGTCGAGCCGGGCCGCCACCTCGCGGTAGAAGTCACTGGCGATGGAGTCCCCGACGTACGCCTTGACGAGACCCTCCAGCCAGTCGGACGGCGCGGTCTGCCGGTGGAAACCGTCCAGCGCCGCCACAAAGGGCTCCATGGCCTCGGTCGGCTCCGCGCCGATCGCCGAGAGCCGGTCCCGCAACTGCTCGAAATGGTGGAACTCCGCCGACGCCATCTTCGCCAGCTCCGCCTTGTCGCCGAGGGTCGGCGCCAGCTTCGCGTCCTCCGCGAGCCGCTCGAACGCCGCCAGCTCCCCGTAGGCGAGCGCGCCGAGCAGGTCGACGACCGCGGCGCGGTAGTAGTGGGGCTCGGCAGAAGCCTTCGCCCAGTCCTGGGCGGCGACTCCGGTGACTTCGGCGGGGGACTCGGGGGCGGATTCGGCGGGGGTGTCAGGCGTCTCCATGAAGCGCACAATAGCCCGCCTGCCGTAAGCCGTAAGGCCCTGGTCAGTCAGTGTGACAACATCCATGTGACGAATTCGCCGGACACGCATGCGCGATTCCGGGGTACAGTGGTAAAGCGCCTGCCGAATATTCGACGGGCCGTACGAATGAGGATGCCCGGTCGGTGGCCCGATCGGCTCCGACCCGACAGCCCTCCGGGCGGTACGCGCAGATGCGTGCGGCACGAGGAGGGAACCTCAGCGGTAAGAGCGCTCGAGCGCAGGCAGTGGTCCCGCGCCCCCGGCACGCCCCCCAGCAGCCGGCGGTAGTGGCACGGTCACGACCCCCAGCGTTCGCCTCACGCCGCGTCTCACAGAAGAGGCATAGCCCTGACTACGACTTTCCGAGAGCTCGGGATTCTTCCCGAGACAGCCGAAGCCCTTGAAGCCGTCGGCATCATCACCCCCTTCCCCATCCAGGAGATGACGCTCCCCGTCGCCCTTTCGGGCAAGGACGTCATCGGCCAGGCGAAGACCGGCACCGGCAAGACGCTCGGCTTCGGACTCCCGCTCCTGGAGCGCGTGATCGTCCCCGCCGACGTCGAGGCGGGCCGCGCGAAGCCCGAGCAGCTGACCGAGGCACCGCAGGCCCTCATCGTGGTTCCCACCCGTGAGCTGTGCCAGCAGGTGACGAACGACCTCCTGACCGCCGGCAAGGCGCGCAACGTCCGCGTACTCGCCATATACGGCGGCCGGGCCTACGAGCCGCAGGTCGAGGCCCTGAAGAAGGGCATCGACATCGTCGTCGGCACGCCCGGCCGGCTGCTCGACCTGGCGGGCCAGCGAAAGCTCGACCTCAAGCACGTCAAGTGCCTGGTCCTCGACGAGGCCGACGAGATGCTCGACCTGGGCTTCCTGCCCGACGTCGAGAAGATCATCAACATGCTGCCGGCCAAGCGCCAGACCATGCTGTTCTCGGCGACCATGCCGGGCGCGGTCATCGGCCTCGCCCGCCGCTACATGTCGCAGCCCACGCACATCCGCGCCACCGCGCCGGACGACGAGGGCCAGACCGTCGCCAACACGAAGCAGTTCGTGTACCGCGCGCACAACATGGACAAGCCCGAGATGGTCTCGCGCATCCTGCAGGCCGAGGGCCGCGGACTCGCGATGATCTTCTGCCGTACGAAGCGGACCGCCGCCGACATCGCCGAGCAGCTGGAGAAGCGCGGGTTCGCCTCGGGCGCCGTCCACGGTGACCTCGGCCAGGGCGCCCGCGAGCAGGCCCTGCGCGCGTTCCGCAACGGCAAGGTGGACGTGCTCGTCTGCACCGACGTCGCCGCGCGCGGCATCGACGTCGGTGGCGTCACGCACGTCATCAACTACCAGTCCCCCGAGGACGAGAAGACGTACCTGCACCGCATCGGCCGCACCGGCCGCGCGGGCGCCAAGGGCATCGCGATCACGCTGGTCGACTGGGACGACATCCCGCGCTGGCAGCTGATCAACAAGGCGCTGGACCTGGGCTTCAACGACCCGGTCGAGACGTACTCCAACTCCCCGCACCTGTACGAGGAGCTGAACATCGCGGCGGGCACCAAGGGTGTGCTGCCGCGTGCCGAGCGGACCCGCGCGGGTCTGGGCGCGGAGGAGATCGAGGACCTCGGCGAGACCGGCGGGCGTGGCCGTGGCGGCCGCGGCGGCCGCTCGCAGGAGCGCGACGGCGACCGCAATCGTGGCCGTGACCGCGACCGTTCCCGTTCCGCTTCGGGTCCGGACTCCGCGCCGGCCGAGCAGGAGCGCCCCGCGCGTACACCGCGACGCCGTCGCCGCGCTCGTGCCGGTTCCCCCCTGGACACCGCGGCCCAGGCGTCGGTGGCCACGGCCACCGCCCCGGTAGTCGAGGAGACCGCGCCGGTGACCGCCGAGCCGACGGAGGCGCGCACCCCGCGTCGCCGCCGCCGGACGCGTGGTGGCGCCACCGCCGAAGCGGTGACCGCCACCGAGCCGACGGTCACGGAACCGCAGACCCCGGCCGCGGAGCCGGTAGCCGCCGCCGAAGCGCCCGCTGCCGAGAAGCCGAAGCGACGTACGCGCAAGGCCGCGGAGACGGCGACCGAAGCTGCTGAGGCCCCGGTCGAGGAAAAGCCTGGAAGCAAGTGCACGCGCAAGGCGCCGAGCCGTGACC
>RBWT01000179.1 GCA_004010275.1 Streptomyces huasconensis
GTGCTGGCGGCCCGCGCCGCCACCGGGCGGACCCTGCGCCGGCCGTGCTCGGGGTGCGGCGCCGGCGCACGACGGGCCCGGGGCCGCTGCGCCCGGAGGCGGCGTGCTCGGTGAACGGCGGCGGCGATCTCGTCGTACGCTGGAGCGGGCCGGGATGCCCGGCGAGGCGTTCACGCTGACGGCGGCGCTGCGCGGCTCCGACGGCCCGGGCGGTGAGCTGATCGAGGTGCCGCTGGGGCGGCCCGAGACCGACGACGCGCCGTGGACGGCCGTGCTGGAACGCCGGGCCCTCCCGCTCGCCGAGGGCCGCTGGGACTTCCATGTGGTCCGCGCGGACGACGGGGCGCGGCGGCGCGTCGCCTCCTCGGCGGTCGAGCAGCAGGGCCTGCTGAGCCTGGAGCCCGCGCCGGGGACGCCGTTCAGCTGGTGGATTCCGTACGCGACCGTGAAGAACAACCTCTCCCTACGGACCTGGCGCCGCCCCGCGCACGCGGAGGCGGGCGCCCTGGCCGTCGACGCGACGTCGTGCACGGTCGAAGGCGCCCTGTACGGCGCGCGGTTCGCGCCGGGGCAGCGCGCCCGCCTGCTCGCCGTGCCGCGCCGGGACCCGTCCGCCGCCTTCGAGACGGACGTGACGGCGCTGGGGGCGGGCCGCTTCCGGTTCCGTCTGGCGTACTCCCGGGTGCTGGAGGCCTGCGGCGGAGGCGAGGCGGAGACCGTGGACCTGATGCTGCGGCTCTCCGAGGGGGCCGAGCCGGTCCGCGTGGCGCGCGTCATCGGTGACGTCGTCGACCGCAATCGGACCGACGTGTATCCGGCCGCCGAACTGCCCGGCCCCCGGGGCGGCGGCGCCGTCTCGGTGCGGCCGCGCTTCACCGCCGCCAACGACCTGAGCCTGGTGGTCAGGGCCGCCCCGGACGGCGGTTACGCGGGCCGCAGTCCCGGGTCGCCCGCCTCCGTCACGAAGGACGCCGCCGTCCTGATGGGCGCCCCCGGGGTGGTGACCGACGAGACCGTCTTGAAGTCCGCCCGCGCGGACTGACGGCCGAGGCCGACCGTCACGTAGCCGCGCCGTCCGTTGTAGAACTTCAGGTGCGGGTTGGCCTTGGTGTACGTGTCCCAGTTGGCGGGCTTGTCCGCGCCGTCCTTGCCGCTGGAGATGGACGTCGCGACGATCTCCGTGCCGAGGGTCTTGGAGGCGGGGTCGTCGAAGTCGGCCTTGATGTCGAAGGCGTAGCCGACGTGCACGTCGCCGGTGAGGACCATGAGGTTCTCCAGGCCCGCGGACCGCGCGCCCGCGAGGACCCGCTTGCGGGAGGCGCGGTAGCCGTCCCAGGCGTCCATGGAGAGCTTCGCCTGCGCGGTGAGGTCCAGCTTGCGCTGGGAGAAGGTGACCTGCTGCGGGACGACGTTCCACAGGGCGCGCGAGCGGCGCCAGCCGTCGATGAGCCAGCGCTCCTGGGTGGCGCCGGTGATGGTGCGCTTCGGGTCGTCCGTCTCGGGGCCGGGGGCGTGGGCCTTGTCGCCGTAGGCCTGGTCGGAGCGGTACTGCCGGGTGTCGAGGATGTCGAACTGCGCGAGGCGGCCCCAGGTCAGGCGCCGGTAGAGCTGCGCGTCCGGACCCTTGGGCAGCTGCGGGCGGCGCAGCGGCAGGTTCTCCCAGTAGGCGCGGTAGGCGGCGGCGCGGCGGAGCAGGAATTCGGCGGGCGGGTTGCCGTTCTCGTCGATGTCGTCGGCGTAGTTGTTCTCGGTCTCGTGGTCGTCCCAGGTGACGACGAAGGGGTGCGCGGCATGGGCGGCGCGCAGGTCGGGGTCGGACTTGTAGAGGGCGTACCGCAGGCGGTAGTCCTCCAGGGTCACGGTCTCCTTGTTGAAGTGGGCGGGCAGCGTGCGGTCGGTGTAGTCGCGGGCGCCGCCGGTGGCGTTGACCGCGTACTCGTAGAGGTAGTCGCCGAGGTGGAAGACGACGTCGACGTCGTCCTGCGCCAGGTGCTTGTACGCGGTGAAGTAGCCGTCGTGGTAGGCCTGGCAGGAGACGGCGGCGAGGGTGAGGGCGCCGGGGCGGCTGCCGGGCGCGGGGGCGGTGCGGGTGCGGCCGGTCGGGCTGACCCAGCTGCCGGTCTTGAAGCGGAAGTAGTAGCGGCGGCCGCTCTCCAGGTGGTCCGCCTCGACGTGCACGGTGTGGCTGAACTCGGGGTGGGCGGTGACCGTGCCGCGTCTGGCGACGCGCCGGAAGCGGGCGTCGTGGGCGAGTTCCCAGTGGACGGTGACGCGCTCCTTGGGCAGGCCGCCGCCCGGCTGGTAGGGGGCGGGGGCGAGCCGGGTCCAGAGCAGGACCGAGGAGGGCAGGGGGTCTCCGGAGGCGACGCCGAGGGTGAAGGGGTCGTCCTTGATGCGGCGGGCGTCCAGCTCGGCGGCGGCCGCGACGCCCTCGGTGGGCAGGTCGGTCGCGAAGGCGAGCGCGGCGGCGGCGCCCGTGACGGTGAGGAAGCGGCGGCGCCCCAGGTGGCGGGCGGCGGCGCGGAGTTCGGGCGAGTGCGGCTGGGCTGCGGATGTCATGTGGCCCTCCCCTGACGATTGGTGTCAGGGGCATGTAAGTGGCGGGGGACGACATCCGCCTGTCACGTACACAACAGCCGCATGGCGGTCGGATGATGTCCGCGTGGACGCCCCTCCCGTACGCTGCGGGGCCATGAACGCTGAGCGAACCGACCTGCCGCACCCGCCGGAGAACGCCACGGGGCCCGCCCGGTCCGACCCATCGGACAGCACCGTGGAGCCCGCCGCCGACAGCGCCGTGGGGACCACCGTGGAGGGCGTCGCGACGGCCGGCGTGCTCGCCGAGGCGGAGAGCGTCGTGGAGACCGCCGTGGAGAAGCTCGCGGAGCCCGCCGCGCCGCGCACCCCGAGGATCGCCGTGGTGACCGGCGCCGGGTCCGGCATCGGCCGTGCCGTGGCGCTCGAACTGCTGGCCGCGGGCTGGTCCGTGGCGCTCGCGGGCCGCCGCGCGGAGACCCTGGAGGAGACGGCCTCCCTCGCCTCCGCACGGGGCGGCGCCACCCTCTGCGTACGGACCGACGTGGCGCGGCCGGAGGACGTGGCGGCGCTCTTCGCCGCCGTGCGCGAGCGCTTCGGGCGGCTCGACCTGCTCTTCAACAACGCCGGTACGTTCGGCCCCGGCGGCGTCCCGGTCGAGGAAGTGCCCTACGACGCCTGGCGCCACGTCGTGGACACCAACCTCAACGGCGCGTTCCTGTGCGCCCAGGCGCCTTCCGGCAGATGAAGGAGCAGGAGCCGCGGGGCGGGCGGATCATCAACAACGGGTCGATCGCGGCGCACGCCCCGCGTCCGCACTCGGTGGCGTACACGGCGACGAAGCACGCGCTGACCGGCCTGACGAAGTCCCTCTCCCTGGACGGGCGTCCGTACCGCATCGCCGTCGGGCAGATCGACATCGGCAACGCCGCGACCGACATGACCGCGCGCATGCAGTCCGGCATCCTCCAGGCCAACGGCGAACTGGCGAGCGAGCCGGTGATGGACGTGGCGGACGTGGCGCGCACCGTGCGGCACATGGCGGAGCTGCCGCTTGAGGCGAACGTGCAGTTCGCGACGGTGCTGGCCACCAACATGCCGTACATCGGGCGGGGTTGACGTCGCGGCCGGGTGCCGTGCCGGCCGGGGTGGCGTGTGGTGGCGCGGCCGGGCACGGGAGATCTCCACAAGTGGAATCGGACGTACCGCCTCAGGATGGGGCGCCGGGCGCCGTATGCTCGGCTCCTCTCCACGAGAACTTCACACTTGGAGCACTCCCTTGCGTATACGCACCATGGCCCCCGCGGTCCTCGCCGCCACCGCCCTGTCGGTGTCCCTGCTCGCCGCCTCGCCCGCCTCCGCGGCGACCGCGCGCCACCAGGGCGGACTGCACCTCGGCTCCATCCAGTACGACAGCCCGGGCCGCGACACCCGCTCCAACTCCTCGCTGAACGCGGAGTGGGTGAACATCCACAACAGCGGCCGGTCCGCGGTCCAGCTCAAGGGCTACCGGCTGAAGGACGACACCGGCTACACCTACACCTTCGGCAGCTACAAGATCGGCGCCGGCAAGACCGTCAAGGTCCGCACCGGCAAGGGCACCGACGCCTCCGGCGTGCGCTATTGGGGCCGCGGCAGCTACGTCTGGAACAACACCTCCGACAAGGCCCGCCTGATCAAACCGAGCGGCTCGCTCCAGGACTCCTGCTCCTGGACGCGGAGCGACCGCGGCACCAAGAACTGCCACTGACCACCACCGAGGGGGAAGAGCGGGGCGGCCGGTCCGCGGCGGACGGGGGCCCGCGGGAATGACCCGGGCCGCGGCACGGTTGCCCTGCGACATGACGACGAAGACTCCCCCCGGCTCCTCCCCCGCCGTGCTGCGCTACGCGGCGTTCACGACCGACCCCTCCGGGGGCAACCCGGCGGGGGTCGTCCTCGACGCGGCCGGGCTCGACGACGAGGCGATGCTCGCGATCGCGGCCGAGGTCGGGTACAGCGAGACGGCGTTCCTCACCCCGGCCGCCGACAGCCCTGACAGCCCCGAGAGCCCCGACGGCTCAGACGGCTCCGACAGCCCTGGGCGGCACTACACCGCGCGGTACTTCAGCCCCAAGGCCGAGGTCCCCTTCTGCGGGCACGCCACCGTCGCCGCCGCGGTGGCGCTCGCCGAGCGGGACGGCGCGGTGACCGGTGACGGCGCGCAGGCCGCGTACGTCTTCGCGACCCGGGCGGGCAGCGTGCCGGTGGCCGTCTCCCGCGCGGAGGGCGCCGTGCGGGCCACGCTCACCAGCGTCGCCCCGCACGTCGAGGAGGCCGCGGCGGACGACGTGGCCGAGGCGCTGCGCCGCGCTCGGCTGGGGCGCCGGCGAACTGGCCGCCGACCTGCCGCCGCGCATCGCCTTCGCGGGCGCCCGCCACCTGGTCCTCGCGGCCGCGACCCGGGAACGGCTCGCCCGCCTCGACTACGACTTCGCGCGGCTGGAGGCGCTGATGCGGCGCCTCGACCTCACGACCGTCCAACTGGTCTGGCGGGCATCGCCGTACGTCTTCCACGCGCGCGACCCGTTCCCGGTCGGCGGCGTCGTGGAGGACCCTGCGACGGGCGCGGCCGCCGCGGCCTTCGGCGCGTACGCCCGTGAACTCGCTCTCGTCCCCGCCGAGTCCGTCCTCACCCTGCACCAGGGCGAGGACATGGGACGGCCCGGTGTGCTGACGGTGACGCTGCGGGAGGCCGAGAAGCGGGTGCGGGTGAGCGGGGCGGCGGTGCCGGTCCCGAGGTCAGGCCTGACCCGTCTCGAAGTGGGTGATCCGGCCCGCGTCGTCGACGCTGAAACGCCACTTCGTCCGCATCTCGCCCCACGTGTCGTTGCGGTAGGAGACGAGCAGCGTGCGGCCGGCGTCCGACTCCGACTCGACGTCCATGTGGCCGTTGGAGGAGAAGATCTCCCGCTCGGTCCAGTCGGCGATATCCCGCTCGGAGCCGTCGTCGGACATGGTCGCGCCGGGCGCGAGCAGCGCCTCGAAGGCGGCCCTGTCGTGGGAGTTCACCGCGGCGACGAAGGCACGGACCGCGGGGTCGCCGAGCCGGTTTACCTGGATGCTCATGGGCTCACCGTCACACCGGGCCGCGCCCCGCGCCACCGGGCGGGGCGTGGCTCTCACCCGTACGGCCGCGCGGGCCGGGTGCGCGGCGCCGGTCCGGCGGACGGTGGGGTGAGGAGTGTTCCGCCACCGACGACCCCGGGAGCCCTGATGACCTGCTCGTGCCTGGACCGACGCGACCTCGGGCTGCTGTTGCTGCGCGCGGGGACCGGCGGTGTGCTCGCCGCCCACGGCGCCCAGAAGCTGTTCGGCTGGTTCGGCGGCGGCGGCCTGGAGGGCACGGGCGCCTTCATGGAGTCCATCGGGTACGCGCCCGGCAAGCGCAACGCCCTGACCGCGGGGCTCGCCGAGGCGGGTGGCGGCACGCTGCTCGCGCTCGGCCTCGCGACCCCGGCGGCGGGCTCCGGCGGCGGCGGGCGCGATGGCGGCGCCGCCGCCGTGCACGCGCCGCAGGGCTTCTTCAGCCAGGGCGGCGGCTATGAGTACCCGGCGTTCCTCGGCATGGTCTGCGCCGCCCTCGCCGTCGCCGGGCCCGGCCGCTACTCCGTCGACCACGCGCTCGGCCACGGCCTCAACCGAGCCTGGATGGTGCCCGCGGCGCTCGCCGGGACGGCCGTCGGGGTACTGGTGACGCTGGGCGCCAGGAAGAAGCAGGTCCGCGAGCGGAACGAGGGCGTCTCGCCCGAGGCGTAGCCGCCGTGGCACGCTGCGGGCCATGGACGATCACCCGCGCCCGCGCCCTCCCGGGCCCCGGTCCGGTCCCCCGCAGGACTCCCCGGACCTGTGGGAGACCATCGACCGGCTGTACGGCTGGCTCGACGCCCACAACGAACGCGCGCCCCAAGAGGCGCTGCTGCTGCGCATGTTGAAGCTCTCGGAGGAGGTCGGCGAGGTCGCACAGGCGGTCATCGGCGCCACCGGCCAGAACCCGCGCAAGGGCACCACCCACACCTGGGACGACGTCCGGGCCGAGCTGTGCGATGTCGTCGTGACGGCCATGGTGGCGCTGCGCACCCTGACCCCGGACACCCGGACCGTCCTCACCGAGCACCTGCGGCGGGTGAGCGAGCGCTCGGAAAACCATGTGCGGGGCGGCGGTTGAGGGGTTAGCGTCGCCGCCCATGACCTCTCGCGATGATCAACCGCCCCGGCTCACGACGCTCACCTTCCACGGCCCGCTCTCCGAGGCCCGCGCACGGCGGCTCGTGGACCGGCTCGCGGCGACCGGGCCCCGTACGGTTCTCGACCTCGGCTGCGGCTGGGGCGAACTGCTCCTCCGTGTCGTCGGGGCCGTCCCGGGGGCCACCGGTGTCGGGGTGGACATCCAGGCCGAGGACCTGGCGCGCGGCCGGGCCGCCGCCGAGGAGCGCGGCCTGGCGGACCGGGTCGTCTTCGCCGAGGAGTCGGCCACGGACACCACGCGCGGCGCCGACGTCGTGCTCTGCCTCGGCGCGAGCCAGGCCCTCAGCTCCGCCGCGCCGCCCCGCTCCACGGTCGAGGCGCTCCGCGCGCTGCGCGGCCTGGTCGCGCCCGGCGGCCGGGTGGTGCTGGGCGAGGGGTTCTGGGAGCGGACCCCCACCGCCGACGAGCTGGCCGCGATGTGGCCGGACGCCCGCGCCGACGAGCACCTGTCGCTCGGTGATCTGGTGGACGCGGCGATCGAGGCCGGGTTCCGGCCGCTGTGGGTGGAGACGGCGAGCACCGAGGAGTGGGAGGAGTTCGAGTCCGGCTACCGCTGCGCCACCGAGGAGTGGCTCGCCGCGCACCCCGGCCATCCCTCGGCGGCCGCGACGCGGGCGCGGGTGGACGCGCAGCGCGCCGGCTGGCTGCGCGGCTACCGGGGCGTGCTCGGGCTGGCGTACCTCACCTTGGCCCCGGTCGTCTGAGGCGGGTTAGGGTCACGCGGTAAGGGCGGCACGGAACGTCACGCAGAAATGGGGGGCCGCACGATGGGCGCGCGGGTCACGGCGGTCAGCAGCAACGCCACGTACTCCTTCAGCAAGCCGAACCGCGAGAGCGTCACGCTGCTCGCCGGGCTCGGCGTCGAGGGGGACGTGCACGCCGGGGAGAAGGTCAAGCACCGCTTCCGGGTGCGGCAGAACCCGGACCAGCCGAACCTGCGCCAGGTCCACCTCATCCACGAGGAGCTGTTCGAGGAGCTGGCGGCGGACGGTTTCGCCGTGGCGCCGGGCGAGCTGGGGGAGAACATCACCACGCGCGGCCTCGACCTGCTCGGCCTGCCCACGGGCGCGCTGCTGCGCATCGGCGGGGATGCCGTCGTGGAGATCACGGGGCTGCGCAACCCCTGCCGGCAGATCGACGGCTTCCGGGCCGGGCTCATGAAGAAGGTCGTCGGGCGCGACGCGAGCGGCGCCGTCGCCCACCGGGCGGGCGTCATGAGCATGGTCCGGCAGGGCGGCGAGATCCGCCCCGGCGACGCGATCGAGGTCGAGCTGCCCGAGGGCCCGCACCGGCCGCTCAAAACCGTCTGAGGCTCCCCCGCCCGCTCCGGAGCCGCCGCGTCACAGCTCCTGCCCGAACCACGTCTCGGCGAGCGCGTCGAGCGTGGGCTCGGGCGGGGCGGGCAGTTCCCGCAGATACCAGGGCAGATGGCTGTACACGTGGAGCAGTGTGTACGCGAGGAGTTGGCGCGGATCGTACGTCGTGCCGTACGCCTTCATGAAGCGGGGCAGGAGCCCCGGCTCGGCGCGGGTGACGAAGAGCCCCACGCCCACGAAGTCGTACGCCGGGTCGCCGATCATGGCGGGCTCGAAGTCGAAGAGGCCGGTGAGGCGCCAGCCGCCGGCGGTGTCGGCGGGGGCGGCTGGGTCGACAGGTTCGGCAGGCTCGACAACGAGATGCTGGCGCATGAACTCGGTGTGCAGCAGGGAGCGCCGCCGGTCGGCGGGCAGCGCCACGGAGTCCAGGAAGCCGGGGATCTGCTCCAGCCAGCTCTCGGGCAGGCCGCGCGCCCGCGCTGGCGGTCCACCGCGCCGGCGCGCTGTCCGGCGAGGAAGGCGTCCCAGTTGCCGGGGCCGAGGATGTCGGCGAGCGGTTCGTGGTCGAGGGCGTGCAGCACGGCGAGGGCCTGCGCGGCGTCGGTGATGATCCGCGGGGGCCCGCGCGGAGGATGCCGGGCCAGGCGGTGGCGAGGCCTTCGCCGGGCAGGCGGGACATCAGGACGTAGCGCCAGCCGTTGCCGTACGCGGCCCGGTGTCGTGGACCTCGGGGGTGGGGACGGGGAGCCTGCCCTGGACGTGGGCGAGGACGCGGGCCTCGGTGAGGCAGTCCTGGGCGTCGAGGGCGGGGTACAGCTTGAGCACGTGGCGGTCGCCGACCGCGTAGACGGCCTGTGAGCCGTCCGCGTACCGCGTCAGGGGCGCGCCGCCCAGTCCGAGCCGTGCGCACAGGTCCGCGGCCCCGGGGCGCATGAGCGTGTCGTCGGGGACGACGCGGTCGAACTCCTCGTCCGTGGTGCACCAAGGGCAGCATGATCCGCACCGTAGTGCCGGGCGAGGGGCGGCCGCGAGTGGATTTACGGCGGTGGCGCGAGCGGGGCGGCGTCGGCGGCCTGGGTGACACGTGTGCGGGCGGCGCCCCTTGGCCGGGCGGGGCGCGCCCCGGTGCCGCGCGTCAGAAGACGAACGGTCCCGGTGACTGTGCCGACGTGGCGGTGCAGTTCACGGTGATGCCGAAGACGACGATCTTCAGGGACTTGCCCACGAGGCTGTCGCCCGCGGCGACGGTGCCGGTGAGCGGGCCGGTGGACACGGGGCTGCCGGAGGGGATGGCCGGGTTGCGGTTACCGGTGAACGTGGTCGTCCCGGAGCCGTTCTTGGTGAGCGTGAGGGTCGACCTGACGGAGCCCGCGGCCACGTTGACGGGTGCCGTGATCGCCGAGGTGGACACCTGGATGGTGGCGCTGGTGCCGTTCTGGGCGGCGGTGAGGGTCGCCGTCCCGGAGCCGAACGATCCGCAGTCGAACGAGAGGGTGGCGCTCTGCGGCTCCACGGCTCCGGCCGTGGGCGCCATCGCGAGCACGCCGACGGCGAGTGCGCCGGCGCCCAGAGCCGAGCCTATGCCTCTGCCTATTCCTCTGCCTGTTCCTCTGCCTGTTCCTCTGCCTGTTCCTCTGCTGAGCATGTCGTGTCGCATGGGGGGCCTGCCTTCATGGGCCTTGAGGGTGGGGGGCGTTCAACACCGTTTGCCCGTACGCGGCTTGACGGAGCGTCAGGCACCGGGTCGTCGCCCATTGAGGCACAGGCCACCAGAGGTGACAAGGCAGACCCCCATGATTATTGACATGTCACGACCAAATCTGGCCGCTCCGGCCGCTCAGCCCTCCCCGTCCGTCGCGGCGGCGACTTCCTCGGCCAGGAGATCGACGTACGCACCGGTCCACGCCTCGACCGTGGCGCGGTCCCACAGGTCGGTCGAGTACTCCAGGTAGCCGGAGAGGACGTCGCCCGTGGGGATCAGACCGAAGTTGAACTCCGAGCGCGCGCCCGGCACGGCGAGGTCCTCCACCGCCGTGGTCACCCCCGGCAGCTCGATGTCCGTCTCCAGGGAACTCTGGTACTGGAAGCCGAGCGGCAGCCGGTCCGGGACCTCGGTGCCGAGCACCTCGCGCAGCTCCGCCGCCACCGCCCGGATCGGCGCGGCGTGGTCGATGGCCCCGACCGCGCGCGCGCCACCTGGTCCACCAGCGCCCCGAACGAGGCGGCCTCGCCGCCGCGGACGCGCAGCGTGAAGGAGGAGACGGTACAGGCCGCGAGCGCCTCGAACTCCCGCCGCTCGCGGTTGGCGTAGGAGATGGCGAGGACGACGTCCGGCTCCTCCGTCACCTTCCCGATCAGCCGCGCCAGAGCCGCCGCCGTCACCACGAACGGTGTGGTGCGGTGCCGCCGCGCCATCGCCTCCACCCCGGCCCGCACGTTCCGTTCCACCGTGAACAGCACCACGTCACCCGCGCCGCTCAGCTCCTTCGGGCGGGGCCGGTCCAGCGGCAGCGGCATGGCGAAGGGCGCGCCCTCCAGCTGCCGTGCCCAGTAGTCGACCAGGCGGCCCCGGTCCTGGGTGCGGCTGTGCTCCCGCTGCCAGCGCGCGTACTCCCGCGGCTGCGGCACGCTCTCCGCCAGGCCGTGCGGTGCCCCGGTGGCCGCCGCGCGGTACAGCGCGGCCAGTTCGCGCAGCAGGACGCTGACCGACCAGCCGTCGCAGGCGGCGTGGTGCAGGACGAAGAGCAGCGCCCTGCGGTCGCGCCCGGTGCGCAGGAGCCGGAAGACGGGCGCCAGTTCGGCACGGATGTCGAAAGGCACCGCGGCTGTCTCCGCCGCCAGGCGCTCCCCCTCCGCCGCCGCCTGCGCCGCCGGGCCGAGGCGCGCGAGAAGGTCCTCCTCGGGCAGCTCGACCGGCCGGGGGCGCAGCACCTCCTGCCGCCACTCCCCCGCGCCCGCCGTCCTGAACGAGCCGAGGGTGCGCAGCGCCTCGTGCCGGGCGACAAGGCCGGTCAGCGCGGTGCGCAGGGCGGGGATGTCCAGCGTGCCCGTGAAGGTGAGGCGCATGGCCACGTTGTAGATCTGCGGTCGGGGATGGGTCAGGTGGCGGGTGATGAAGGCGCTCTGCTGAGCGGTGACGGGGGCGCTGGTGAGCACGTCACCACCGGTCTCGGCGCCGCCGCGCAGATACGCCGCCATCGCGCGCAGCGTGGGGTCCTCGTAGAAGCGGGCGACGGGGTACTCGACGCCGAACTCCTCCCGCACCCTGTTGGCCAGGCGGATCGCCGTGAGGGAGTGACCGCCCAGCTCGAAGAACGAGGCGTCGGGGCGACCGCGCCCGCGTCCAGCGCGAACTCCGCGGCCCACAGCTCCCCGCAGGCGCGCCTCGACGTCGCTCGTGCGCGACGGCGCGCGGGAGCGGCGGTGGGCGGCGCCTGCCGGGGCCCGCCCGGTCCGGTGGGCGAGGTGATGAGCGCGGGGGCGGGCAGCGCGGCCCGGTCCAGCTTTCCGTTGCCGGACAGCGGCAGCTCGGGCAGGACCGCCCAGGCGCGGGGCACCAGGTGGTCTGGCAGCCGGGCGGCCAGCTCCCCGGTCAGGCGGTCGGCCAACTCCTGGGGCGGTGCCGTCGCCGTCACGGGTACGACGTACGCGGCGAGCCGGGCCTCGCCCCGGCTGGTCGCGGCGGGGCAGGACGACCGCTTCGGCGACGTCCGGGAGGTCGCTGAGGGCGCGCGTGACCTCCTCGGGCTCGACGCGGAAGCCCCGTATCTTCACCTGGTCGTCGCCGCGGCCCCGGAACTCCAGGGCCCCCGAGGCGTCCAGCCACCAGGTCCCCGGTGCGGTACATGGTCTCCGTGCCGCCCAGCGGGTCGCGGACGAAGCGCTCCGCCGTCAGGTCGGGGCGGCCCAGGTAGCCGGTGGCCACGCCGGGCCCGCCGACGTACAGCTCGCCGACCTCCCCGGCGGGCACCTCGCGGCCTTGCGCGTCGAGCACCCGCAGCGTGACGTTGTCGACGGGGCGGCCTATCGGGATCGGCGTGTTCCGTGCGCCGGGGGCGTGGGCGGGTTCCACCGTCTGGGCCGTGCACAGCACCGTCGTCTCGGTGGGCCCGTACACGTTCACCGTCTCGTACGGGGTGCCGGGGCGCGGCCGGGTGCGCAGCACGTCGCCGCCGAGCAGCAGGTGCCGCAGCGGGGGCTGGAGGTCGTCCGGCAGCGCGAGGACCGCCTCGCCGAGGGCGGTGGGCAGGATGGAGAAGGTGATCCGCCGGTCCCGGTACCAGCGGGCCAGGGCGGCGGGGTCCTTGCGGACCGTCTCGTCGGCGACGACGACCGAGGCGCCGGCGGCCAGCGCGGGCCAGATCTCCAGGACGGCGGCGTCGAAGCCCTGGCTGCACACGGCGGCGGAGCGGTCGTCCGCGGTGAACCCGAAGCGCTCGTGGTGCCACTGGCACAGGTCCACCACGGCCCGGTGCGGCACGGCCACGCCCTTGGGGGTGCCGGTGCTGCCGGAGGTGTAGATGGCGCAGCAGAGGGAGTCGGGGCCGGGCGCGGGAAGGAGCGGGGCGTGGTCGTCGCCCTGCGGTGCGGGTGCGGCGGCCAGTCGACCACGGCCGTGCCGGGCGGGGGGCGTCGGCCGGGCGTCCGCGGGTTCGTCGCCGTCGACCACGAGGACGCGGGCGCCGCTCTCCGCGAGGATCGTCTCGTGCGCGCCCTGCCCTGGCCGGGGTCCAGCGGCACATAGCCGTGGCCCGACTTGAGCGCGGCGAGCATGGCGACGACCGTTGGTGCCGCGCGGCAGCCACAGGGCGACCGGCGCGCCGCCGGCATCCCGCGCGCGCAGGGCCGCCGCGAGCCGTTCGGCGCGCTCGTCCAGCTCTCAGGTCAGCGACTCGCGGCCGCTGATCACGGCGGTTCGGCCGGGGGCCGCCTCGGCCCACCGGGACGCCAGGGCGTGGACGGTGCTGCGGGTGCGCTGCCGCACGCGTCCGCGTCGCCGAGCGTCGGCACGGCGCCCGGGCGCGCCTCGCCCACCGCTGCCGCGAGGACGTCCCGGAAGGTCCCGAAGAGCGCGTCGATGGTCGCCTCGTCGAACAGGTCGGTGTGGTACTCCAGGTGGCAGCGGATGCCGTCCGGCTGGTCGGTGAAGTACACGCTGAGGTCGGTCAGCGCCTTGTCGGGACCGGAGTCGAGCGGTGTCGCCCGCACCCCCGGCAGGTCGAAGCGGAAGGGGTCGCCCGGCTCGAACTCGGCGAGCGTCTGGAAGACGGGCGTCCGGTCGAGTGCCCGCGCGGGGTCCAGCTCCCGGACGACGGCCTCGAAGGGCACGTCCGCGTGGTCGTACGCGTCCAGGGCGACCGCCCGCACCCGGTCCAGCAGCGTGCCGAAGTCCGGGTCGCCGGAGAGGTCCACGCGCAGCGCCAGGGTGTTCACGAAGAACCCGACGACGTCCTCGTACGGCGGGGTGCGGTCCGACATGGGGGTGCCGACGACGAGGTCGTCCTGGCCGGTGACGCGGCCCAGCGCGGCGGCGTAGCCGGCGAGCAGCGTCATGAAGAGGGTGCTGCGCCGCTCGCGGCCGAACTCCCGCACCCGCTGCGACAGTTCGGGGGACAGCGTGCGGAACAGGGCGCGGCCGTTCGACGTCATGACGGCGGGCCGCGGCCGGTCGGTGGGCAGGGCGAGGACCGGCAGCTCGCCGTGGAGCGCCTTCTTCCAGTACGCGAGGTCCTCCGCCGCCTTCGCGCTGCCGAGCGAGTCGAGCTGGCGGCGGGCGTGGTCGGCGTAGGTGTGGGTGAGGGCGGGCAGGTCGGCGGCCGGGGCGCCCGGGAGGTGCGCGCGGTAGAGGGCGGAGAGGTCGCGGGCGAGGACGGCGGCCGATGCCGCGTCCATCACGATGTGGTGCAGGGACAGGACCAGGACGTGCCGCTCGGCGCCCAGCCGGACCAGCCGTGTGACGAACAGCGGCCCCTCCGCCAGGTCGAAGCGGCGCTCGCTCTCGGCCTTGAGGGTGTCGGCGACCGCGTCGGTGCCGGGGGCCGTCCCGTCGACGACCGCGAAGTCCGGCTCGCCGTGCGGCCGCGTGAACTGCCGTGCCTCATCGGACACTTCACGGAAGACCGTGCGCAGCTGCTCGTGCCGTTCGACCAGCGCGCGCAGGGCGCCGCGCAGGGCGGTGACGTCCAGCGGGCCTTCGAGGTCGATGGCCTTGGTCTCGTTGTACGCGGTGCGGCCGGGGAGCATCCGCTCCAGGAACCAGACGAGCTGCTGGCCGGGCGAGAGGGGCGCGCCGGGGTCGGGCGCCGGGGCGGCCGGGGCGGGCGCGGCCGCCGTCGCAGGAGCGGCGCAGCGCGTCGAGGAGGACCAGGCCGGCCCGCATCGCGGTGGGCTCCACGCCGAAGTCGACCAGGGCGACGACCTCGTCGGCGCCGCGGCGGCGCACACCTCGTCGACGACGGGCCGCACGCTCTCGGGGCTGCCGATCAGGGCCCGCTGGTCGCAGTAGCGGTCGTAGGCGCGGCGGAAGACGACGTCGAGGTCGTCCTCCGACATCGCCGACAGGTCGACCTGGTGGCCGAGGCTGTTGGCGACCCCGCCGAACAGGGACAGGGACGCCCGCATGTACCGGGAGAGCGGCTCGCGGGCCTCGGCGCGGGGCGCCGCGTGGTCGTCGGCGAGGTAGGTGTGCAGGAGGACGGCGACGTGCCCCGCGTCCGGGTCGAGGGCGTACGCGGCGCGCGTACGGCGGTACAGGGCGATGTTCTCGCGCAGCTGCTCGACGCCCTGCGTCATGAGGTTGGTGACGATGCCCAGGTCGTGGCGGGCGGCCAGTTCGTACGAGGCCGGGTTGCCGACGACGGCCGTGTACATGGGCGGGGCGTCCTGGACGGGCCGCGGGAACAGGCTCAGGTCGTTCTCCCCGGCGCCGGTGGTGCGGCGCACGGGCTCGCCGCGCCACAACTGCCGTACCTGGGCCACCTGTTCGTACATCGTCTCCTTGTGGGTGCCGAACCGCTCGGGGAAGAAGACGAAGTCGTTGGCGTGCCACCCGCCGGCGCAGCCGATGCCGATCCGGCCGCCGGAGAGGTTGTCGACCATCGACCATTCCTCGGCGACGCGGATCGGGTCGTGCAGCGGCAGTACGACGGAGCCCGCGTTGATGCGGACGCGGTCGGTCTCGCGGGCGAGCGCGGCGGCGAGTACGGCCGGGTTGGGGAAGAGGCCGCCGAAGGAGTGGAAGTGCCGCTCGGGAATCCACAGGGAGTGGAAGCCGTTGCGGTCGGCGAAGCGGGCGGTCTCCAGGAGGTGGTCGTACTTGCCGTGCCGGGGGCTGTTCTCGTCCTGCGGGTAGTCGCCGAAGAAGTAGACGCCGAAATCCAGGGGGCGGGGGCGGGT
>RBWT01000017.1 GCA_004010275.1 Streptomyces huasconensis
AGGGCGCCGAGGGGCGCCGAGGGCACTGAGCACGCCGAGGGCGCCGAGCACGCCGAAGGCACCGAGCGCACCGAGCAGGCCGGACATACCGGGCCCGCTTCGGACGCGGACCCCGTACGGGACTGGGAGCGCTGGTACGCCGAGCGCGAGCGAGACGGTCGCGGCCCCCTACGGGCCGCTCTCCCTCACCGGCACCCACTGGCTCACCGACCATCCGGACGGTTCAATTCTGGACATCCCCGGGCGGTGGACCGAGACGCCCGACGCGGTCGTCCTGACCGCCCGCGCGGAGGACGGCCTGACCGTCGACGGGCGGCCCCTGGACGGCGAGGTCCGGCTGACCGCCGACAGCGGCCCGGTCGCGGAGGCCCGCGTCGCGCGCTGGACAGCCGCGGCTCGTCGTCATCCGGCGCGAAGGGCTGTGGGCGGTACGCGACTTCGACCCGGACGCCGCCACGCGCCGCGTCTTCAAGGGCATCGACGCCACTCCGTACGACGCCCGCTGGGCCGTGCCCGGGCACTTCACCCCGTACGACGAGGACCGCACCGTCACGGTCGGCAACGCGGACGGCAAGGAGCGTGGCCTCGGGCTCGGCGGTGAGCTGTCCTTCCGGCTCGGCGGCACCGAACACACCCTCCAGGTCAGCGTCGAGGCCGATGGTTCCCTGTGGGCGGTCTTCGCTGACGCCACCAGCGGGGTGTCCAGCTACCGTTTCCGTTTCCTGCGGCCCGCCGCGCCCGACGCCGAGGGGCGTACGGCGGTCGACTTCAACCGGGCGCTGCTGCCGCCGTGCGCCTTCGCCGACCACTTCATCTGCCCCTTCCCGCCGCCGGGCAACACGCTGACCACGGAGATCACGGCGGGGGAGCGGGGTCTCCTCGACCGCTGAGCGGGTCCGGCAACGGGCGGGACAAGGACCGGCGCACGGCCGAAAGGCGCCCTTGTGCGGCCGGTCCTCGCCCCCCAATACTCCCGAGCAGCGCTTGTCAGGGGCACGGCATATCCGGAATCCGGGCTTGCTCTTGGCTGCGCCTCACGGGTCCTCAACCCACAAGGACCCACTGACTTCCCTCGGGAGGGAACAACGTGAGGATCAAGCGCACCATCCCCCACACCGGCATGGCCAGACGCACCCGTCTGCTCGCGATAGCCACCGGGCTCGTCGCCGCCGGAGCGCTCGCCGTCCCCGCGGCGAACGCGCAGGACGGCAGGGACACCTTCAGCGCCCCGCAGCTGAAGCAGGCCAGCGACGCCGTCCTCAAGGCCGATGTCGCGGGCACCGCCTGGGGCATCGACCCGAAGACCAAGCAGGTCGTCGTCACCGCCGACAGCACGGTCTCCAAGGCGGAGATCGCCGAACTCAAGGCGGCCGCCGGGTCCAACGCGGGCGCCCTGAAGATCGAGCGCACCCCGGGCAAGTTCCAGAAGTACATCTCGGGCGGCGACGCCATCTACGCGGACAGCTGGCGCTGTTCCCTCGGCTTCAACGTCCGCAACGGCAGCACCTACTACTTCCTGACCGCGGGGCACTGCACCGACGGCGCGGGCACCTGGTGGGCCAACTCGGCGAAGACGACCGTGCTCGGCACCACGCACGGCTCCAGCTTCCCGACGAACGACTACGGGATCGTGCGCTACACGAACAGCTCGATCACCAAGTCGGGCACCGTGGGCAACCAGGACATCACGAGCGCCGCCGACCCGACGGTCGGACAGAACGTGACGCGCCGCGGCTCCACCACCGGCACGCACAGCGGCCGGGTCACCGCGCTCAACCAGACTGTCAACTACGGCGGCGGCGACGTCGTCTACGGCATGATCAAGACCACGGTCTGCGCCGAGCCCGGCGACAGCGGCGGCCCGCTGTACGCGGGTACCACCGCGCTCGGCCTGACCTCCGGCGGCAGCGGCAACTGCTCGTCCGGCGGCACGACGTTCTTCCAGCCGGTCACCGAGGCGCTGCGCGCGTACAACGTCAGCGTGTACTGACCAACGGCAGCACGACGAGCCCCCGTCCGGTCCCCGGGCGGGGGCTCTGCCGTGGGCCGGCTCCGTGAGACCACCGGCGAGAACCGGACAGGACTAGTCCTCACACACTGATGACCCTTCCCTCGCACAGGGTGTTTGCAACGGGAACGACGTGGCGCGATGGGGTCGTGTGAGAGCTGAAGGGCGCACGGCCCGTTTTCGTGTGCGCGTCCAGAAGTGGACCTTGTGTGCGACCGCGAGGCGTCGGGATAGTGGGCGAGCAACTTGGCATGGACGCGGCCACGTCGGCGCGGCGAACGCCGCCGTCCGGCGTGGCCATCTCGTGCCGCGTACCGCCTACGACCCGTCAGGCCCCCACGCCGGACGGGTCGTTCCCCCCACAGGAGGTCGTGAGTTTTGAAGCACCGACGCATATCCAAGCGGCGTGCCGCCGTGGCAGGCGCGGGCATCGCCGCGCTGGTCGCCGCGGGAGTCACCTTCCAGAGTGCGAACGCGAGCGAGAGCGCGCAGGACCCGACCCCGGATGTCCTCTCCGTGGCGAAGGCCGGAAAGCTCGCATCGACCCTGACCCAGGACCTCGGCGCGGACGCCGCGGGCACGTACTACGACGCCAAGGCCAAGGCCCTCGTCGTCAACGTGCTGAACGAGAGCGCGGCGGAAGCCGTGGAGTCGGCGGGCGGCAAGGCCAGAATCGTCGAGAACTCCCTGGCCGAGCTGAAGCGCGCCCGTACCACGCTCGACGAGAAGGCGGCCGTGCCCGGCACCTCGTGGGCGATGGACCCGGCCACCAACAAGGTCGTCGTCACGGCGGACCGCACCGTCAAGGGCGCCGCGCTCGACAAGGTCGGCTCGATCGTGAAGAGCCTCGGCGGCAAGGCCGAACTCAAGCACAGCAAGGGCGAGTTCAAGGCCTTCCTCGCCGGTGGCGACGCGATCTTCGGCGGCGGTTCGCGCTGCTCGCTCGGTTTCAACGTCGTCAAGGACGGCCAGCCCCACTTCCTGACGGCGGGCCACTGCGGCAACGCGGTCAAGAGCTGGTCCGACGCGCAGGGCGGCCAGGAGATCGGCACCACGGTGGAGTCGAGCTTCCCGGGTGACGACCACGCCCTCGTGAAGTACACGGCCGACACCCCGCACCCGAGCGAGGTGAACCTCTACAACGGCAGCAGCCAGCCGATCACCAAGGCGGGGGAGGCCACGGTAGGCCAGAAGGTGCAGCGCAGCGGCAGCACCACGCAGCTCCACGACGGCGAGGTCACCGCGCTGAACGCCACGGTGAACTACCAGGAGGGCCAGGTCGACGGTCTGATCCAGACCACGGTCTGCGCCGAGCCCGGCGACAGCGGCGGCGCGCTCTTCGCCGGTGACACCGCGCTGGGCCTCACCTCGGGCGGCAGCGGCGACTGCTCCTCCGGGGGCGAGACCTTCTTCCAGCCGGTGACGGAGGCGCTGACCGCGTACGGCGCGCAAATCGGCTGAGGCTGAGACTGTCGGAACCGTGTGCCGCCCCACCCCCGCGACCTGCGGGGGCGGGGCGCACACGGTTCCCCGCCGCTCAGGGGGCGAGGGGCCTGCCGTACTGCGTGCCGCTGAGGTCGATCGAACCGTTGGCCGGCCGGCCGCGCCGGGCGGACAGCGCGAGGGTGACGACCACGCCGACCAGCGCCCAGGCGGCCAGGACCAGCAGCGGTCCGGTGAGCGCGTTCCCCTCGAAGTACGCGATGGAGCGCGCCGACCAGGTGCCCGCGCCGGGCGGCAGCCAGGGCCCGATCGCCTTCCAGAACGCCGGCAGCATGGGCAGCGGGAAGGCGCCGCCCGCGCTCGGGTTGCCCCCGATGACGATGATCAGGACGGCCAGGCCGATGCCCACGATGCCGGTGAGCGCCTGGAGGGCGAGCGTGATCGCGCCGACCCCGAAGACGACCAGCGCGCCGAGGCCCCACAGGCCCATGATGCTGCCCGGCAGGGCGCCGAGGATCGGCCCGATGATGACCGCGCCGCCGAGTCCGCCGACGATCGAGTAGAGCGCCATGGTGCCGAGCCGGATGATCGCGCGCGGCAGGTTCGCGGCCCGGGAGCCCGCGCTGATCGCCAGGATCGACGCGCACAGATAGCCGCCGACGCACCAGCCGACGACCAGGTAGAAGGACGAGAGCCCGTTGAAGTCCTTGTCCGAGGCGGCGGCCACGTCCACGGTCTTCACCGTGCGTTTCTCGGCCGCGTCGGCCTCGGTGAGGAGCGTGGTCAGGGTCCGGGAGAGCGCGGTGCCGCCGCCGGAGGCGACCAGGAGGGTGTCGGTGGTGCCGCGCGGGTCGACGACCAGGGCGCCGTCGATGTCGCGGTGCATGATCTGGCGCCGGGCCGTGGCCTCGTCCTTGAGGACGCGGGGGTCCAGGGGGTCGCCGGGGAGCTTCTTCAGCCGGTCGGCGGTCTCCTTCGCCGCGGGGCCCGGAGCGACCACTCCGAAGGCCACGTCCTTTGGTCTCGGGTCGTGCAGCGCCCCCACGTAGGAGGCGATGAACAGCAGCTGGAGGGCGAGTACGCCGATGACGAGCAGGGCTGCTCGCGGGGTGACGGCGCTCTTGAATTCATCGACGAACCTCATGCCCCCACGCTCCGGGGCGCCGGTCGTTCCCGCAGGTGGGATGGGCCGAACGGGCGACGCCCGGGGTGGTCGGGGACGGGCCTCGCACACGTGTCGTACACGCGTTCGAAACTTGGTCTATGGTGGAGGCGGGGGATACGAGATCGGATCGGTTCAGGGTTACAGGAGGTGCGTGTGCCCGGCTTCACGCATCTGCACACCGTCTCCGGGTTCTCCCTGCGGTACGGCGCCTCGCACCCGGATCGGCTCGCCGAGCGCGCCGCGGACCGGGGCATGGACGCCCTCGTGCTCACCGACCGGGACACCCTCGCGGGCACGGTCCGGTTCGCCAAGGCCTGCGCGAAGGCGGGGGTGCGGCCGCTCTTCGGCACCGAGCTGGCGGTGGCGGAACCCGCCCCCGCCAAGGGTGAGCGGCGGCGCGCCCCCGTGCGCGGCGGTGCCTTCATCGACGAGTCGACCCCCCGCGTGACCTTCCTCGCCCGCGACGGCGCCACCGGCTGGGCCGCGCTCTGCCGCCTGGTCACCGCCGCGCACGCGCCGACACCGATGACGGCACCACGGGCGGGCAGCCCGTCCTGCCCTGGCGGGAGAACCACGGCGAGGGCCTGACCGTGCTGCTCGGCCCCGCCTCCGACGTGGGCCTCGCGCTCGCCGCCGGGCGCCCCGACCGGGCCGCCCGCCTCCTCGCGCCCTGGCGTGAGCGGTACGGCGACGACCTGCGCCTGGAGTCCGTCTGGCACGGCCGCGAGGGCACCGGACCCGGCTCGCTGCGCCTGGCCGCCCGCACCGTCGGCTTCGCCGCCGAGCAAGGGGTGCGGCCCGTCCTGAGCAACGCCGTGCGTTACGCCGACGCCGGGCAGGGGCGTCGCCGACGTCCTGGACGCGCGCGCCGCCTCGTCCCCGTCGACCCGACCAAGGAACTGGACAGCGGCGAACGCTGGCTGAAGGGCGCCGACGCCATGCTGCGCGTCGCCGAACGCGTCGTCGAGGCCGCGGGCTTCCGCCGCGACACCGCGCACCGCCTGATCGAACAGACCCAGGCGGTGGCCGCCGCGTGCCTGGTCGACCCCGAGGACGACATCGGCATCGGCACCGTGCACTTCCCCGAGCCGCGCCTGGTCGGCGCCGGGCGGCGCACCGCCCAGCGCGTCCTCGCCTCCCGGGCGGCGGCGGGCATGGTGCTGCGGGGCTACGACTCCCGGCGCGACTACTGGGAGCGCATGCACCACGAGCTGGACATCATCGCCCACCACGGCTACGCCTCCTACTTCCTCACCGTGGCCCAAGTGGTCGACGACGTACGCGGCATGGGCATCCGGGTCGCGGCGCGCGGCTCCGGCGCCGGGTCCCTCGTCAACCACCTCATCGGCATCGCGCACGCCGACCCCGTCGAACACGGGCTGCTCATGGAGCGGTTCCTGTCCAAGCGGCGGCACGTCCTGCCGGACATCGACATCGACGTGGAGTCCGCCCGCCGCCTGGAGGTCTACCGCGCGATCATCGGCCGCTTCGGCACCGAGCGGGTCGCGACCGTCTCCATGCCCGAGACCTACCGGGTGCGCCATGCCCTGCGCGACGTGGGCGCCGCCCTGTCCATGGACCCGGCCGACATCGACCGCGTCGCCAAGGCCTTCCCGCACATCCGCGCGCGCGACGCCGCGCGCCGCGCTGGCGGAGTTGCCCGAACTGCGGGCGGTAGCGAAGGAGTTCGGCGACCGCGACCGGCTGTGGGAACTGGTCGAGGCGCTGGACGGGCTGCCGCGCGGCGTCGCCATGCATCCGTGCGGGGTGCTGCTCTCCGACGCCTCGCTGCTCGCGCGCACACCCGTCGTGCCCACCAGCGGCGAGGGCCTGCCCATGTCGCAGTTCGACAAGGAGGACGTGGAGGACCTCGGCCTGCTCAAGCTGGACGTGCTCGGCGTGCGGATGCAGTCGGCGATGGCGCACGCGGTGACGGAGGTCGAGCGGGCCACGGGGGAGCGGGTCGACCTGGACGCGGTGGAGCCGGGCGACCCGGCGACGTACCGGCTCATCCAGTCCACCGAGACGCTCGGCTGCTTCCAGATCGAGTCGCCGGGCCAGCGCGACCTGGTCGGACGGCTCCAGCCCTCGACCTTCCACGACCTCGTGGTCGACATCTCGCTGTTCCGGCCGGGCCCGGTCGCGGCCGACATGGTGCGGCCCTTCATCGAGGCCCGGCACGGCCGCGCGCCCGTCCGCTACCCGCACCCGGACCTCGCGGAGCCGCTGAAGGAGACGTACGGCGTCGTCGTCTTCCACGAGCAGATCATCCACATCGTGGACATCATGACCGGCTGCGGGCGCGACGAGGCGGACCGGGTGCGGCGCGGACTCTCCGACCCCGAGTCGCAGGGACGCATCCGGTTCTGGTTCGCGCAGCACGCGGCGGCCAAGGGGTACGACACCGAGACCATCGCCCGCGCCTGGGAGATCGTCGAGGCCTTCGGGTCGTACGGCTTCTGCAAGGCGCACGCCGTGGCCTTCGCGGTGCCGACCTACCAGTCGGCGTGGCTGAAGGCCCATCACCCGGCCGCGTTCTACGCCGGGCTGCTCACGCACGACCCCGGCATGTACCCGAAGCGGCTGCTGCTCGCGGACGCGCGGCGGCGCGGGGTGCCGATCCTGCCGCTGGACGTGAACCGGTCGGCGGTCGCACACCGTATCGAACTGGTGTCTGATAACTCGGGGTCTCGGGACGTGTGGGGCCTGCGGCTCGCCCTCTCCGATGTCCACGGCATCAGCGAGGCCGAGGCCGCGCGCATCGCGGACGGGCAGCCGTACGCCTCCCTCGTCGACTTCTGGGAGCGGGCCAGGCCCTCGAAGCCGGTCGCGCAACGGCTCGCCCAGGTCGGCGCGCTCGACGCGTTCGGCGCCAACCGCCGCGACCTGCAACTGCACTGACCGAGCTGCGGCGCGCAGCGGGCGGCGGCCGGGGCCCAGCTCCCCCTGGCCGGCGGGCGGCGCACGGCCTCCGCCGGGCTGGCCGACCTCGACGACGCGAGCGGCTCAGCGCCGAGCTGGGCGTCCTCGGCATGGACTCCTCGCGCCACCTCATGGCGGACCACGGCACCTTCCTGGCCGAGCTGGGCGTCCTCAGCGCCCGGCGGCTGCGCGAGGCCGAGCATGGCGCGACCGTCCTGGTCGCGGGCGCCAAGGCCGCCACACAGACCCCGCCGATCCGCTCCGGCAGGCGGGTCATCTTCACCACCCTTGACGACGGCACGGGCCTGGTCGACCTGGCCTTCTTCGACGACGCGCACGAGCGGTGCGCGCACACCGTCTTCCACTCCTGGCTGCTGCTGGTGCGCGGCGTGGTGCAGCGCCGCGGGCCGCGCAGCCTCAGCATCGTCGGCTCGGCGGCGTGGAACCTGGCGGAGCTGGTGGAGGTGCGCGAGGAGGGCGGCCTCGACGCGGTGGCGCTGCGCCTGGCGGAGCCCGGACCCGACCCCGCGTCCGAGCCGAAGCCGAAGCCTGAGCCGGAGCCGAACCCCGGGCAGGGCCCCGACCCGGACCCGGTGGCGGGCGGCCGCCGCATCCGCATGGCCACGGGGTACGAGATGCACCCCTGGGCTGACCTGCGCCCGGCGGGCGAAGGGTCGGCGGGCACGAGCAGGAAGCTGTGGCACCAGAGTCCGGGGAGCGCGGGATGAACACCTTCGACACCGACCGCACCGCCCACACCGATCCCACTGCCCCCACCGCCCCCGGTGGCACCGTGAGCACCCTCTACGTGCGGTTCCTGCTGGAGCCCATGTACGAAGCGCTGCTTCCCCAACTGATCGACCTGCTCGGCGAGTTCACCCCGCAGGTCGAGGCGCTCCCGCCCGACGCCGCCCTCCTGGACGTCCGCGGCGCCCGGCGCTACTTCGGCCGGAGCGCGTCGAGATGGCCGCGCTGATCCGGGTGCGGGCACTCGCGCTGTACGGGGTCGAGTGCGCGATCGGCGCCGGGCCCGGCCCGATGCTGGCGCGGATGGCCGCCCGTGGCGCCGCCCCCGGCGTGACCCGCGCCGTGCCCGAAGGACCGGACGGGGTACGCGAGTTCCTCGCCGACAGGCCGGTCGGCGAACTGCCCGGCATCGGCCGCGCCACCGCCCGCACCCTGTGCGAGTACGGCCTCGACTCCCTCGGGAAGGTCGCCGGCGCACCGCTGTCCACCCTGCAACGGCTGGTCGGCGCCCGCGCGGCCGCGAGCTGCGCGACAAGGCGCGGGGCATCGACCGCACCCGGGTCGTACCGAACTCCGCGGCCCGCTCGATCGCCGCCGAACGCCCCTTCCCCCGCGATGAGGTGGACCCCTTCCGGCACCGCCGCGCCCTGCTCTCCGGCGCCGAGGAGCTGGGCGTCAGGATGCGCGGCGAGGACCAGGTGTGCCGCGCGCTGACCCTCACCGTGCGGTACGCGGACCGGAGCGCGACCGTCCGGACCCGGGCCCTGCCCGAGCCGACCGCGCACTCCACCGCGCTGACCACGGCCGCGTACCGCATGTACGAGGCGCTCGGCCTGCAACGGGCCCGGGTGCGCGCCATCGGGCTGCGCGCCGAGGGGCTCGGCCCGGCCGAACGCGCCGCTCACCAGCTGACGTTCGACCCGGCGGACGAGAAGGCCCGCCGCATCGAGGAGGTGGCCGACCGGGCCCGGGAGAAGTTCGGCCCCGGCGCGATCGTGCCGGGAACGCTGGCGGCGTGAGCCGCGTCGCGGGGCGCGGGACCCCGGAACGCCTTCGTGGCGCCTTCAGAGCATGATGAGCAGCCGCGTGTTCGGCTTGAGCTTCCTGTTCACCGAACGGCTCTGCACATAGACCTCCAGCTTGGGGTTGTTCCCCGCCTTCACCGAGACGGTGCCCTGGATGCCCGTGCCGAACAGGAGGCTGCGCGCCGCGTCGCCGGTGTAGGCGCGGTCGGTGTCCTTCTCGACCACGATGACCTCCTTGTTCGGCTGGACCTGCGCGCGGGCGCCCAACTGGTAGTAGCACGCGCCGCGTTCGTACGTCACGCCCGGGTGCGAGTCGACGAAGGGGCGGATCTCGACCTCCTTGTCCACCTTCAGGAGCCGGTACTTGTTCGCCGGAATCGGTTCGAGGTTCGCCCGCACCTCGTCGATCGATATGTCCTGGCCGACGGCGAAGAGGTTCTTCGTGCCGCGCACACCCTTCTCGCGGGCCCGCAGGAAGCTGGTGGCGGCGGCGCGCACCGTGCCGATGGCCTCCTCGACGCCCTCCTGGGAATCCGCGTCCCAGATGGCGATGTTCCCGGCCGGGAAGCCGTAGTTCTGCGCGGTCCGCTTGGCCAGGGAGTTCGGCACGAGGATCGCGGAGGTCCAGTGCTCGGGAAGCCCGCCCATCTTCGCCGCGATCCTGTCGAGCCACGGGCCGAGGATGGTCATGTCGCCGTCGTGGCGCCGGTCGCCGCCCGAGGCGTTCTCCTCGCCGTCCGTCACCACGATCTGGAGGAAGCTGTGCTCGCCGTACTCCTCCCATATGTGCCCCAGGTCGTCGAGGGACTTCAGAGAGGCCTCGATGAGGGCCGTGGCGCCGTTGTTGACCCGGTACAGGCCGCGCATGGACGGCAGATGCTTCACGTCCATGTCCCACACCAGGTTCTCCACCCGGTGGTCGAAGGAGTAGAGGCTGATCCGGGTCTCGTGGCCGAGGCTGTCCGACTCGGCCTTGAGGCCGGCCACGAACTCGTCCACGACACGCACCAGTTGGTCCTGGTGCGGACGCATGGAACCCGAACAGTCCACGACCAGCGCGACGTGGTTGACCTTGTGCTGGATTCTGTGTGCGGACATGGCTCTGCTCCTTCTACGAGGCGGCTTGCCGAGGCAGCTTGCCGAAGTGATTGCACTCTAGGAGGAGGCACTGACAACGCCGCCCGACGCTTCCCGGGGTAGCCCGTGGACGTAAGCCCGAGGACCGATGCCCAGGTCAGGGGCGCGCGCCTACGATCGGGTCATGCTTGAGACGCGGGGCGCCCCCGCTCCGCCGACCCCACCGGCCGTCACCACCCCACGGGTGCCGCGCGCCTGGCGGCGGTGTGCGTGGCTGACGCCGGTGGCCTGGTGCGCCGGACTCGTCTACCCCTTCGCCGTGTTCTTCGTGATGCTCGACGACGCGCGGCTTCAGCGCCCTGACCGTCGCCCCGCTGATCGTCCTCACCGCCCTGGTCGGCGTGCTCCTGCGGAGCAGGCCACTGCCCGCCCTGATGCTGCTGCTCGCCGTGGTGGGCCGCCGCGCGTACGCAGATGCAGAACTCGGAGGTGGCCTACCTCCAGGTGCTGCTCGGCGATCTCGCCGTCGGCTACATCGCCGCCACCCGGCCGCGCCGCACCTCGCTCACGGCGGCGGCCCTGGCGCTGGGCACGCAACTCGGCACGCATCTGACCTCCCTCGGCCCGACCCCGGTCCGGGCCGTACAGCTCATTCTGTTCCTCGTGCTGGCCACGCTCGCCGCCTGGCTGGGGGGCGACTCCGTGCGGGAGCGCCGCACGCACGCCGAGGCGCTCGCCGCACGGGCCGCCGAGCAGGCGGTCACCGCCGAACGGCTGCGCATCGCGAGGGAGTTGCACGACATGATCGCCCACAGCATCGCGTCATTGCCATCCAGGCGGGCGTCGGCAGCCGCGTCATCGACACCCAGCCCGCCGAGGCGCGCAACGCGCTCACCACCATCGAGGTCACCAGCAGGGAGACGCTCGCGGGGCTGCGGCGCACCCTGGTCGCGCTGCGGCGGCCGGCGGGCCCCGAGGCGGCGGAGGGCGCCGTGCCCCTGGCGCCCGCCCCCGGCCTCGCCGGCCTCGACCGCCTCGTCGCCTCGACGCGCGACGCCGGGGTCCGCGCCGCCGTGCGCGTGCGGGGCGAACAGCGGCCGCTGCCCGCCGACATCGACCTGGCCGCGTTCCGCATCCTCCAGGAGGCGCTCACCAACGTCGTACGGCACGCGGGTGCGACACGTGCCGGGTCGGCGTCGCGTACGGCGCCGACGAGGTGACCGTAGAGGTCGAGGACGACGGCCGCGGCGGGCTGCCCGCGGGCACCGGATACGGCATCGCCGGCATGCGGGAGCGCGTCGCCCTGCTGCACGGCCGCTTCACCGCGGGGCCGCGCCCCGAGGGCGGCTTCCGGGTGGCGGCCCGGCTGCCCGTGCCCCCGGCGGAGACCCGGTGACGGCGGTCCGCGTCGTCCTCGCCGACGACCAGCCGCTGGTCCGCGCGGGGCTGCGCGTCCTGATGGCCGACGCCCCCGACATCGACGTGGTGGGGGAGGCGGGCACGGGCGCCGAAGCGGTGCGGCTGGCCAGGGACGTACGCCCCGACGTCGTCGTCATGGACATCCGTATGCCCGGCATGGACGGCATCGAGGCCACCCGCCTGATCGAGAGCGACGGGGGTCCGGTGCGTGTCCTGGTCCTGACCACCTTCGACGACGACGAGTACGTCTACGGCGCCCTGCGGGCCGGCGCGAGCGGCTTCCTCGTCAAGGACATGGCCCTGGAGGACATCCTCGCGGCGGATCCGGGTGGTCGCCGCCGGGGACGGGCTGATCGCGCCGAGCGTCACCCGGCGCCTGATCGCGGAGTTCGCCGCCCGCCCCGAGCAGCCGGGCCCGCCGTCGGAGCCGCGCGCGGCGCGGGGGGCGGCCGGGGGCGTCGTGGAGGGCATCACCGACCGGAGCGCGAGGTCCTGACCCTGCGTCGGGCGCGGTCTGTCCAACGCCGAGGTGGCCGCCCAGCTGTACATCACCGTGGCCACGGTGAAGGCGCACGTGGCGCGGCTGTTCACCAAGCTCGGCGCCCGCGACCGGGTCCAGCTGGTCATCATCGCGTACGAGGCGGGCCTGGTGGCGCCGCCGCGGTGAGCCGACCCGCACCGGTCCCTCAACCCTGCCAGTGAACGCTGGAAGTTCTGCCGCCGCGCGGCTTCACTCTTCGCGTACTCGCGCGTAGCTTGTCGTGCACGCAACAACCGGGCATGTTCCCGCGTCGACCTGGTGATCCGGACCCCAGGGCGCACCGCCACCGCACCATCGCCACTCCCGCACCTCCCTTGAGCCGCAAGGAGACCCCACGATGCTGCCCTGGAGACGCGCCCTGCGCGCGTTCGCCGCCGCCCTGCTCGTCACGGGCGGCGGCCACCACCCTCGCCCCGGCGGCCGCGGCCGACACCGCCGCGCCGGCCGCCACCGCCTCCGTGTCGAGGGGCTGGAACGACTACGACTGCAAGCCGTCCGCCGCGCACCCCCGCCCGGTCGTCCTCGTGCACGGCACCTTCGGGAACTCCGTCGACAACTGGCTCGTTCTCGCGCCCTACCTCGTCGCACGCGGCTACTGCGTCTACTCCCTGGACTACGGCCAGTTGAAGGACGTGCCGTTCTTCCACGGCCTCGGCCCCATCGAGAAGTCGGCCGAGCAGCTCGACGCCTTCGTCGACAAGGTGCTCGCCTCGACGGGCGCCAAGGAGGCGGACCTCGTCGGCCACTCGCAGGGCGGCATGATGCCCCGTCACTACCTCAAGTTCCTGGGCGGCGCCGCCGAGGTGAACGCCCTCATCGGCCTCGCGCCCGACAACCACGGCACGACGCTGCTCGGCCTCACCAAGCTGCTGCCGCACTTCCCGGGCATCGAGGACCTGCTGACCACGAAGACGCCCGCGCTGGCCGACCAGGTGGCCGGATCGCCCTTCCTGACCAGGCTCAACGCGGGCGGCGACACCGTGCCGGGCGTGCGCTACACCGTCATCGCCACCAAGTACGACGAGGTGGTCACCCCGTACCGCAGCCAGTTCCTCGACGGCCCCGGCGTGCGCAACGTGACCGTCCAGGACCTGTGCCGCGTCGACGTCTCCGAGCACGTGGCCGTCGGCATCGTGGACCGCGTCGCCCACCACGAGGTGGCGAACGCCCTCGATCCGGCGCACGCCACCCCGAGCACCTGCCTGTCGTGACGGCGGGGGAGGGCTGACGAGACGGCTCAGCGGCCGTGGCGTCCCGCCGCGCGGCGGCGCGTCGTGGCGAACATCGCCGCGGCACCGACGGCGAGAGCGGCGCGCCGCCGATCGCGATGTACGGCGTGGTGCTGTCACCGCCGGTCTCGGCGAGGCCGGCGTCGGCAGGCGGTGGCGGGCTTCGCGCACCGCCGTTCACCTCGGGATCGTTGCCGGAACCCGCAGAAGCCGCGGCAGCCTCCGAAGCCTCCCCGGCACCGGCACCGGCCCCGGCATCGGTATCGGCATCGGCGGCCGGGGCGGCCTCCGTGGCCTTGGCGCCCGTCCTCGCGTCGGAGTCGCCGTGGCCGTGGTGCTCGACCGTGGACTTCTCGGCGCCCGCCGCGATCTCCTCGTCCGAGGGGGCCGACGCGGCCGGGGCGGGAGCCGCGCCGGAGCCGCCGGTGTCCTTGCCGAAGACGACGTCGGAGCAGGTGTAGAACGCCTCGGGGGAGTCCGAGCGCTGCCAGATCGAGTAGATGAGGTGGCGGCCCGACCGGGCGGGGATCTTGCCGTCGAAGACGTAGTCGCCGTTCACCATCTTCGGGTCGGTGACCTTGACGAAGGGCTTCTTCTCCAGGTCCGACCACTTCAGGGGCTTCGTCGGGTCGTACGAGGCCTTCGTGACGTACAGCTCGAAGGAACCCCTGTGCGGGGCCGTGCCCTTGTAGTGGAAGGTGTGCTTCCCGGAGGACAGCTTGCTGGACGGCCAGTCGGCGCGCGGCAGGTCGAGGCCCTTGTACTTGTCGTTCCCGGCGCTGCACAGCTTGCCGTCGGGGATGATCTGCTTCGACTTTCCGGCGGCGTTGGCGATGTTGACGCCGTTCCAGTCGTAGAAGGCCTGCGTGCCGCTCGCGGCGACGCGCCTTGCAGGCCGCCGACCTGGGGGACTCCGGGCCCTCCTGGAAGCAGGCGGAGACCCGGCTGACCGGGTCCGTCATCGAGCCGTGCGCGGCCGCGGGAGCCGCCGACAGGGCGGTCAGGGCGAGCGGGGCGGCCCCGACGGCGGCGATCGCGGCGAGCTTGTGGCGTGCGGGCATGCGGGTTCTCCTCGAACGGCGGTTCAGGGGGGGGCGGGGCGGTGGCGAACGGGCGGCACCGCCCCCGATCACCAGCGGCACCGACGGTCCGGCACCGCCCCGGTGATCAGAAAGCTAGCCCCTGAAATCCGTGAAATCCCTGCTGAGGACGGGGAGCGGAGATCCTTATGGCGCGTTTAAGGGAGCGCTAACCAAGGGCTCAGGCAGCGCCCAGGTCACGGGTGCATCCGCGCTCCCTTCAGCACCTTGTCTACCGCGCCCCGCGGCCCGTGGACGGCGAGCCCCACCACGTCCAACTCGTCCCCGGCGACGGCGCGGACGGCCGCCCGTTGTCGGCGTCGTGCGTGCGAAGAGGTCGGCGGTGAACACCGAGCACGGCAGGCCCCGCCCCAGCGCGCGCCCACGGGCCGCGGCCAACACCTCCCCGCCGCCCTGGAGGACCAGCACCGGCTGCCGGAACATCGGCAGGTAGGCGGTGCCGTCGGCGTCCTCGTACTGGCTCCCCGACCAGCTCGGGAAGCCGCGTGCCGAGCCCGCTCACGAGGAACGCGGTCACGTTCAGCCGCTGCCAGCCCGCCAGGTCGTCCCGGAGCAGTACGGCGATCTTGGTGTCGAAGCGGACGGGCCGCCGGTCGTCGGCGGCGGCGGTGGCGACGGGGGCGGTGGGCGTCGTGGTGATGTCTGTGCTCATGCCGTGAGACTGCCGATCACCGGGCACCCAGGTCTTGTACGTTCTTTGCATGGCGGCCGGCGAGGAGATCACCGCGTGGCGTCCCGCGGTGCGAGGGGTCACGGAGGTCTTCCACGCGCACTTCACCCACCACGCCTATCCGATGCACGTGCACGACACCTGGACGCTGCTGATCGTCGACGAGGGCGCGGTCCGCTACGACCTGGAGCGCAACCCGCACGGCACCCCGCTCGGCACGGTCTCCCTGCTGCCGCCGCAGGTCCCGCACAACGGCTCGGCGGCCACCCCGGACGGCTTCCGCAAGCGCGTCCTGTACCTGGAGGCGACGGAGGACGGGCCGCTCGACACCTCGTTCATCGGGCCCGCCGCGGACGCCCCCGACCTCGTCGACCCCTTGCTGCGGCGCCGTATCGGACAGCTCCACACCGCCCTCGCGCACCCCGGCGACGAACTGGAGGCGGCCGCCGGCCTCGCGCTCGTCGCGGAGCGACTGCGCGAGCGGCTGCGCCCCCGCCTGGCCGGGGCGGCCGGACCCGCCCCCGACCGCCGGATCGCGGGCGCCCTGCGCGAACTCCTCGACGCCCGCGTGGTCGAGGGCCTCACCCTGGAGGAGGCCGCCGCCCTCCTGCACGCGCACCCCGCGCACCTGGTGCGCTCCTTCACCGCGGCGTACGGCATCGCCCCGCACCAGTACCTGATGGCCCGCCGCGTGGACCGGGCCCGCCGCCTCCTGCTGGACGGGCGGCCGCCCGGTGAGACGGCGGCGGCCTGCGGCTTCTACGACCAGTCACACCTGAACCGGCACTTCAAGCGCGTGGTCGGCGTCCCCCCGGGCCGCTACGCCCTGAGCCGCCCTCACCCCCGCCACCGGTACCGCCGCTCCGGCCGCCCCGTCCCGCCATAGCGCAGCGTCACCTCGGCGCGGCCGGTGTCCACGAAGAACTCCAGGTAGCGGCGGGCGCTCACGCGGGAGAGCGAGCCCGCCGCCGCGCACTCCGATGCCGACAGACCCCCGGGATGCCGCCTCAGAGTCCGCTCCACCAGCTCCGCGGTGTGCGCCGCGAGGCCCTTCGGCAGCTCCCGGGAGCCGGGCGGCCGCGTGCCGAAGATCTGGTCCACGTCCTCCTGGCGCGCCTCCCCGAGCCCGTCGAGCCGCGCCCGCACCGCCGCCACGTGCCGCAACTGCTCCTGCAGCGCCGCCTGGTGGAACGGCTTGATCAGATAGTGCAGGGCTCCCGCGCGCAGCGCACCCGTACGATCTGCGCGTCCCGCGCCGCCGTGATGAACAGCGCGTCCACCGGCCGGCGCGCCGGATCACGCTCCTCGGCGGCGCGCAGCTCCCGGAGCACCGCGATGCCGTCCATGTCGGGCAGATAGACGTCGAGGAGCACGAGGTCGGGGCGGAGCCGCTCTGCCGCGCCGAGCGCCTCGGCGCCGCTGTGCGCGACCCCCACCACGGCGCAGCCGTCCACCGCCGCGACGTACCGGCTGTGCAGCCTGGCGACCATGAAGTCGTCGTCCACCACCAGCACCCTTGTCATCGCGGCAGGTTATGGGCGCGACCACAACGACCACAACGTCCGTTGATTCCGGAAGGGAGACAGGCCCTCGACGCGCGGGCACCATGTGGGCCACCTCACAACCGTCTCCCATGCCGACAGGTGGTGGCACACGTGCGCCTGCGCACCCCCCTCGCCCTGCTCGGCACCGCGCTCCTCGTGCTCGTGGCGCGCCCCTGCTCACCGCGGGCAGCGGTGCCGAGACCGGCACCCAGATCCCCGGCCTGCGCCTCATGGTCCCCAACACCCCCGGCGGCGGCTACGACATCACCGCCCGCACCGCCGCGAGGAACGCCGAGGACGCCGGGCTCACCCACAACATCGAGGTGTTCAACCTGCCCGGCGCCGGCGGCACCGTCGGCCTGACCCGGCTCGTCGGCGAGCACGGCAACGGCAAGCTGGCGATGTCCATGGGGCTCGGCGTCGTCGGCGCCGCACGCTCCAACCACTCCCCGAAGACCCTCGCCGACACCACCCCGATTGCCCGGCTCACCGAGGAGCAGGACGTCGTCGTGGTCGCGAAGGACTCCCCGTACCGCACCATCGGCCAGCTCATGCGGGCCTGGAAGAAGAACCCCGGCAAGCTGCCGGTGGGCGGCGGCTCCTCGCCCGGCGGCCCCGACCACCTGGCCCCGATGCTCATGGCGCGCGCCGCCGGCATCGAGCCGAGGAAGGTCAACTACGTGCCGTACGACGGCGGCGGCGAACTCCTCGCCTCCATCCTCGGCAGCAAGGTCGCCTTCGGCGTCTCCGGGGTCGGCGAGTACCTGGACCAGATCAACTCCGGGGAGCTGCGGCTGCTCGCCGTGACCGGGCCCAAGCGGGTGCGCGGCCTGGGCGGGCCCACCCTCAAGGAGTCCGGCTACGACGTGAACTTCACCAACTGGCGCGGCATCGTCGCCCCGCCCGGTCTCAGCGACGCCGAGCGCGAGAAGCTCACCGTACTGGTCGAGAAGCTGCATGCCTCGCCCGAGTGGCGCACGTCCCTCAGGACGAACGGCTGGGACGACGCGTTCCTGACCGGCCAGAAGTTCGGCGACTTCCTGGAGGCCCAGGACAAGCGCGTCGTCTCGGTCCTGAAGGAGCTGGGGCTGTGACCACCACCGACGCCACCCGCGAGCGGCCGGACCGCCGCACCTGGCTGCGCGAACACTCCGAACTCGGCGTCAGTGTCCTGCTGCTGGCCCTCGGCGCCCTCGTCCTCACCGACGCGCTCACCATGGACGTGGAGATCACCCAGCGCGGCCCCATCGGCCCCAAGACCGTACCGGTCGCCGTCGGCATCGGGCTGCTCGTCGTCGCCCTCCTGCTCGCCGTCGACGTGCTGCGCGGCGGGCGCGGCGAGGCCGAGGGCGGCGAGGACGTCGACCTGTCCGAACCGGCCGACTGGCGCACCGTGCTGCTCCTCGCGGGCGTCTTCCTCGCCGCCGCCGTCCTCATCGAACCGCTCGGCTTCCCCGTCACCGGCGCCCTGCTCTTCTGGGGCTCCGCGTACGCGCTCGGCAGCCGCCACCTCGACCGCGACCCGCTGATCGCCGCCGTGCTCTCCGTCGTCACGTACGAGATCTTCAACAACCTGCTCGGCGTTCCGCTGCCGGGCGGCCCCCTGATGGGAGTGCTGTGACATGAACGCCTTCACCTCCCTCATGGACGGCTTCGGCACGGCCCTCACCCCGGTCAACCTCCTGTGGGCCGCCGTCGGCGTCCTCCTCGGCACCGCGATCGGCGTGCTGCCCGGCATCGGGCCCGCGATGGCCGTCGCCCTGCTGCTCCCCGTGACGTACGGGCTCGAACCGACCGGCGCCTTCATCATGTTCGCCGGCATCTACTACGGCGCCATGTTCGGCGGCTCCACCACCTCGATCCTCCTCAACACCCCCGGAGAAAGCGCCGCCGTCGTCGCCGCCATGGAAGGCCATCCGATGGCCAAGGCGGGACGCGGCTCCCAGGCACTCGCGGCCGCCGCCATCGGCCACTTCGCGGGCGGCATGATCGGCACGGTCCTCCTGGTGGCGCTCGCCCCGACCGTCGCCGACCTCGCCGTCGGCATCGGCGCGCCCGACTACTTCGCCCTCATGGTGCTCGCGTTCATCGCGGTCACCTCCGTCCTCGGCTCCTCCCGCGTCCGCGGCGTCGCCTCGCTCCTGATCGGCCTCACGATCGGCCTGGTCGGCCTCGACCAGATGACGGGCCAGCAGCGGCTCACCTTCGGCTCGCTCCAACTCGCCGACGGCATCGACGTGGTGATCGTCGCGGTCGGCCTCTTCGCGATCGGCGAGGCCCTGTGGGTCGCCGCGCACCTGCGCCGCTCCGGCGCCGAGGCGATCCCCGTCGGCCGCCCCTGGCTCGGCAGGGCGGACGTGCGGCGCACCTGGAAATCCTGGCTGCGCGGCCCCCTCATCGGCTTCCCGTTCGGCGCGATCCCGGCCGGCGGCGCGGAGATCCCCACCTTCCTCTCCTACGTCACCGAAAAGCGCCTCTCCCGGCACAAGGAGGAGTGGGGCAAGGGCGCCATCGAAGGCGTCGCGGGCCCCGAGTCGGCGGCCTCCGCGTCCGCCGCGGGCACCCTCGTCTCCATGCTGACGCTCGGCCTGCCCACCACCGCCGTCGCCGCGGTGATGCTCGCCGCCTTCCAGCAGTACGGCATCCAGCCCGGCCCGCTGCTCTTCGAACGCGAACCCGACCTGGTCTGGGGCCTGATCGCCTCGCTGTTCGTCGGCATGGTGCTCCTGCTCGCCCTGAACCTGCCCCTCGCCCCCCTCTGGGCGAAGCTGCTGCGCATCCCGCGGCCCTACCTCTACGCGGGCATCCTGTTCTTCGCGGCGCTCGGCGCCTACGCGGTCGGCGGCGAACCGCTCGACCTCGTCATCCTGCTCGTCATCGGCCTCATCGGCCTCGGCATGCGGCGCTACGGCCTGCCCGTCCTGCCCGCCGTCATCGGCGTCATCCTCGGCCCCAACGCCGAACAACAGCTGCGGCGCGCCCTCCAGATCAGTGACGGCAGCGTCCGCGGGCTCGTCGACACGCCGTTCTCGATGACGGTCCATGGCCTCATCGTCCTGATCGTGACGTGGCCGTTGTGGAAGAAGGCACTGGCGCGGGCCCGGCGCCGCGGCATAGACGTGGAGGCATGACCTCGACGACGCCCGACGCCCCGGCTCAGATCCGGCCCGCCACCGCCGCCGACGTGCCCGCCGTGCGGGCGGTGACCGACGCGGCGTACCGCCACTACATCGCACGCATCGGGGTCGTCCCCGCGCCGATGGAGGCCGACCACGCGGCCGACGTGGCGGCGGGGCGGGTGTACGTCACCGGGGACCCGGTCGTCGGCGTCCTGGTCCTCGTCCCGCGCACCGCACCACGCGCGGACGCCCATCTCCTCCTGGAGTCGATCGCGGTCCACCCCGACGCCGCGGGCCAGGGGGTGGGCCGCGCCCTGCTGGCCTTCGTGGAGGCACACGCGCGTGCCCTCGGCCTCCCGGAAGTGCGGCTCTACACCAACGCGTTGATGTGGGAGAACCAGAAGATCTACCCCCGGTACGGATACGACCTCGTGGCGCGGCGCGTCGAAGGCCCCTACGACCGCCTGCACTACCGCAAGCGGCTGCCCGCATCCTGACGGTGTCTCAGTCCTGACGGCGTCTCACCCGTCCGGCCACCAGGTCCGCTGGACGTCCTTGCGGACCTCCGGCCTCTCCCTGGGCTGAACCTCGGCTTCCTGGCGTTCCCGCACCCGACGGCTGACCGGCTTGACCGCGGGCTTGTGCGTGGTGACTCGGCGCATGGCTGCCTCCCTGCCTTACCGATGTCCACGGAAGCCGCGCGCTAGACCTCCCCGCCCCACCTTTCTGATCGAGCAGTTGCGCGAACCTGCCTCGGCCGCGTGGTCAGAGGGTCCGCAGAAGGCCGCCGCGCGCCAGCGACTCCAGCTCCGCGAGGGCGCGCAGGGCCGCGGCCGCCGCGGCCGGGTCCGTGGTGCGCAGGGCGCTTGCCTCGAACTCGTCCTCGTCCAGGCGCAGGACCGTCGCGCCGTCCCCCGAGCACCACCAGGTCGAGGTCCAGGTCCTCCACCATGAGGGCGTCGCCGTCGCGGGCCGCGGGGCGCGTCACGTCGCAGTACCAGCCCTTGAGGGTGCCGTCGGCGGCGTACACCTCCTTGACCGCGTACCAACGGTTGCGCCAATAGTGCTCGGTGAAGACGTCGCCCGGCTCGAAGCGGACGAAGCCGAAGTCCCGGGCGCCGGGGGCCGCCCAGGGGGCGCGGACGGTGATGCGTGTGCCGTCGTCGCTCAGGAGCCGTGCCGGGTAGCGGATCTTGGTGCGGCCGGCCTTGACGAGGACGACCTCCAGCGTGTCAGCCGAGCTCTCGGACATGGCGTACCTCCGTACCGCAGACCTCGTAACCGAACCAGTCGTTGATCGCCAGCATCGGCTCGTTCCCCGCGTCGTTGCCGGTGAACGCCTCCGTGCAGCCGGCGGCGCGGGCGCGGTGCAGGGAGTCGTTCTTCGCGAGCTTGGCGAGGCCCCGGCCGCGGTGGTCGCGGGCGGTGCCCGTCATGCCGGAGGCGTAGCGGCCCGCGCCGTCCGTGCGGGCCAGGCTGAACGCCGCGGGGCGGCCGTCCACCAGGGCCACCGTGGTCAGCTCCTGGCTGACCAGCGGGTGGTGCCACGTCTCGGCGAGCCACTGCTCGTAATCCGTTAACTCCGCGGCCACATCGCTCGGTTCGTCCGCCACCGTCTCCGCGTCGAGCTTGAAGAGCGGCCGCGCGTCGTCGGCGTACACCGAGCCGCTGACCAGTTCCACCCCGGCGGGCGGCTCCCGGCGGGGCGGCAGTGTGCCGTGCGCGAGGTCGAGGCGCAGGAAGTGCGCGCGGCGGCTCGCGCGGTAGCCGCGGCGGGCGGCGAAGGCGAGGTTCGCCGGCTCGTCGAGGACCCACGAGTAGACCGTGGTGGCTCCCGCGCCCGCCAGATGCTCCTCGGCCGTGCGCAGCAGGAGCGTTCCGGCACCGGCGCCGAGGCGCTCGGGGTGCACGTAGACGTTGGCGAAGCCCTGGCCCGGATCGGGGCTGTCGTAGGCGACGCCCACCTGCGCCGTCCCGATGACCTCACCGTCCTCCTCGGCGATCAACTGCCGGTAGTGGGCGTCGGGGTGGGCTTGGGCGCGGTCGAAGGCGACCGACTCGGGGGTGGCGAGCATGGCGGGCACACAGGCCCGGCGTACGGCGGCGAAACCCGCGTCGTCCGCCGGGGCGGTGGCGGCGTCGGCGCGGAGGGCTCTGACGATCACAGTCATGGGGCCGCACGGTACGCGGCGAGTGACCCGGAGTGCCTCCTCTTTTCTGCCGGTCAGCGGGCCGCCGGCTCTCCGCTGCCGTCCGCGCCACCGGAATCGGGAGCCGTGCGGGACAATCACCGCGTGACTCTGCACATCGACATCGACGAGGGCGCGGGCGACGCGCCGTACGAGCAGGTAAGGGCCCAGATCGCCGGGCAGGCACGCTCGGGCGCGCTGCCCGTCGGCCACAAACTGCCCACGGTGCGCGGGCTCGCCCAGTCGCTGGGGCTCGCGGCGAACACCGTGGCCAAGGCGTACCGCGCGCTCGAGGCCGACGGGGTCATCGAGACCCGGGGCCGCAACGGCACGTTCATCGCCGCCGCGGGGGACGCCGCCGCGAAGGAGGCGGCCCACGCCGCGCAGGCGTACGCCGAGCGGGTCCGTCGCCTCGGCCTCGCCGAGGAGGACGCCCTGGCCGCCGTACGTCGACGCTGTGCGCGCGACGTACGGGGCCTCCGGCTAGCGCGGCCGCGGCGCCGTGCCGGGGAGCTGCGACGAGCCCCCCCGGCACACTGCCCTTGCCGCACGAGAGCGCTTACCGCACGTGCGCGTCTTACCGTACGAGCAAGCCTTACCGTACGAGCACGACGGAGTTGATCGGCGTGAAGTCGTACGGTGCGTACTCGCCCACGTGGCGTGATACGACGGAGCAGTTGGTGCCGTTGTACCCCTTGCAGACCTGGAAGCCGGCGCCTCCGGTCTGGTTGTTGACGAGCACACGTTCGCCGGTCACGTTGTTCAGGTTGTGGGCGCCGTACCGGTAGAAGATGTTCTTGTTGAGGATGGTGCCGTTCGTCTCACGGATGCAGACCGCCCCGGACGGACAGGGCGTCGCCGCGGTGGCGGTGGGAGCGACGGTGAGTCCGAGGGCGCTGAGGGCGAGGGCCATGCCTGCGGCCGACGCAGCGAACTTGCGCATTGTTCCCCCTTGGTCGAGATGCCCCGGTCCGGGCATCGTGGAGCCGAACGTAGACCTGGCCGGCCGGGGGGCACCAGAGCCTCTGGACAGGTCGTGACCCATGGTGCCGACGGGCATCCGGAGGCGGACGCGTCATCGAAAACGCCATGGGTGTGCGGTTCGGCCGGAGTGACAGGGGCGTCACAGGTACAGCCCCGCGTCCGCCCCCTCGCGCCCTCCCCGCGGGTCCGGCACCGACGTCGGCGTCGTCCCCCGGCGCAGCGCGAAAAGCTCGGCCAGGGTGGCGCCCTCCCGGGAGACGCCCTCCTCCGTGCCGAGCCACTCCACGGCCTCGGGACGGGTCAGCGGGCCGACCTCGATACGGGCCAGGCAGCGGCCGGGGCGCACGACCGCCGGGTGCAGGCGCTCCAGGTCCTCGTTGGTGGTGACGCCCACCAAGACGTTGCGCCCCTGGCCGAGCAGGCCGTCCGTGAGGTTGAGGAGACGGGACAGCGCCTGCCCCGCCGTGTGCTTCGCCTCGCCGCGGATCAGTTCGTCGCAGTCCTCCAGGAGCAGCAGCCGCCAGCGCCCCTTCGCCGTGCCGTCGTCCTCACCGATCGCGATGTCCATCAGATAGCCGACGTCACTGAAGAGCCGCTCCGGGTCCAGGACGCAGTCCACCTGGCACCAGTCGCGCCAGGAGCGCGCCAGCGTCCGCAGCGCCGACGTCTTGCCCGTGCCCGGCGGGCCGTGCAGCAGGAGCAGACGGCCCGAGATGTCCTCGGGGGTCGTCTTCATCAGCTTGTCCATGGCGTCGGCGACCGGCGCCGTGTAGTTGGGCCGCACCTCGTCCCACGTACCGGCCGAGATCTGCCGGGTGGTGCGGTGCGGGCCGCGGCGCGGCGAGACGTACCAGAACCCCATGGTCACGTTCTCCGGCTGGGGTTCGGGCTCGTCCTGCGCACCCTCCGTGGCCTGCCCGAGGACCTTCTCGGCGAGGTCGGCCGTGGTCGCCGTGACCGTGACGTCCGCGCCGCGGTTCCAGCGGGAGACCAGCAGCGTCCACCCCTCGCCCTCGGCGAGCGTCGCGCTGCGGTCGTCGTCGCGGGCCGCGCGCAGCACCGTCGCCCCGGGCGGGAGCAGCGTGCACCCCTTCTTCACGCGTTCGATGTTCGCGCTGTGCGAGAAGGGCTGCTCGCCCGTCGCGAAGCGGCCGAGGAACAGCGCGTCCACGACGTCCGACGGGGAGTCGCTGTCGTCGACGTGGAGCCGGATCGGCAGGGCGTCGTGAGGGTTCGCAGGCATGCCGCCATGATCCGGCACGCACCCGCCCTCGTGCACCCGGTTTGCCGTGGTGCGAAACCCGTCGCAGTGGTGCGAAACCCGCCCCACCGCCGGCACCCGCCGATACGCTGGACGCCGATGGGACGTCATGGGTGGTTCTCGGGGGCACGGCGGTGGCGGCTCACCGCACTGCTCGGCGTGGGGCTGGCCGCGCTGGCCCTCGCGGTCACCCTGGCCACCACGCTGCCCGGCGACGGCGGCAGCACCGCGGGCACCACTCCCGACGGCGACAAGGTGCACGGCACCCCCGCCGTCCCGCCCGGCCAGACGGCGCCGGAGGTGGGCTGGGGCTTCACCCACACCCAGTACAGCGCGGACGAGGGCGAGCCGCCGGCGCGTCGAGCGCGTCCGCGCCGAACTGGCCGGCCGGCGGCCGCCCGTCCCGCAGATCCAGCACCTCATGGGCTGGGGCGCGGGCAACCCCGAGCCCGTCGAGGGGCGTTACGACTTCTCCGCGATGGACCGGCGCATCGACTTCGTCCGGGAGAGCGGGGGCACACCCGTGGTCACGCTCTGCTGCGCCCCGGACTGGATGAAGGGCGGCGAGCCCGGCGCGGGCCACACCGACTGGAGCCGGCAGGCCCTGGAGACCGCCCCGGAACCCGAGCACTACGACGACTTCGCCCAGCTCGCCGCGACCGTCGCCAAGCGCTACCCCGACGTACGCCACTTCATCGTCTGGAACGAGTTCAAGGGCTTCTGGAACGACGAGAAGGCCCGCTGGGACCACGAGGGCTACACCGAGCTGTACAACCTCGTCTACAAGGAGCTGAAAAAGGTCGACAAGGACATCATGGTCGGCGGCCCCTACCTGGTCATGGACAGCGTCCACCCGCGCCAGGACGCCAACGCCTCGCGCGTGAAAGGACCTTGGGGCCGCCTGGACCAGCGGGTCCTCGACGCCTTCACGTACTGGAACGAGAACAAGGCGGGCGCGGACTTCGTCGTCGTCGACGGCGCCAGCTACACGGCGGACGACGAGATGTTCCCCGACGAGTTCAAGGCCACCGACAAGCTGACGGCCGTCGGCGAGTGGGTGCGCGAGCGGACCGGCGACCTGCCCCTGTGGTGGGCCGAGTACTACGTGGAGCCCGGCGACAGCCAGGACAACCGCGACGACTGGTCCGAGGCGCACCGCGTCGCCGTCCAGGCGTCCGGCCTGATGGCGATGGCCCGCGGCGGCGCCACCAGCGGCTTCTACTGGAACCCGCAGAGGCGGGGCGCCACGTGCGCGGGCTGCCTGTGGACGCCCACCCAACGCGCCGACGGCGGCCGCGAGTTGCCCATGCTGAGACTCGTCGAACGGTTCGGCGCGGAGTTCGGCCCCGGCACGCGGTACGAGAAGGTCACGATCGCCGCCGGCGACCGGCCGGACCTCCGCGTCCTCGCCGACGACGAGGCGGTCCTCGTGGTCAACACCCGCGACCGGCGCGTCAGCGCCGAGGTCGACGGCAAACGGTTCACCATGGCGGGGTACGAGGTGAAGTGGCTCAAGCGCTGAGCCCCCGCACCCCCTGCCCCGCTCACGCCATCGTCACGAACCGCTGGACCAGCGACACCAGCAGCACCGCCAGCAGCGGCAGCGAGAACCAGAAGCTGCCCTGCAGCCACCGCTGCTGCCGCACGCTCGGCGCCGCCGCCGCGACCCGCACCAAGCACGCGGTGAGCAGCAGCACGAGCGCGACGGCGGCCAGCGCACCCACCACCGACCACGGCGTCCACGTCACCCGGGGCCCGACCGGCCCCGGGTCGGCCTCGGGCGCCCTGCCGTCCGGTTGCTCCCGCAGGCTGTAGAGGGCCGCGTCGTCATTGGCGAAGACTTTCTTCAGCTCCCCGCGGTCGTCGAGGTGGCGCAGCAGCCGCTGTTCCCAGGTGCGCGCATAGCCCGCGTCCAGCTGGAGAGAGGTCGACTGACCGCGGCTGACCATCAGGTACGACTGCGGCCCCGCGTCCCTGAGCGCCTTGACCAGGCCGGAGACCAGGACCGGGTCGGCGGGCGCGAGCGTGGGGACGTAGCGGACCTTCTCCATGTCCCGGGCGCCCCACGGCAGCGCCGGGGTCACCTTTCCGACCGGGTCGTCGCTCAGCCACAGCAGCCGCACCGTCGGGTCGTCGTGCGCGTACACGTACTCCATCGCGGCGACCTCGCCGGGCCGGACGCGCTCGAAGGGTTCGTTGCCCCAGCGCGCCACCAGGAAGCCGCCCACCAGCACGAGCCCGGCCATCAGCGCGGCCAGCGGCGCGAGGCTCACCCGGTCGCGGTCCCGCTCCTCCGCCGTGACGCCCGCGCGCGGGAAGAGCGCGAGACCGGCGAGCAGGGCCGCGCCCGGCAGCGCGAACATGAAGACCCGCAGGGCCATCTCACCGCCGTACGACTCATGCCGAAACCGAGGAACGGCACGAAGGTGAGGACGAGGAGCGAGCGCTCGCTGTACTTGCACAGGCGCCGCCGCCACCAGCCCCAGCAGGCGAACGCCATGACCGCGCCGGCCATCGCCACGCGCGCGTACAGCACCAGTTGGTGCGTCGAACTGCCGCCCTCGATGCGGCCGGATACCGACGACGACACGTTGCCGCCGACGCCGCCGACCCCGCCGAACAGCTCGTCGAAATGGCCCGACCAGTACGGCTCGGCGAGGAAGCCCAGCCAGACGAGGACCAACACCGTGCAGAGCAGCGGCAGGCCGCGCAGCTCCGAGCGGCCGACCAGGACCAGCACCGTGAGGACACCGAGCATCACGAACGGCGTCAGCTGGTGCGCGGGCACGGTCGCCGCGAAGAGGCCGACCAGGACCAGGAGCAGCACGGCGCGCTCCCGGCGGCCCGTCGGCTCGACCTCGCTCTCCCCGGGACGCCGCTTGGCCCACAGCACGCGCGGGGCGCGGAACCACACCAGGAGTACGGCGACGAAGGCGAGGTAGAGCAGGTACGTGAAGCCCTGCGGGGAGAAGTAGTCCTGGCCGACCCAGCCGCTCAGCACGTAGATCCACAGCCCCGCCCACTTGGCGCGCCAGGCCGCCCGCATCGAGCGCACCAGCAGGAACATCGGCGCGAGGTAGAGCAGTTGCATGGCGGTCGGCCACCAGCGGATCACCTCGGTCATGTCCGAGACACCGCACGCCTGCGCGACGAACGTGGCCGCGGCGAAGAAGCCGGGCCAGCTCCAGCGCGCGTCGAGGTCGGGGACGGCCGTGCCCGTCCGGTCGATGTACTCCAGGAAGCCCAGGTGCTGCCAGGCCGTGGCGAACCGCGGCTCGGCCTCGATGACGGCGGGCAGCGCGTGCAGCGACACGACGGTGGCGAGCAGCGTCACCAGCAGGAGGCCCTTGAGGGGCCGGTCCATCCACAGCAGTACGGCGAAGACGACGATCAGGAGCGCGGCGCCGACCAGCGTGGGCACCGGCAGGACGGAGACCAGGCCGAGCCCGCCCATCCCGTCGAGATCCTCCTCGCCGAGGCCGAAGGCGGGCAGCCAGTACAGGGCGAGCGCGGCGGCGAGCAGCAGCGCGACGAGCAGGGCGCGGAGCGGCGGGCGCGCGGCAGCAGCGACTCGTCGTGCGCCGGCTCCTCGGCGCCGGGCGCGGCGGACTCCTCCCGCGACGCCTCCGAACGCTCCACAGGCTGCGAGGGCTGCGACGGCTGCGACGGCTCCGAGGGCTCCGCAGGCGCCCGCTCCGGCGCGGCGGCCGGGGTTCTCAGCGCCCACGTGGGCCGGTGCTCCATCTCGTCCCCCTCGCTCTGGGCCACGGGCGGGCCGGGCCGCACGTCCGGCCTGCGCTCCTGGTGTTCGAAGTCGAGCTGTACGGCGAGCTGGAGCGTGTCCGAGTCCAGTGACTCCCGCAGCGCCCAGGCGGGCCCGTGCCGCTCCTTCGCCGGGCCCCCGTCCGGGGCGGCCGCGTCACCGGCCGGACCGCTCGGGGAGGCCGCCCGCGTCACGCGGTACAGCTTGGGTGCCGCGATCGTCACGATCACGGCCAGACTGGAGATCTCCGCGATGCCGGCGCCGGTCAGCCCCATCCGCGGCAGCAGGATCAGCGTGAGGCCGAGGACCAGCACGCACAGCAGCCCCTGGAGCCAGGCGATCCCGGAGGTCTTGCTCTGGGCGCGCCGCACCGCGAAGTACGTCTCCATGACCACCCGCAGCAGCGCCCCCACGGCGAACCAGCGCAGCAGGGGAGTGCCGGCGTCCGCGTACGCCTGGCCGAACATGCGCAGTACGAGCGGCGCGGCCAGGAAGAGGACGCAGCACACCGGCAGCATGATCACGGCCATCCGGCGCAGCGCGGCGCGGGTGTGGGCGGCCAGCAGCGCCGGGTCGTGCGCGCCCTCGACGGTGAGCGAGGCACCCATGTTGACGGCGAGGAGGTTGACGGTGCCGCCGATGGTGGTGGTGATGTAGAAGTACGCGTTGTCGACCGAACTGACCCGCGAGGCGACGATCACCGGCACGAGATAGACCACGGCCAGGGAGAAGAGCGAGCCGGTGTAGTCGCCCGCGAGGAAACGGCCGATCTCCCGCACCGTCGGCGGCCTCGCCCGGCCCGCGGTCGCCTTCACATGGCGCGGCACCAGGCGCCGGAAGACCAGCCAGCCCAGCGGGATCACCGAGACGAGGATCGCGGCGACCCACGAGACGAAGACACCCGCGGTGGGGATCGCCGCCGCCATCGCGATGAGCAGCACCAGCTTGGCCACGGAGAAGGCGGTGGTGCCGACGGGCACCCACAGCGCGTTGCGCAGCCCGGTCAGCACACCGTCCTGGAGGGTCAGCACCGACCAGGCCACGACGGCGAGGACGAACCCGACGCCGTGCACGGGCCCGTGCAGGAAGCGGTACGAGGGCCCCCACAGGTCGAGGGTGAGCAGGAAGGCCCCGGCCGCGAGCGCCACCGCCACCGAACTGCCCGCGTAGGTACGGAAGATGAGGCGGCCGGTGGCGCGGCCCGCGATCGGGATGAACCGCGCCAGCGCACCGGTCAGCGTCACGGCGGTGAGCCCGGCGAGGAGCTTCATCGCCGCGATCGCCGCCGAGCCCTGGCCGACCGCCGACTCCGAGTAGTAGCGGGCGGCGGCCAGCCAGAAGCCGACGCCGAGCACACCGGAGATACCCGTGTTGAGCATCAGCGCGTAGGCGTTGCGGAACAGCGGGCTGCCGCCGCCCGCCCCCGGCAGGCGGATGCCGCGCGGCCTGCCGGACGGACCGGACGGCGTCCGCCCCCCGGCGTCGGCGGAACCGGCCTGGGCGGTGGTCGTGTCAGACACGGGAACGGATGGCCTTCCGGCGGACCTGTCGGGCTCGGCGGACCACGGCGTACCCCTTGGTCAGGGCGTGGTCCCTGGCGAACGTACGGGTGATCGCGCGGCCCTCCACGAGGCGCTCGAACTCCTCGTCCCCGGTGGAGCGGCGCACGGTGACCCGCCGCAGAGCGTAGGGCCCCTGGGCGCGGCGGGCCAGACGGTTGCCGACGGCGAGCGACTGCGCGAACCCCGCCTCCCGCACCCGGCCGCGCACCCGGCGGCTGGAGTAGCCGTACGGGTACGCGAAGGAGGCGGGCGGGGCGCCCAGCTCGTCGGCCACGATGTCCCGGCAGCGGCCCAGCTCGGTCCGCAGCTCCTCGTCGCCGAGCTGGTCGAGTTCGGGGTGGGTGTGGCTGTGCCCGCCGATCTCGGTGCCCGCGGCGGCCAGTTCGCGCACCTGGCCCCAGTCGAGCATGAGGTCGAGGCCGCCCCCGGTGTCGTGCTCCCCGCGCAGCCAGCCCGTGGAGACGAACAGGGTGGAGGCGAAGCCGTGCCGGGCGAGCACGGGCAGCGCGTGGCGGTGCACGCCCTCGTAGCCGTCGTCGAAGGTGATCAGGACGGGGCGGTCGGGCAGCGGACCGCCCGGTGAGCGCCAGGCCGCGGCCAGTTGAGCGGTGGTGAGCGGGGTGAACCCCCGCTCACCGAGCACCTCCATCTGGCGGGCGAACACGTCGGGCGCCACCGACAGGTCGTGCGTCGCCGCGTTCGGCAGCCGCGCGACGGAGTGGTACATCAGGATCGGCACGGGTCTGTCGTCGCTCATGGGGCCGCCCCCTCGACGGCGGAGAACGTGGCGGCTCCCCTGCGCGCGCGGACGCTCCCGGCCACGAACCCCCCGGCCGCGGCGGCGACTCCCGCCACGATGGCGCCCGCGCGGCCCGCGCCGCCGGGCGCCCGAGCGACGGCGTCGCGCAGGACCGCGGCCCACCCCCGCGGGCAGCACCCGTGTGGTGTAGCGCCGCTCGGACTCAAGGCCCTTGCCCGCGCCGACGCTCCGGGCCACCAGCGCCTTCGAGAGGCCCTCGGCGTACGCCCGCGTACGGAAGTAGGGGAACCGCTCCCGCACGGCGGGGCACCCGGTGGTGGATCTCCGCGCGGTCGTCGACCAGGAGGACCGCGTCCGGCCGGGCCCGGGTGAGGCGGATGCAGAACTCCGTCTCCTCGCAGCCCAGCGGCCGCCTGTCGCCGTCCCTGCCGATGCCGGTCGCGAAGCCGCCCGCGATGTCGAAGGCGGAGCGGCGGAAGGAGGCGTTGCCCCCGAGGACGTTGCGCACCCGCGCGCGGCCCTCGGGGTGCCCCTTGTACGTACAGCCGACGACCCAGTCGAACTCCTCGGGGAACCAGGCGGGCCGCCGCCCCGACTCCCACACGGGCAGGGTGCGCCCGCCGACGGCGAACACCCGCGGGTCCTCGAACCCCTCGGCGAAGTGGCGCAGCCAGTCCGGCTCGGCGACGGCGTCGTCGTCGAGGAGGGCGGACGGGGCCGCGTGCGGCGGCGATGCCGGTGTTGCGGCCCGCCGAGAGGCCGCGGGGGCCCGCGTTGGCGAGCACCCGCACCTCCCCGGTCGCCGCGCACTCCTTGTACTCCCCGGTGAGGCGGTCCAGGAGCGAGGCGTTGTGGTCGACCACGAGCAGCGTCTCCAGGGCCGTCCGGGACTGCGCGCGCACCGATGAGACCGCCGCGAGGATGTCCTCCCAGCGGTCCTCGGTGTACACGCAGATGACGACGGATATGTCCGTGCTCAAGACACCTCTCCCTGGCCCTTGCCGAAGGGAAGGCCCCGGGTGCCCCTGCGCCGGGCGCCGCCGCGTCTGCGGCCGGAGCGCTCGGCGAGGATCACCTTCAGTACGCGGATGCCGTCCCGGACGGCCCTGAGGTTGCTGGCGCCGTGAATCCGCAGGTACTCGTGGCTCGGGATCTCCTGCACCTTGAGCCCGGCCTTGACGACCCGGATGTTCATCAGGGTCTCGACCTCGAACCCGGTGCAGTCCAGCTCGATCTTGTCGAGGCAGTGCCGCCAGAACGCGTTGTAGCCGTAGCACAGGTCGGTGTAGCGCGCGCCGAACTTGGCGTTGACCACGGAGCACAGGACGTGGTTGCCGAGCTTGCGGATCGGCGTCATGTCGTCCGTGCCGCCGCCGTTGGCGAACCGCGAGCCCTTGGCGAAGTCCGCGCCCGAGACGAGGGCGGAGACGTAGGAGACGATCTCCTGGCCGTCGGCGGAGCCGTCCGCGTCGACCATCACGATGATGTCGCCCGTGCACGCGGCGAAGCCGGTGATCAGGGCGTCGCCCTTGCCCCTGCCGAGCTGGCGGACGACCTTCACGTCCGGCCGCAGCTCGCGGGCGACGGCCACCGTGTCATCGGTGGAGTTGCCGTCCACGAGGACGACCTCGTGTATCCACTCGGGCAGTGTCTTGAATACGTAGGGAAGATTCTCCGCTTCGTTCATCGCCGGTATCACCACACTCACCGGCGGTGTGATCGCCAAGTGCGTGGAGATCGGGCGGTAGTTCCTGGAGATCTCTTCCAACGGGTCCTGGCCGGCATCCGCCGGGCGCACAGAAGAAGTCATTTTCGGTGGTCCCTCTCGTCCGGTGGACCGCCCGCCCCCGGGCGGTCCGGTAATTGATCCGGTTCGAAAGGGGGGTTCTCACCCGAGCATGCCGAAATAGATCTCCGTGCATGCCGGGCGAGCTGGCATCGCGCGGGACGTGACCCGGCCGAAGAGCGATCACCGGGCACGGCACCCCCCTACCGCGCCCCGCTTCGGTGCCATCGCGATCTCGAGCCCTCCCCTTGATCGCGTTGCGTGATGGACCGTTGCGGGTGGATGTACGACGGTATTGATGATGAAGACTGTATGGCAAGACCTGGAACGCGGCCTCACGTTTCTCATGATGTGGGCAATTTACATTCGGACTGCCCTATTCCTTGATTCCTTTCCCAGCGCTCGGATTTCGCCGATCCGCTTGAGCAATTTATCGGCCGGTCCGAAGAATTCCGGCCTGGACAGCACGGTGTTCCGCAGCGCCCGCACTGGGGCGCGCCGCGCCCGGTGTCCGAGAGCCACCGGGTGGCGCAGCGCCACCCACCCCTCGGACACGGCCAGTTCGCGTGTCTTGAGGGAGTCCTTGTAGTCCTTCTGGCCGCGGCCGAGGTCGAGGTACGCGATCCCGTCGGCGGCGGCCGCCTCGGCCATGCGCAGGTGCAGGACCAGGCCGGGCGAGTACTTGGCGAACGCCGGGTCGTACGCGGGGAACCAGCAGGCGAGGACCCGCTCGCTGCGCAGCCCGAAGTGTGCCGCGACCGGCACGTCGGCCGCGTAGAGCACCGACAGGACTCCGGCGAACGACCCGGTCCTGGTGTGGAAGAGCCGGCGGACCAGCTCGGTGATCCAGGGGTGTGCGAAGCGGTCGCTGCGTCCTGTCCTGCGGTACTGCGCCGACTTCCACCCCATCAGGGCGGCCAGGGCCGCGGGGTCGCGCTCGTCGTGGACGTAGCGCACCGCTCCGTGGTCGCGGCCGAGCCGGCGCTCCTTGGCGAGGGTCGTCCGGGTGAACTTCGGGGAGCGCTCGCGCAGGTGGCCGAGATAGGCGTCGTAGCCCTGGTCGACGTCGATGACGGGGGACGGGAAGGCGCGGACGCCGCCCCCGGCGCCCGCCTCGAACGGCGCCTGGCCGCCGACCAGGTGATCGAACTCCCACAGCACGAGCCCGCAGGCGCGCAGCAGCTCCCGGGCGTCCCAGCGGAAGCCGGGGCGGTGCACCAGCCCCTGGCAGTCCGAGACGCCGAGACCGACGGCCCGGCCCACGCCGGTGACGGACCGCTGGAAGGGGAAGAACGCCGCCGGCTCGCCGTCCTCGCGTACGTGGCGACGCGCACCCCGCGCCGCCCGTGCGCCGTGGCGAGGGCGAACTCCGGGGCGAGGAAGGGGTTGGCCAGCTCGGGCGCGCCGTCGAGGTGCACCTTGGACTGCAGGGCGGTCCATGCCGCCCGGTCGGCGGCGGTGAGTTCGCCGGGGCGGTGCACGGTGATGTTCACGTCAGGCGGTCACCTTCTCGCCGCACGGCGGCGCGGGCGCCGTGCGGCGGTCAGCAGGAGGGCGAGCGCGCTGAGGCCGGCGACGGCGACGATCCCGCCGCGCACCGACCACACCTGCAGCGCCAGCATGGCCTGCGCCACCAGGAGGTTGACCGCGACGGCGCCGGCGACGCAGGCCACGGCGCGGCCCCACGGGTCGAGCGAGCGCAGCGCCGCGGTGAGCGCCGCCGAAGGCGCGGCGAGGAGGAAGAAGAGGGTGCAGGGGCCGCGCAGCGGCGAACTCAGGTCGACGAGCGCGAGCACGGCGCCGACGCCCCCCACGGCGACGGCCGCTCCTGCGAGCAGCGGCGGCAGATCCCCGTCGCGACGCCGACCGGTGCGCCGCCCCGTGTCCGCCGGCGGTGCCTTGATCCCGATGGTCTGCATTGGCGACTTCGCCCCCCGACGCGCCGGATGCCGGGCTTCAATGTCGCGCAGTCCCCGCGGCCCGTCAAGGTACGGAGGGGGCGTGCAGGTGTTCCCCTCCCGGCCTCTGTGACGGGGGTGAACTTCCGGTGCTCCCAGGGGAATTGCGCGCCAATTCGTTGACATGCGCACTATCGACTGGCCGGAGTGCGTGCTACCACGGTCTCGGCGGAAACCCTGCTAAGGGAGGTTCCATGAGATTGTCCCGCATCACGGCATACACGTCCTCACTCCTCCTCGCCGCCGCCTGCGCCCTCACCGGGGCCACAGCGGCACAAGCGGACCAGAACGCAGCAGCCACCGGCTATGTGGCGCTCGGCGACTCCTACTCCTCGGGCGTCGGCGCCGGCAACTACGACAGCGCGAGCGGCGACTGCAAGCGCACCAAGCGCGCCTACCCGGCACTCTGGGCGGCCGCGAACTCACCCTCCAGCTTCACCTTCGCGGCGTGCGCGGGCGCCCGTACGGGTGATGTTCTGACGAAGCAACTGGGCTCGCTCGGCTCCGGAACGGGCCTCGTCTCGATCACCGTCGGAGGCAACGACGCGGGCTTCGCCGACGTCATGACGACGTGTGTGCTCCAGTCCGAGAGCAGCTGCCTGGCCCGCATCGCCCAGGCGCGCGCGTACGTCGACTCCACACTCCCCGGCAACCTCGACAAGGTCTACTCGGCGATCGACGCCAAGGCTCCCTCCGCCCGCGTGGTGGTGCTCGGCTACCCCCGCTTCTACAAGCTGAACGGCTCCTGCACGAGCGGCCTCACCGAGCGCGAGCGGGCCGCCATCAACGACGCGGCCGACTACCTCAACACCGCCACCGCCAAGCGCGCCGCCGACCACGGCTTCACCTTCGGCGACGTCACCCGCACCTTCACCGGCCACGAGATCTGCTCGGGCAGCGCGTGGCTGCACAGCGTGAACTGGCTCAACATCGGCGAGTCCTACCACCCCACCGCCGCCGGACAGTCCGGTGGCTACCTCCCCGCCTTCACCTCGGCGGCCTGACCCAGGCCGGCCGTGGGAGGGGCCGTACCGCCCCTCCCACGGCCGCTCGAGTCCGTCGTCACCGCCGTCGTCACGACTGACCAGTGCGTACGTGAGTCCGCCGAGGGCCAGTGCCAGTGCGATGAGCCCGGCGATCAGGACGGCCACCGTACGGCTGCGACGCGCCGGATCGGTCGGACCGGTCGGCCCCGTCGTCGTGGTTTCTGGGGCGGCGGGGGCGGGCGGCGTGGCGCCGGACGACGAGCCTTCGGTCGTGGCGGTCGGCGAGTGGGGGAGCGGGGTCCCGGTGGCCGGGGTTCCGTTGTTCGGGGTCCCGGTGTTCGGGGTCTCGGGGGTGAGCGGTCTGCCGCCCGAGACGACGAGCCGCAGATCGCGCTCGGCGTCGGAGCGGCCGGCATCCGCTCGGCCGGGTCCTTGCGCAGCAGACCCACGATGACGGGGGTGAGCGGCCCCGCGGCGCGCGCGGGCGGCGCCTCCTCGTCCGCGACCGCGCGCAGCGTGCCCAGCGGAGTGTCCCGGCGGAACGGCGAACTGCCCTCGACGGCGGTGTGGAGCAGCACACCGAGGGACACAGATCGACGCGGGACCGTGGGGCCGCCCCAACACCCGCTCCGGCGCCAGGAACTCGGGCGAGCCGACGGCCTCGCCGGTCACCGTCGGCGCGGAACCGCCCCCGACCGTCGCGATGCCGAAGTCCGTGAGGACCACGCGGCCGTCATTGGCGATCAGTACGTTGCCGGGCTTGACGTCGCGGTGCAGACCCCGGCGTCATGGGCGGCGCGCAGGGCCGCGAGCACCTCGGCGCCGACGCGGGCGGCGCGCCGCGGCGGCAGGGCGCCCTCCGCGTCCAGCACGTCGGAGAGCGAGAGGCCGCGACCAGCTCCATCACGATCCACGGGCGGCCCTCCTGCGTCGCGACGTCGTGGACGGTGACCACGTTCCGGTGGGGGATGCGGGCGGCGGCCCACGCCTCGCGCTCCACGCGGGCGTAGAGCCGGTCGGCCTCGCTCGCCGGGAGCCCGGCCGGGGCGCGCACCTCCTTGACGGCGACCTCGCGCCCGAGCACGTCGTCCCGGGCCCGCCACACGGTGCCCATGCCGCCCTCGCCCAGCGGCGCCAGGAGGCGGTACCGCCCGGCGATCACACGCTCTGGCCGACTCACGGGGCGCCCCCATCCGCAGCGGTGCGATGCTCCACAAACGTAGCAACTGCCCGGAGCCATGACGACAGGTGAGATAGCCCACGCGGCAGGCCATGGACCGGAGTGACGCCGGGCTGTATGTCCAACTCACCCTGCAATCAACCGTATTCGGAGTGTAATCGTCAACCCCCTTGTGGGGGAGGTGAATCCCGTGACCGGGATACGCGTGTGTGAGGACGGGGCGATAGGGTTAACCTGCCCTGGGCCGGGTGCCCTCGTACGGGTGGGGAGTGACATGGAACAGATAACGGTGCGCAGCAGGGCGCGTGTCCCTGCGATCACTTGCGGGAGCAGCGCGAGCAGCTCGCGCCTCGACCGTCACCTCTCGGTGCTGGGCGGCCCTGCCGTCCCGCAGCGTGAGGCGCACGAGGCGACGCTGCTGATGCGTGAGCTCACCTCACGTGACGCCGTGCATGCCCGTAGCAGCAGGGGCTCTCGAGTGAGGCACGTCTCGCTCTTCGCGCCGCTGCGCAGGCTGCGGCGGTCGCTTTTCGGCGGACGCTGACCACGGGTGGTCCCCGGGACTGAGCCGCCGCTCCGCGGCGGATCTTTCCCACCCACCCGCTCACCCTCCTCCCCTGTCACGTGACACGCGGTCACGTGGTACACGCGTCACGACTCACGCGGCTCAGATCAGCGCGAACTGCCCCTCCGGCCCCTCTTCACGGTGATCGAGGACGGACGCGGGGCGCCGCGCCCCGTCCGGCACGGGCAGCACACCCGCCCCGCCCAGCTCGTCCACGGTGATCCGGCGATCCGCCCCCGTCGCCAACTCCCTCTGCCGCGGCGCCAATTCCGCGGTCAGCGCGAGAACCGTGATCAGCTCCAGCAGCTCCGACGTCCAGGCCTGCGGCCACGTCGCGGCCGGTTGGCCTCCAGCGTCCCCGGCCCGGCGTCCCCGCCCGCCGCACGCGCCCCGAACCACCGCTCGATCACCCGCACCCCGCTCACCTCGAACTCCCACGCCTCACGCGGCACCGGCGAGATCACCCCCTCCTCGCCGACGCGCAGCACCCGTTCCTCGGCGTCGTACGCCAGTGAGCCGGGGCGCGCGGGCAGGGGCGCGCGGACGTAGGGCCTGCGCCCTCCGGGCAGCTTCGGGCGCTCGCCGTCGCCGCGCACCTGCAGCCACAGCAGCCGTTCCCCCAGCTCCACGCCCCGCGCCCACACTCCGGCGTCCGCCGTGAGCGGCACCCGGCAGCCCGCCGCCGAGCCGGACGCCATGGCGAGCACCCTCGGCGAGCAGCGCGCGGGCCGGTGACCTCCTGGTCCAGCGCCCGGGAGAGATACGGGAGCAGCCCGGGCGCCACGTTGGGCTCCAGGCCCCCGGGGCGGCGGAAGAGCGGCCGGATGCGCCCCGGCCGCCCGGCCGGTGAGTGCCCGTCCGGCAGCACGGCCGAGGCGAGGACCGCGGGCCCCGCGGCCCCGGGGACGTGTCCCTGCTCGACCACGAAGAGCTGGCCCGCGCCGGCGACGCGCACCAGCTCGGGCCGGGCGACGTCGATGAGGCGGTGGTCGGGGATCAGCCACTGCTCGTCGAAGGGGCCGTGGAGGACCCGGACGGGCTCGGGGCACGGGCCGCCCTCCCTGGCGAGGCGGGCCGTACCGCCCTGGTGGCCCGGGAGTTGGGCGACCGCGGTGTGCAGCGTGCGGGAGCGGGTCGGGCGGAACAGCGCCTCGCGGTCGGCGCCCCGCGCGCGGACGAGGGCCGCCCAGCGGGCCTTCAGGGAGGCGGCGTCCGGTCCCATCGGCCACCCGCGGCCCGGCCGGAGCGGTGCGACGGACCACGGCATGAGATCCGCCAGCAGCGGCGCTTCGTCGTGCGTCACGCCCGGCATCGTACGACGCGCCGGTCCGGGCCGCTCACGTCGCGTCGAGAGTGACCGAGAAGGAGAAGCGGTCGCCGCGGTAGTGGATGCGGGCCACGTCCAGGGTCCGGCCGTCCTCGTCGTACGTGATGCCCGTGTAGTGCAGGATCGGGCTGAGCAGCGGCACTTGGAGGAGGCGGGCGGTCTCCGGGTCGGCGAGCGTGGCCTCGACGGTGTCGGTGATGCGGCTGATGCGCACGCCCACCACGTCGCGCAGGACCTTCGTCATCGGCCAGCGCACCAGGTCGTCCGGGTCGACGCGAGCGGCCAGTTCCGGGCGGATGTAGTTGCGGGCGTGGTTGGTCGGCTCGCCCGTCTTCTCGTCGCTGCGCAGCCGGTGGTAGGTCGCCACCTCGGCCGAGTCCGGGAAGTGCCCGGCGAGTTCGGCGGGGAGCGGGGCGGTGCCGTGGTCGAGGAGGCGGGTGGTCATGCCCGACTGCTGGGCCACGATGGCGTCGACCGAGCCGAGGAGGCGGACGGGCGAGCCGCGCCGCGCACTGGGTTCGATGAAGGTGCCGCGCCGCCGGTGGCGGGTGATGAGCCCCTCGTCCTCCAGCTCCTTGAGCGCCTGCCGCATGGTCAGCACGCTCACCCCGTAGTGCCCCGCCAGCTGCTCCTCCGTGGGCAGCCGGAGCGGGGCGTCCGGGGTGCGGCCGAGTATCGAGGCGCGCAGCGACTGCGAGACCTGGTACCAGAGCGGCAGTTTCCGATTCAGGACGATCGAGTCCGGGGCGAAAGCGGTCACGGTCTCTCCGAATCAGCGTGTCGGTGCGTCAGTCGCGGAAGTGGCGCTCCAGACCCTGCCATACGTCGTCGTAGCCGCGCTGCAGGTGGGACGCGGTGGCCGCCTGCTCCGTCGCCGTCACCGGCCACCGGGTCTCGAACATGAAGGCGAGGCCGTCGTCGATCTTCTGCGGCTTAAGGTCGGCCGCCGACGCCTTCTCGAACGTCTCGCGGTCGGGGCCGTGCGCGGACATCATGTTGTGCAGCGAGCCACCGCCCGGCACGAAGCCCCCTTCTCCGGCCGTCTTCGCGTCGTACGCGCCTTCGATCAGGCCCATGTACTCGCTCATCACGTTCCGGTGGAAGTACGGCGGCCGGAAGGTGTCCTCGCCCACCAGCCAGCGCGGCGCGAACACGACGAAGTCGACGCCCGCGAGGCCCGGGGTGTCGGACGGCGAGGTGAGCACGGTGAAGATCGACGGGTCCGGGTGGTCGTAGCTGATCGAGCCGATGACGTTGAAGCGGTGCAGGTCATAGACGTACGGCACGTGGTTGCCGTGCCAGGCGACGACATCGAGGGGGGAGTGGTCGTACGTCGCGCGCCAGAGGTTGCCGCAGAACTTGTTCACCACCTCCACCGGGCCCTCGACATCCTCGTACGCGGCCACGGGCGCCCGGAAGTCCCGGGCGTTCGCCAGGCCGTTGGCGCCGATCGGGCCGAGGTCGGGGAGCTGGAAGGGGGCGCCGTAGTTCTCGCAGACGTACCCGCGCGCGCTCGCGTCGAGCAGTTCCACGCGGAAGCGGACACCGCGCGGGATCAGCGCGACCTCGCCGGGCTCGGCGCGCAGCAGGCCGAACTCGGTGCGCAGCAGCAGGCCGCCCTGCTCGGGGACGACGAGCAGTTCGCCGTCCGAGTCGCTGAACACCCGTGCGTCCATGGAGGAGTTGGCGTGGTAGAGGTGGATGCCCATGCCGGTGCGCTGCGTCGCGTCGCCATTGCCGCCGAGGGTCCACAGGCCGGCCAGGAAGTCCGTGCCGGGCGCGGGCTCGGGGAGGGGGTTCCAGCGCAGCCGGTTGGGGTCCGGCACCGTCTCGGTGAAGGGGGCCGTGCGGAGCGCGCCGTTGTCCGCGCGGGTGAACCGGGGGTGCGCGGCGGAGGGGCGGATGCGGTAGAGCCATGAGCGGCGGTTGTGCGCGCGGGGCTCGGTGAAGGCCGAACCGCTCAGCTGCTCGGCGTAGAGACCGAGGGGGGCGCGCTGCGGGGAGTTGCGGCCGTGCGGAAGCGCCCCGGGCACCGCCTCCGAGCTGTGTTCGTTGCCGAAGCCGGAGAGATAGGTCAGCCCCTCGGCCGTCTTGCGCGCGTCGCCCTCGCCCGCACGGCCGGCGTCCCTCACGTGGTCCCCGCTCATCATCGCTCCCTCGTGGCTGCCCTCGTGTCTGATTCCTATGGGACACCGTAGGATTCCGGTTTTCCTTCCGCAAGAGGAAACCCCCTCCTTCTGCCTCGGGAGGAGGGTCCTCCGTAGGGCCGCGACCGGAATGTGGGCGCGGGAAGCCGGGAGGGCGAGCGGTGCCCTACTCTCCCGGAATGCACCACCGGAACCCGCCCAAGGAACCAAGACCCCCGGCCTCCCTGCGCCGCGTGCCCGTGCAGGAGCGCAGCGCCGAGCGCCTGACCCGCATCCTCGACGCCTGCGCCGCCGTCCTGGACGAGGTCGGCTACGAAGAGCTGACCACCCGCGCGGTCGCCCGGCGCGCGGGCGTCCCGATCGGCTCGGTCTACCGCTTCTTCGGCAACAAACGCGCCCTCACGGACGCGCTCGCCCACCGCAACCTCGACGCCTACGCCGAGCGGGTCTCCGCCCGGGTGAGCGGCGTCGGGCACGCCGACTGGCGCGGCGCCGTCGACGCCGCCTTCGACGAGTACCTGGAGATGAAACGCACCGTGCCCGGCTTCGGTCTCGTCGACTTCGGCGTGCCCTGTGCCCCGGACGCGATGCCGGACGCGAACGTCCAGGTGGCCGAGCGGGTGGCGGCCCTGCTCGCGGACCATATCGGCGGCCCGCTGGACGCGCGGCTGCGCCGGACCGTGCTCGTCGGCGTCGAGGCGGTCGACGCGGTGCTCCAACTGGCCTTCCGCGGGCGCCCCGCCGGTGACCCGGAGCTGATCGAGGAGGCCCGGACCCTCCTGCACGCGTACTTCGCGCGGACGCTGGACTGAGGCGCGGACGCCGGGCCGCGCCGTCGCGCTCCCACTTTGCTGCGTTGACCTGGAGTTTTGCGCTTATTGCTCGCGCGTCAACATCTTGTTAACGCTTCCTGGCGGGTCCTACCGTCGTCCGGACCGCCAGACCTGGTGGGAGTTCGATGGTGAACGTTAGGTAGCCCCCATGCTGACAATCCTCGGATTCGTCATGATCGCCACCTTCCTGGTGCTGATCATGATGAAGAAGATGTCGCCGATCGCGGCGCTGGTGCTGATCCCCGCCCTCTTCTGCGTGTTCGTGGGAAAGGGAGCCCATCTCGGGGATTACGTCCTCGAAGGCGTCGGCAATCTGGCGCCCACGGCGGCCATGCTCATGTTCGCCATCGTGTACTTCGGCGTCATGATCGACGTCGGCCTCTTCGACCCGATCGTCCGGGGCATCCTGCGCTTCTGCAAGGCGGACCCGATGCGCGTCGTGGTCGGCACGGCCGTGCTCGCCGCCATCGTCTCCCTCGACGGTGACGGCTCGACGACCTTCATGATCACGGTCTCGGCGATGTATCCGCTGTACAAGCGCCTCAAGATGAGCCTCGTCGTGATGACGGGCGTCGCGGCCACCGCCAACGGCGTCATGAACACCCTGCCCTGGGGCGGCCCGACGGCCCGCGCCGCGACCGCGCTGAAGGTCGACGCGGCCGACATCTTCGTGCCGATGATCCCCGCGCTCGCCATGGGCCTGGTCGCCGTCTTCCTCCTCTCGTACGCACTGGGCCTGCGCGAGCGCAAGCGGCTCGGGGTGCTGTCGCTGGACGAGGTGCTGGAGAAGGAGACGGCCGACGAGACGGTTCTCGTGGGCGCGGGCGGCGGCGAGGAGCGGACCTCGCTCACCAAGAAGACCGCCCGCGGCACGGGTTCCGGTACGGGTGCCGTCGCGGCCGGGGGCGCCGGGGCCGACGCCCCGGACACCCGGGACGCCCCGAATGCCTCTGACGACCCGAGCGCCTCGGACGACGACGGGTTCCAGGCACTCGACCCGCACCGCGCGACCCTGCGCCCCAAGCTCTACTGGTTCAACGCGGGCCTCACCGTCCTGCTGCTCACCGCCATGATCATGGAGTGGCTGCCGATCCCGGTCCTCTTCCTGCTCGGCGCCGCGCTCGCCCTCACGGTCAACTTCCCGCACATGCCCGACCAGAAGGCCCGTATCGCCGCCCACGCGGAGAACGTCCTCAACGTCACCGGCATGGTCTTCGCCGCCGCCGTCTTCACCGGCGTCCTCACCGGCACCGGCATGGTCGAGCACATGGCCGACTGGCTCGTCGGCGCCATCCCCGAGGGCATGGGCCCGCACATGGGCCTGGTGACCGGCCTGCTCTCCATCCCGCTCACCTACTTCATGTCCAACGACGGCTTCTACTTCGGCGTCCTGCCGGTCCTCGCCGAGGCCGGCCAGGCCCACGGCGTCTCCACCCTGGAGATCGCCCGCGCCTCCATCGCCGGCCAGGCGCTGCACATGTCGAGCCCGCTGGTGCCCGCCGTGTACGTGCTCGTCGGCATGGCCAAGGTCGAGTTCGGCGACCACACCAGGTTCACCGTCAAGTGGGCGGTGCTCACCTCGCTGGTGGTGCTCGGCGCCGGAATCCTCTTCGGCATCATCTGATGCCGTACGCGATACCCGGGCCCGGTGGCAGGGGCTGGCTGCTCCGTCTCGTCATCGCCTTCAGCTTCGCGCAGGGGGCGGTGTCGATGGCGTGGCCCGCCGTCTCCTACCGGGCCCTCGCGCTGGGCGCCGACGAACGCGCCGTCGGCGTCATCGCGGGCGTCTACGCCCTGCTGCCCCTCTTCGCCGCCGTGCCGCTCGGCCGCAGGACCGACCACGGGCGGTGCGCGCCGCTGCTGCCCCTCGGCGTCGTCCTGATCTCCGGCGGCTGCGCGCTGAGCGGCATGGCGGGCTCGCTCGGCGCGATGGCCGCGTGGAGCGGCGTGATGGGGCTCGGCCACCTCTGCTTCGTGATCGGCGCGCAGTCGATCGTCGCCCGGCAGTCCGCGCCCGACGAACAGGACCGCAACTTCGGGCACTTCACCATCGGCGCCTCGCTCGGCCAGCTGGTCGGGCCCATCGCCGCGGGCGCTGATCGGCGCCGACATGGGCCGTACGAGTGCGCTGGCCCTGCTCGTCTCGGCGGCGGTCGGCGCGGTGTCACTCACCTCGCTGTGGCGCATCGAGCACGTACGTCAGGCACCGGCCGGGCGGCAGCGGGACGGGCGGGGTGACGGGCGGGTTCCGGTGCTCGGCATCCTGCGCGCCCGGGGCGTCCCCGCGGGCATCTTCATCAGCCTCGCCGTGCTCTCCGCGACGGACATCCTCACCGCCTACCTGCCGGTGGTCGGCGAACACCGCGGCATCGCGCCCGCCGCGGTCGGACTGCTCCTGAGCCTGCGCGCCGCGTCGACCATCGCCTGCCGCCTGGTGATGACGCCGATGATCCGGCTGCTCGGCAGAACGGCCCTGCTCACCGGCTCCTGCCTGCTCGGCGGAGTCCTGTGCGCGGGCATGGCGCTGCCCGTACCGGTGTGGGGGCTCGCCCTGATGCTCGCCGCGCTGGGCTTCTGCCTCGGGGTCGGACAGCCGCTCTCCATGACAACGGTCGTCCAGGCCGCACCCCCCGGCGCCCGCTCGACGGCCCTGGCCCTACGCCTCACCGGCAACCGCCTGGGCCAGACAGCGGCCCCCGCCGCAGGGGGCCTCCTCGCAGGAGCAGCGGGCGTAGCGGCCCCATTCGCAATGCTGAGCGGCCTGCTCCTACTGGCGGCAACCTTGGGAGCCCGCACAAAACACCCCTGAGGCACCGCCACGTCAGGGGCGCGGGGAACTGCGCGCCCAGCCACACTCGTCCCGCACGGGCGGACGGCAGGACCCCACCTAGGGGCGCGAGGAACTGCGCGCCCAGCCACACCCATCCCGCACCGGCCAACGGCGAGACCACGGCAGACGACACCGCAGAACACCGCACAAGCCCGCAGCACACCGCAGGCCCCGCACGGCAACGCCCCGGAGGCGTCGACAACCCCCGGGGCGAACTACCCGTACAGCACCGCAGGTTACGGCACGATCTTGAGAAGCCGGTTCGGAGAACCGGTACCCGGGCTGGTCACGACACTCGGCGTGGCCCCGTTCACCAGAGCGGAAGCGACCTGCGCCGGCGTGGCCGAGCTGTGCCCCGCCAGATAGATCGCCGCGGCACCCGCGACGTGCGGCGTGGCCATCGACGTACCGGAGATGGTGTTGGTCGCCGTGTCGCCGGTGTACCAGCCCGCCTTGATGGAGACGCCCGGCGCGAAGATGTCCAGGACCGAGCCGTAGTTGGACCAGCTGGCCTTCGCGTCGTTGCTGCCGGTCGCGCCCACCGTGATGGCCGCGGGAACCCGGGCGGGGGAGGAGTTCGCCGCGTTGACGCCCTCGTTGCCCGCGGCGACCGCGTAGGTGACGCCGTCGGCGATGGAGTTCTTCACCGCGTTGTCCAGCGAGGTGGAGGCGCCGCCGCCGAGCGACATGTTGGCCACGGCCGGGGCGCCGGCGGTGTGGTGCCGGGTCACCCAGTCGATGCCCGCGACGACCCCGGCGGTGGTGCCGGAACCGTTGTTGTCGAGCACGCGGACGGCCACGACCTTGGCCTTCTTGGCGACGCCGTACGTCGTGCCCGCGACGGTCGAGGCGACGTGCGTGCCGTGGCCGTTGCCGTCCTGGGCGGTGGTGTCACCGTCCACGGCGTCATAGCCGTTGACCGCGCGGCCGCTGATCTCCGCGTGCGAGATGCGCACGCCGGTGTCGATGACGTACGCGGTGACGCCCGAGCCCGCGGTGTCCGGGTAGGTGTAGCTGCCGTTGAGCGGCAGCTTGGCCTGGTCGATGCGGTCCAGGCCCCAGGGGGCGTTGGTCTGCGTCGCGGTGGCCCGGACCCGCTGGTTCTGCTCGACGGTGGCGACCGCGGGGTCGGCGGCGAGGCGTCTCGCCTCCGCCGCGCTCAGCTTCGCGGCGTAGCCGTTGAGCGCGGACTTGTAGGTCTTCGTCACCGAGCCGCCGTACTCGGCTATGAGGCCCTTGCCCTGGCTCGTGGCGGCCTTGAGGCCGGAACTCTTCTTCAGCGTGACGATGTAGCTGCCCTTGACCGCGTCGGCGGAGCCCGCGGCGATCACGGTGCCCTCTGCGGGAGCGGCCTGGGCGGCAGAGCGGTGACCGTGCCGAGAACAGCGGCGGCGGCGGTCGAGATCGCGGCGGCGATCACAGTCTTCTTGCTACGCGGCATTGCCATTACGAGGGAGTCCTCCTCATAGGCGGCGCGCCCGTGGTGGGGCGACGCGACTGTGGGGGGTGTGCGCGTGATCGCGCACACAGACGGGAGCGGTGCGGTGCCGCTCCCGTCGAGAGCAGTAGCGTGGCCCCTTCACGGGGGTAGATCAAGAGAGTCGACGCGTTGTCATGCGTATGTCATGCAACGGAAATCAAATTCCGGGCAAATGCGCGGTGAATGTGGGGTTTTCGGCCCCGGTTCAGTGCCGGTTCAGTCCTGCCGGGCAGTCCCGCCGGTCCGTCCCGCTCCGGTCCCGCGCGGCTCCTCGAAGTCCCACGCCGCGCGTGCCCCCGGCCCGACCGTGAGGGTCGAGTGGCCCAGCCGCTCCACGTGACGCTTCTTCACGGCCTCGTTCAGCACGAACGTGAACTGCCGCAGCCCCACCCGCTCGCGCGGCACCGCGTCGAGACGGATCGTGGTGCCGCCGCGGTCCGCGACGACGCCGCCGCCCGCCGTCGGGCGCACGTCGAAGCCGCCGGCCCGCAGCAGCGGCACCGAGTTCTCCAGGTCGCGTGCGGTCACCGCGATGCGCACCGAGGTCACGTCGCGCATCAGGCGGTCGCGGTAGACGTCGGGGAGGTAGCGCTCCCGGCCGACGTCACCGGGGTAGGAGGGCGGTTCCGTCCTGCCGCGCGGGTCGGCGAAGTACTCGGGCCGGTACTCCATCGCCCAGGTGCCGAAGGCGTCGTACTGGTCGGTGGTGAACACCCCGTCGAACCACGGCACCGGCACGCCGTCACCGAAGTCGCGGGTCTGCCGGAACTCGAGCGGGTCGGTGACCCCCAGCTCCGGCAGCCGTTCGAGGACGGTCGCCAGGTCGCCGTCGCGTTCGGTGGAGACCGCCAGGCCGGCGCTGCCGAGGGCGGTGTCGGGCACGTCGCCCACGCCGAAGATCTCCAGATAGGTCTCGCGGCCCTTCAGATAGCGGCCGGTCCAGGCGGTCCCGTCGGCCCCCGTCGTGGTGCGGACCTCGAAGTCGGCGAACTTCCGCAGGTAGGGGGAGTGTTCGACGGCGTCGGCGGTCTCCCGGTCGAAGACCCCGTAGGCATGGTTGTAAAACAGCAGCTGCCGCTCGCGCGGCGGCCCCTCCTCGGCGCGAGCGGTGCTCGCGCTCCCCTTGGTCGCCCCGACGAGGGCGGCGGCGAGGGTCACGGTCAGGGCCAGGGTCGTCCGCAACTTCCGGCGCAGCAGCATACGGGCGAGAGTAGGGCCGCGGAGGCGGCGGACGTGGCTGTTCCGGCGAGCGCGGCGGAAAAGCCCCCCGCTCGGCCGCCCCTGGTGCCGGAAAACTATCAGCGCTAGTTTGTACTGCGGACGACTTACCTGGAGGAGTGCGATGAACGCCCACGACGGCATGTACAAGGCCCCCGACGGCAGGTACGAGGCCCGCGACGGCATGTACATCGACGGGGCCTGGCGCCCGGCCACGGGCACCGACACGATCACGGTCGTCGACCCGGCGGACGAACAGCCCCTCGGCCAGGTCCCCGCCGGCACCGCCGAGGACGTCGACGCCGCGGTGAGCGCCGCCCGTGCCGCCCTGCCCCGCTGGGCCGCCACGCCGCCCGCCGAGCGCGCGGCCCTGATCGGCGCGCTCCGCGACCGGCTCGTCGCCCGCAAGGACGAGATCGCCGCGACCGTCACCGCCGAGCTGGGCGCACCGCTCCCGTTCGCGCAGGCCGTGCACGCCGGGGTGCCGATCGCCGTCTGCGGTTCGTACGCCGAACTGGCCGCGACGCACCCCTTCGAGGAGAAGGTGGGCAACTCCACCGTCTACCTGGAACCGGTCGGCGTGGTCGGCGCGATCACCCCCTGGAACTACCCCCTCCACCAGATCGTCAACAAGGTGGCCCCCGCGCTGGCGGCGGGCTGCACGGTGGTGCTCAAGCCCGCCGAGGACACCCCGCTCACCGCCCAGCTCTTCGCCGAGGCCGTGCACGAGGCGGGTGTCCCGGCGGGTGTCTTCAACCTCGTCACCGGCCTCGGCCCAGTCGCGGGCCAGGCCCTCGCCGAGCACGAGGGCGTCGACCTCGTCTCGTTCACCGGTTCGACGGCGGTCGGCAGGCGGATCGGCGCCACCGCGGGCGCGGCGGTCAAGCGCGTCGCCCTGGAGCTGGGCGGCAAGTCCGCCAACGTCATCCTGCCGAGCGCCGACCTCGCCAAGGCCGTGGCCGTCGGCGTCGCGAACGTCATGTCCAACTCCGGCCAGACGTGCAGCGCGTGGACCCGCATGCTGGTGCACACCGACCGGTACGACGAGGCGGTGGAGCTGGCCACCGCCGCCGCGGCCAAGTACGGCCCCCGCATCGGCCCCCTCGTCAACGCCAAGCAGCAGGAGCGCGTCCGGGGCTACATCGAGAAGGGCGTCGAGGAGGGCGCCCGGCTGGTGGCGGGCGGCCCCGAAACGCCCAAGGACCAGGGCTACTTCGTCCGGCCGACCGTCTTCGCCGACGTCACCCCGGAGATGACCATCGCCCAGGAGGAGATCTTCGGCCCCGTGCTCTCCCTCATCCGCTACGAGGACGAGGACGACGCCCTGCGGATCGCCAACGGCACGGTGTACGGTCTCGCGGGCGCGGTCTGGGCGGCCGACGACGCGGAGGCGGTGGCCTTCGCCCGCCGCATGGACACCGGCCAGGTCGACATCAACGGCGGCGGCTTCAACCCCCTCGCCCCCTTCGGCGGTTACAAGCAGTCGGGGGTCGGGCGCGAGCTGGGCGCGCACGGCCTGATGGAGTACCTCCAGACGAAGTCGCTCCAGTTCTGAGCGGTCCGCGTCCGAACCGGAGCCCGAGCCCGAGTCCGTCCGCTTCCCCAAGGAGTACGTGAACGTGGTCCGCGCCGCCATCCTCCCCGCCGTCGGCTCCCCGCTGGAGATCGCCGACATCGAGCTGCCGGAGCCCGGCCCCGGCCAGGTGCGGGTGCGTCTCGCCGCAGCCGGGGTCTGCCACTCCGACCTGTCCCTGTCCAACGGCACGATGCGGGTCCCGGTGCCCGCCGTCCTCGGCCATGAGGGCGCGGGCACGGTGGTCTCGGTGGGTGAGGGCGTCACCGGGGTCGCCCCCGGTGACGGCGTCGTCCTGAACTGGGCGCCGTCCTGCGGGAATTGCCACGCCTGTTCGCTCGGCGAGGTGTGGCTCTGCGCCAACGCCCTCGCGGGTGCCGGCGACGTCTACGCGCGGCGGCCGGACGGCACGGATCTGCACCCCGGCCTGAACGTCGCCGCGTTCGCCGAGGAGACCGTGGTCTCGCAGCGGTGCGTCCTGCCGGTGCCGGACGGCGTCCCGCTCACCGACGCGGCCCTGCTCGGCTGCGCCGTCCTGACCGGGTACGGCGCCGTGCACCACTCGGCGAAGGTCCGCGCCGGCGAGAGCGTCGCGGTGTACGGCGTGGGCGGGGTGGGCCTCGCCACGCTCCAGGCGGCCCGCATCGCCGGTGCCTCGCGGATCGTCGCGGTCGACGTCTCCCCGGAGAAGGAGGAGCTGGCGCGCGCCGCGGGCGCCACCGACTACGTGATCGCCTCGGAGAAGACGGCCCGCGACATCCGCGGGCTCACCGGTGGCCAGGGCGTCGACGTCGCCGTGGAGTGCGTGGGCGCGCGGTGACGATCCGCACGGCCTGGGAGTCCACGCGCCGCGGCGGCCGCACCACGGTCGTGGGCATCGGCGGCAAGGACCAGCAGGTCACCTTCAACGCCCTGGAACTCTTCCACTGGGGCAGGACCCTGTCCGGCTGCGTCTACGGCAACTCCGACCCGGCGGTGGACCTGCCGGTCCTCGCCGAGCACATCCGGGCGGGCCGCCTCGACCTGGGCGCCCTGGTGACCGACCGGATCGCCCTCGACGGCATCCCGGCCGCCTTCGAGCACATGCTCGCGGGCAAGGGCGGCCGGGCGCTGGTCATCTTCTGACCGGGCCGTCGGACGGCCGCAGCGGCGGGGGCCCGGTCAGGCCGTGCCGGGCGAACCGCCGAGCCGGGGAAAGGACTTGGCCCCCGCCAGGAACACCAGCGTCGTCAGCACGAACGGCCAGGTGAAGGTGTGCCCGCCGGACGGCGCGCAGAGCGCCGCCACGGCCGGGCCTGCCACCGACGCGGCGCCGGCGCCCACGAGCGCGTACGCGAGAGTCGCGGGCCGCGCGGGCAGGAAGCGCCGCACAGGGCGAGGGCGACGAGCACGGAGTTGTACCCGGCCGTGCCGTCGGCGATCCGCTCGGCGGGCGCGCCCAGCGCCCACGCCGTGGCGAGCCCGACGCGCCGCCGAGGCACGCCACGCCCGCCGCGCGCCGGTCGGCGAGAAGGAGGCCGAGGAGCAGGAGGGCACCCACGTACCACTGCGGCATGAAGAAGATCTCGGCGAAGCCGGCGAAGAAGCCCCGGGCCAGCTCCGCGGGCCGGACCGCCGTGGTGCCGGTCGCGGGCCCCGGGAGTGCCGCGAGCCCCTCGCCGTGGTGCCAGACATGCCGGAAGCCCGGCGCGGCCAGGGTCATGGCGCTCGCGACCAGGCAGTACGGCAGCGTGAGCGACGGCAGGCCCCAGGTGCCCAGGAGGCGGACCACGGCCGCGGTCACGACCGTGACGACCACGCAGCCCGCGACCGCGAGCAGCGCCGTCGAGAGGTGGTGCGCGCCCAGGAACACCGCGAGACACAGCGCTGTCAGGCAGGCGTTGAACCCTTCGAGACCGGTTCCGACACGGTCGCGGTCCACGCCGAGGAACCGCGCGGTGGCCGTCCCCACGGCGGTGCCGGCCAGGGCGTAGAGCGCGTACTCCCAGCCGGCCGCGGCGAGCGCGAGGCAGAAGACCGCGCCCGCGAGGGCGCTCGGCAGGAAGGTGACCTGGGCCTGCCCGCGCAGCACCTGGACGGCGAAGCCGCGGAGCCGGGGCGGCCCGAGGACCCGCACCCCGGCCCGCGCCGACCCCTGTGGGGCCTTCCCCGGGCCTTCGGCGTCCAGCGCATCCGTCGCGTGCACCACGGCAACTCCCGCGTTACGTCCGTGCCGACAGAACGGCCCCGGTGGAAGGGGGCCACTGTATTACTGTCATCGTAGTGGTAGGGGCGTAGTACTACGGTTGGAGTGTCGGCATGGTGCGCAGGAACGACGAACGGCGGGCGGCCCTGGTCGACGCCGCCATCGAGGTGCTGGCCAGGGAGGGTGCCCGCGGGCTGACCTTCCGCTCGGTCGACACCGAGGCCGGCGTGCCCACCGGCACGGCCTCCAACTACTTCGCCAACCGCGACGACCTGCTGACCCAGGCCGGCGCCCGGGTCTACGAACGGCTCCGGCCCAGCGAGGAGGAGGTCGAGCGCCAGCGCACCGCCAAGCGGGACAAGGACACCTACGCGGACCTCATGCGCGAGGTCCTCGGGCGGGTCAGCGGCTTCCGCACCGGCTATCTCGCCCTGCTGGAACTGCGCCTGGAGGCCACCCGCCGCCCGGACCTGCGCGCCGTCCTCACCGAGCGCGTCCGGGCGGACCTCGACGCCAACGTCGCCTACCACGAGGGTTCCGGCCTGCCCGGCGACGCGACCGCCGTGCGGCTGCTCCACCTGGCCTTCAACTGGCTCATCGTGGAGCAGCTCACGCTGCCGGACGTGCTCTCGGAGGCCGAGCGCGACGCGCTGGTGGCCGCGGCGGTGGAGCGCATCGTCACGGAGTGACGGCCCGGAGGCGGCCCGCCTGCCCTAGAGGTCATCGATGCCGAGGTGGGCGGCGAGGGCCCGTGCCCCGGCGGGCGTGACCCGCACGGCGCGCTGCGAGCCGATCCGCGCGTACCACCCCGTCGGCGAGCGCGTGCGCGCACAGCGCCGCGCCGGCGACCCCGGCCAGATGGGGGCGGCGCTCGGTCCAGTCCAGGCAGGCGCGGGCCGGCGGCCGGCGTCCTCGCGCGCCAGGTCGATGCCCAACTCCCCGAACCACGCCACGCCTTGGTCGGTCAGGGCGAAACCGGTGTCCTGCCGCAGCAGGCCGCGCGAGGTCATCGCCCCGGTGATCGTGATCCCGAGCCGTCCCGCCAGGTGGTCGTAGCAGGTGCGGCCCCGCGCCATCGCGCTGCCGCGCCGGACTCGCGCAGCGTACGGGGCTGAACCGGGGCCCCGGGCAGCGCGTGGGCGGCGAGATTCTCGACGAGCTGGGCGACCCCAGCGTCGGCGAGCCGCACGTAGCGGTGGCGGCCCTGCCGCTCCTCGGCGAGCAGCCCGCCCGCGACCAGCTTGCCCAGGTGCTCGCTCACCGTCGACGCGGCGACCCCCGCGTGCCGCGCCAGCTCACCGGCGGTCCAGGCCCGCCCGTCGAGCAGCGCGAGCAGGCACGCGGCGCGTGTGCCGTCCGCCAGGAGCGCCGCGAGCGAGGCGAGGGCGGCGGCGCCGGTGTTCTTGCCGGTTCGTGGCGTCATGCGTCCACCTTGCCGGACGGACACTTCGGTGGGCGCCGAAACGGCCCCCGAGCCGTCAGTGCTCCCGTACTCCGCCGCCCACCTGCTCGTACTGCGACGTCAGCCCGTCGAGCAGGGCCCTGAGGCCCGTCTCGAAGGCGCGGTCTCGATGATCTGCTGGCGGTCCGCGAGGAGGTGGGCCTGGCCGAGGTGGGGGTAGTCCGCCGGGTCGTACGCCGTCTCGTCGTCCACGAAGCCGCCGGCGAAGGAGCCGAGCGCGGAGCCCATGATGAAGTACCGCATCAGCGCGCCGATCGACGTGGCCTGCGCGGGCGGCCAGCCCGCGTCGACCATCGCCCCGAACATGGCGTCCGCGAGCCGCAGTCCGGCCGGGCGGCGGCCGGGGCCGCGGGCGAGCACCGGAACGATGTTCGGATGCCGGGTGAGCGCGGCCCGGTAGGAGACCGCCCAGTCGTGCAGCGCCGTACGCCAGTCGCGCCCGTCGGCGGCATCGAACATCGACAGGTCGACCTGGGCGCTCACCGAGTCGGCGACCGCCTCCAGGATCTGGTCCTTGGTGCGGAAGTGGTTGTAGAGGGACGGCCCGCTGACGCCGAGCTCGGCGGCGAGCCGGCGCGTGGAGACGGCCGCGAGGCCCTCCGCGTCCACGAGGGCGCACGCCGTCTCGACGATGCGTTCTCGGCTGAGGAGGGGCTTGCGCGGTCGGGCCATGCGGCACATAGTAGGGCTGCCAACAGAAACTAGCAGTGCTAATTTAAAACTCCACGTACTCGCCGTAACCCGACGTGAAGAGGTGCCCACGATGAATCTGGAGCTGAGCGAGGAGCAGACTGCCGTCCGCCGGCTGGCCGAGGACTTCGTCGCGCGCGAGATCGCCCCGCACGTCGTCGAGTGGGACCGCGCCGAGAGCGTCGACCGGGCCCTCGTGAAGAAGCTCGGCGAGGTCGGCTTCCTCGGGCTCACCATCGACGAGGAGTACGGCGGCTCGGGCGGCGACCACCTCGCGTACTGCCTGGTCACCGAGGAGCTGGGCCGGGGCGACTCCTCCGTGCGCGGCATCGTCTCCGTCTCGCTCGGCCTCGTCGCCAAGACCATCGCGTCCTGGGGCAGCGAGGCGCAGAAGCGGCAGTGGCTGCCGGGGCTCACCTCGGGGGAGTACGTGGGGTGCTTCGGGCTCACCGAACCCGGCACCGGCTCCGACGCGGGAAACCTCGCCACCCGGGCCGTGCGCGACGGCGACGACTACGTCATCAACGGCACCAAGATGTTCATCACGAACGGCACGTGGGCCGACGTCGTGCTCCTGTTCGCGCGGACGAACGACACCCCGGGGCACAAGGGCGTCTCCGCCTTCCTCGTCCCCACCGACACGCCCGGCCTCGGCCGCCGCACCGTCCACGGCAAGCTCGGCCTGCGCGGCCAGGCCACCGCCGAACTCGTCCTGGAGGACGTCCGCGTCCCGGCGTCGGCCATGCTGGCGCCCGAGGGCAAGGGCTTCTCCGTCGCCATGTCGGCGCTGGCCAAGGGCCGCATGTCGGTGGCCGCGGGCTGCGTCGGCATCGCCCAGGCCGCCCTGGACGCCGCGGTGAAGTACGCGGGCGAGCGTGAGCAGTTCGGCAGGACCATCGCCCACCACCAGCTGGTCCAGGAGCTGATCAGCGACATAGCGGTGGACGTGGACGCCGCCCGCCTGCTGACCTGGCGGGTCGCCGACCTCATCGACCGCGGGCAGCCCTTCGCCACCGAGTCCTCCACCGCCAAGCTCTTCGCCTCGGAGGCCGCCGTGCGCGCCGCCAACAACGCCCTCCAGGTCTTCGGCGGTTACGGCTACATCGACGAGTACCCGGCGGGCAAGCTGCTGCGGGACGCCCGCGTGATGACGCTCTACGAAGGCACCAGCCAGATCCAGAAGCTGGTCATCGGCCGCGCGCTGACCGGAGTCTCGGCGTTCTGAGTACGTGGCTGAGTAGCCGAGCGGATGTCGCGGGCGGCGCGCTGCCCGATGCTTTCCCCCATGACTGAGCCGCGCATCAAACAGCAGAGCACCACGGCGTTCTACGGCCAGGCCATCGCGTCCTTCGCCGTCGCCCTGGCCGCCGTGTCCATCGGGATCGGATACCTGGACGCCTCCGCCTGGGTGCGGGCCTTCCTCGCCATCTCGGTGCTGTACCTGACGACCTCCGCCTTCACCCTCTCCAAGGTGATCAGGGACCGCCAGGAGGTGGACCAGATCGTCAGCAGGGTCGACCAGGCCCGCGTCGACAAGCTGCTCGCCGAGCACGACCCGTTCACCAAGGTGTGAGGCCGGTCCCGGCCGCAGGCCTCTAAGCGCTTGCTCACCATCAGGGGTATGGTGTCCCTCCCGAAAAGGCGAAGGAGTGGACATGAGCGCGGCGGAGGAGACCGGCGTCGAGGAGCAGCCGTGGGGCGAGGTCAGCCCCGACGCGGCGCGGCGGCTGCTGATCGCCGCCGTCGAGGCCTTCGCCGAGCGCGGCTACCACGCGACGACGACCCGTGACATCGCGGGCCGCGCGGGGATGAGCCCCGCCGCGCTCTACATCCACTACAAGACGAAGGAAGAGCTGCTCCACCGCATCAGCAGGATCGGCCACGACAAGGCCCTGGCCATCCTGCGCACCGCGGCGGACGGCGAGGGCACCGCGGCCGAGCGGCTCGCGGCGGCCGTGCGCTCCTTCGTCGGCTGGCACGCCGCCCACCACATGACCGCCCGCGTGGTGCAGTACGAGCTGGACGCGCTCGGCGAGGAGCACCGCACCGAGATCATCGCGCTGCGCCGCCGACGGACGCGGCGGTGCGGGAGATCATCAACGACGGTGTGCGGGCGGGGGAGTTCGACGTCCCGGACGTGCCGGGCACCACGCTCGCCGTGCTCTCGCTCTGCATCGACGTGGCCCGCTGGTTCAACGTGGCGGGCCGCCGGACGCCCGACGAGGTCGGCGCGCTCTACGCCGACCTCGTGCTGCGGATGGTGGGCGCGCGACCCGAGGCGTCTCAGCGGTAACGGCGCGCCTCAGCAGTAACAGGATGCCTCAGCGGTAGCGGCGCGGCTCAGAAGTAGTAACGCGACACCGACTCCGCCACGCACGCGGGCTTGTCGGCGCCCTCGCGCTCCACGGTCACCTGCGCCGTCACCTGTACGCCGCCGTCCTTCGTGGGGGTCACCTCGGTGAGCGTGGCGGTCGCCCGCAGCCGGGAGCCGACCGGCACGGGGGCGGGGAAGCGGACCTTGTTGGTGCCGTAGTTGATGCCCATCTTCATGTTCTCGACGCGCATGACCTGCGGCACCAGGCTCGGCAGCAGCGACAGGGTCAGATAGCCGTGCGCGATGGTCGTCCCGAAGGGGCCCGCGGCCGCCTTCTCGGCGTCCACGTGAATCCACTGGTGATCGCCCGTGGCCTCGGCGAAGAGGTCGATCCGCTTCTGGTCGATCTCCAACCAGTCGCTGTGCCCGAGCTGTTCGCCGACCGCGGCGCGCAGTTCCTCGGCCGACGTGAAGATCCTCGGCTCCGCCATGTCCCTGGCCTCCTAGACGTGTGCGACATACACAGACTGCGCAGACTAAGCGCTTGCTCAGCATGCGGGGTGTGGGGACGCGTGTCAACGGACCGGCCGCGAGGCCGCGCGGACCGGCCATTAGGGTTCGGGGGGTGCCCCAGATTCCAGAGAAGGTCCATGAACTCACGGTCGGCCAGCTGTCGGCCCGCAGCGGCGCCGCCGTCTCCGCCCTGCACTTCTACGAGTCCAAGGGCCTCATCAGCAGCCGCCGCACCTCGGGCAACCAGCGCCGCTACCACCGGGACACGCTGCGCCGCGTCGCCTTCATCCGCGCCTCCCAGCGCGTCGGCATCCCGCTCGCCACGATCCGCGAGGCCCTCGACTCACTGCCCGAGGAGCGCACCCCCAACCGCGAGGACTGGGCCCACCTCTCGGAGCACTGGCGCGCGGAACTGGACGAACGCATCAAGCAGCTGGGCCGCCTGCGCGACCACCTCACGGACTGCATCGGCTGCGGCTGCCTGTCCCTGGAGACCTGCGTACTCTCCAACCCCGACGACGTCTTCGGCGAACGCCTCACCGGCTCCCGCCTGATGGTGGAACGCCGCGCCCGCCCTTGAACGCGGCCGCCCCCGGCCCCCCGGCACCCACCCCCAAGGCCTGCGGCGAGCCCACCGTCATGCCCGGCGGCACGCAAGCCCCCCATGCCGCGCCGCCGGGCACCCGGCACCCGGCACCTCGGCCTACTCGTACTCCGTGCCGCCCTTGCGTGTCAGATATGCCGTGCTGACCGCCTTTGCGATGGCGCGGCCGCCGGTGGTCGGGCTGTGGCGCTCTGCGGTCGGTCGGATCACCACGCCCTCGCGCAGGTGGAGCCGACGCCCCGATACCGTTTCGCGGCCCGAGGCCAGCTCCAGGACGCGGTCGGCGTCGTAGGGGCCCTCGTACAGCCGGGGGACCAGGGGGAGTTCGCCGTCCAGCAGCTCCGCCGCGTCGAGCCAGCGCACCCGGCCGTCGATCTCCGCGCTGACGTCGAAGACGGCGTACCCGAGCGTGTCGCGCCGCCCGTCCGCGCCGTACGACAAATCCTGCACCCCCTCGCCGTACACCTCACCGAAGAGGCCGACCCGGCGCGCCCCGAGCCGCTCGGCGAGCTTCGCCGCGACGGCGGCGACGCCATGGCCGTGGACCGCCCGCCAGTACAGATTGCGCGGGTCCTCCTGGAGGGCCAGCGACTTGGCGCCGAAGCCCTTGGAGGAGACGTGGACGCGCCCGCTGTCGGCGACGTACGTCACGAGGCAGGCCGAGCCGTGCAGCTTCTCGGTCACGACGACCGGCTCGCCGGGCGCGAAGATGTCCGGGTAGCGCTGGATGTTCTCGATGTCGACCCAGGGCAGCAGCTCCGGCGCGGCCTCGACGTCGCCGCTCATGGTCGGCGGGATCGGCGGCACCCACTTGGTGATGCCGAGCCGCTCCGCGAAGTCCGTGCCCTCCCGTGCCGCCCGCGCCAGGTCGACGTCCGCGAGCGCCGCCGGGCGGCACACGATGCCCTGGGACAGCTCGCCGCGCAGCCGTACCGCCTTGACCCGGTCGCGGTTGCCGCCGGCGAGGCGCCCCGTGAGGCCCAGTTCCTCGATCAGTCCGGCCGGCAGGACCGCCTGCTCCGGGATGTACACCGCGCTGTCCCCGGTCCGGTAGGCGCCCTTCGCGACGACCGCGCGGTACAAGCCCACCTGGGCGAGTTCGAGGGCGTCGGCGCCCGGATGCTCGTGGATCGTCAGTGTCTCGGCGGTGACGCGCAGCGTCGACATGGGTGGGTGCTCCTCAGCTGTCCGGGATGATCATTCATCGCCGGTCACTGTCTCCCGGAGGTAAAGCAGGGGACTACCGATTTTTCCCCGTGATATGGAACCGTGGGCGTGGCGCACACCACACGACGTCACTCAGGGGGAGGGCCGATGTCCGTTGCCATCTGCTCGTTGAAGTGGGACGTGGCGCAGGACGAGCCGCAGCGCATCAGGTACGACAGCGACGGCTACCACCTCGTGCGGTTCCCCTACGGGGCGGACGAGGAGTCGTACGACCCGTGGCACATGCACGACCCGGCCAAGGGCGGAGCCGACCCCGCGCGGTTCCCGAGCCCGCGCTCGGGGCTGATATGGCCCAGCCACGACGGCTGGGGCGTGCTCTCCGCGCTGGTCTTCTGGAAGCCGGACGGTGGCCCCACCGAGTACCGCGCCCGCTTCGTCCGCGACCCGCTGGGCCTGGCGACCGGGTACGACTCGACGGGCACCACCGACTCCGCGCCCACCAGGGGCAGTCAGTTCAGGTCGTACGTCTGGCAGATGTTCGTCCACCCCCAGACGCCCGTCGGCCTGAAGATCTCGGCACGCGGCGTGGGAGACGCGAGGCTCGCCACGCCGCTGACGCACGCCCAGTTCAAACTCGCCATACACACGGACGTGATCAGGCCCTGAGCCGAGCCCCGCATCACGTTCCGACCGCGCCGTTCCTCATGGCCTCGGACCCGCAGATCCTCAGGTCCTCACGCCGACACCAGTGTGCGCAGCGCGCGCGCCCGCGCACGGGCCACCGCGTCCGGCGTGAGCACGCGGGCACGACGATGCCGCAGCCCGTGCAGACCGCCCCCGAGGACGGCTCGTGCGCCAGGCCGCGCTTCCACACCAGGGAGGTGTCCCCGCAGACCGGGCAGGACGCGCCCGGCTCCCGCTCCAGCGCCGCGATCAGGCGGCGCAGCACCTCGGCGAGGGGGGCGCGGGGATGGACGTCGGGGTCGTCGCACCAGGCGACCCCGCAGCCGCCCCAGGTGCGGCGGTGCCAGTCGTCGTGGCTGCCGGGGCGCCTGAGCCCGTCGTGCTTCTCCTTGCGGCGGCGCTCCGCGAAATCCTCCTCGTAGGCGAGCCAGACCGCCCGCGCCGCCTCCAGCTCCTCCAGCGCGGCCACCAGCCGCGCCGGATCGGGTGACCTGTCCTCGCACCCGAAGCCCGCCCGGGAGCACAGATGGTCCCAGGTCGCCCGGTGTCCGTATGGGGCGAACCTCTCCAGGCACTTGCGCAGCGAGTAGCGCCGCAGTGCCAAATCGTTCCGCGGATCACGCACCTGTCTCGCGAGACTCCGGAATCCGGCCATCGCCCTGCACCTCCGTCACACGTACTTCGTCCTGGTACCCCGTGTTCCGTATCTGCCGCCGTCGCAGTCGAGTCGAAATCGAAACGACGTCGCCGAGTAGACGTATCGACACGCGATTCGGCTCCCTCTCGGGACGACCCTTTTCCGCCTGCCCACCTGAGCTGTGCTGATGCGCCCACAAGGGGGGCGCGTTGTGGTGATTCGGCAAAGGCGAAGGTTGTTCATCTTTCAGGTTCGGCGACCCGCCAGTAGCCTCCGCCCCAACCGCCTTCCGCAGCACCCGGAGGAGCACCCATGCGACCACGCGCTCTCAGACTCGGAACGCTCACGGCGGGGGCGGTGCTCGCCCTCGGCGCCGGCCTCCTGACACCGCTGCCGGGGGCCGGCGTCGCGGCGGCACAGCCGGCGGTGGACCGGGCCGCGGAGAGCGACGACTACTGCGAGGGGCAGTGCGCGGACATCCTGCCGCCCGGCGCCAACGGCAACGCGACCCTCGCCGAGATCCTCGCACACCGCGTCCTCGGCACCCAACCAGCGCACGCCGACGACCAGTTGGGTCCCTACGACGCGCTCTCCTCCGGCTACCCCTCGCTCACCGACGACCGCCTCACCGACTTCTTCAACGACGCCTCCTTCGGCGTGCGCGACGGTCAGATCGCCTCCGTCACCAGGCCGCGCGACGACGTGACGATCACCCGTGACAAGAAGTACGGCATCCCGCACATCAAGGGCACCACCCGCTACGGCACCGAGTTCGGCGCGGGTTACGCCGCCGGGCAGGACCGGCTCTGGCTCATCGACCTCTTCCGCCACATAGGCCGCGGGCAGCTGACCTCGTTCGCGGGCGGCGCCCCCGCCAACCAGGGCCTTGAGCAGCAGTTCTGGCCGCAGGCCCCGTACACCGAGAAGGACCTGGAGAAGCAGGTCGAGTACATCAGGACGACCCAGGGCGAGCGCGGCAGGCGGGCCATGGCGGACGCGCAGGCCTACATCGACGGGCTCAACGCCTACCGCGTGAAGGCGAAGAACGGCCGCTACTTCCCCGGCGAGTACGTCCTCACCGGCAAGATCGACGCGATCACGAACATCGGCGAGATCGAACCCTTCAAGATCACCGACATGATCGCGCTGGCCTCCGTCGTCGGCGGGCTCTTCGGCAACGGCGGCGGCGGAGAGGTCGAGTCCGCGCTCTCCCTCCTCAAGGCCCAGGAGAAGTACGGCGTCGAGAAGGGCACGCGGGTCTGGGAGTCCTTCCGCGCCCGCAACGACCCCGAGGCCGTCCAGACCCTCCACGACGGCACGAGCTTCCCGTACGCCGGAAAGCCGGACAAGGCGCGCGGCACCGCACTGCCCGACCCCGGATCGGTCGAGCGCGAGCAGCTCGTGTACGACCGTGAGGGCGGCGCGCGGACGGGCGCGAAGGACCCCGTGCGGGCCCCGAAGAAGCTCAAGCCGCTCCAGGGGATGTACGACAAGGGCGTCCTGCCCGCCGACCTCTTCCGGCCCGACGGCCACAAGAAGGGCATGTCGAACGCCCTGCTGGTCTCCGGGGAGCACACCGCGAGCGGCCACCCGGTCGCCGTCTTCGGCCCCCAGACCGGCTACTTCGCGCCCCAGCTCCTCATGCAGCAGGAACTCCGGGGCCCCGGCATCAGCGCGCGCGGCGTCTCCTTCGCGGGCGTCGGGATGTACGTCCAGCTGGGGCGCGGCCAGGACTACGCCTGGTCGGCGACCTCCGCCGGACAGGACATCACGGACACGTACGCCGTCGAACTGTGCGAGCCGGGCGGCGGCAGCCCCACCAAGCGGTCCGCCGGCTACCTCTACCGGGGCACCTGCACCCCCATGGAGAAGCTGGAGCGCACGAACGCCTGGAAGCCGACCCTCGCCGACTCCACGGCCGCCGGCTCCTACCGCATGCAGGTCTTCCGCACCCACTACGGCGTCGTCACGCACCGCGCGAGCGTCGACGGCAGGCCCGTCGCGTACGTCTCGCTGCGCTCCACCTACCGCCACGAGGCCGACTCGATCATCGGCTTCCAGATGCTGAACGACCCGGGCCAGGTGAAGGACGCCGCGAGCTTCATGAAGGCGGCGCGGCACATCAGCTACGCCTTCAACTGGTTCTACGCCGACGCGCGCGACATCGCGTACTACAACAGCGGCGCCAACCCGGAGCGGGCGGAGAGTGTCGACCCCGCCCTGCCCGTGCGGGGCCAACGTGCCTACGAATGGCGGGACTTCGACCCCGAGAACAACACCTCGGCGCAGACCCCGCCCGCCGCACACCCGCACTCCGTCAACCAGGACTACTACATCTCCTGGAACAACAAGCAGGCCAAGGACTTCAGCACGGCCGGCTTCGGGATGAGCGCCGTGCACCGCGGCGACCTGCTCGACGGGCGGGTCAGGAAACTCACCGAGGCGGGCGGCGTCACCCGCGCCAAGCTGACCCAGGCCATGTCCGAGGCCGCCGTCACCGACCTGCGCGGCGAACAGGTGCTGCCGGAGCTGCTGAAGGTCGTACGGAGCAAGCCGGTCACCGACCCGCAACTGGACAAGGCCGTGCGGCAGTTGGAGGCCTGGCGCGCGGCGGGCGCCCAGCGCAACCAGACGGCCGCGGGCTCCAAGACGTACGCCCACCCCGACGCCGTGCGCGTCATGGACGCCTGGTGGCCGCTGCTGATCAAGGCCCAGTTCGAGCCGGGCATGGGCAAGGGGCTGTACGACGCCCTGACCGCGCAGCTCAGCACCGACGAGGCGCCCTCGGCGGGCCACGGGCCCACCGGGGCGCACGCGGGATCGGCCTTCCAGTACGGGTGGTGGGGGTACGCCGACAAGGACTGCGCAGGGTCCTCGGGGAGCCGGTCGAGGGCGAGCTGGCGCACACCTACTGGCGGCCGACGGCAGGCTCGACGCCTGCCGGGACGCCCTGCTGACCACGCTCGCGCAAGCCGTCGCCAAGCCCGCCACGGAGGTCTACCCCGGCGACGACGCGTGCGAGGCGGGCGACCAGTGGTGCGCGGACGCGATCGTCCACCGCGCACTCGGCGGCATCACGCACAAGCCGGTCCAGTGGCAGAACCGCCCCACCTACCAGCAGGTCGTCGAGTTCCCCCGCCACCGCCCCTAAAGGGTGTTGCAGAAGGCTTCGTTCCGGGCATTTTTCCTGTATGGGTGGG
>RBWT01000180.1 GCA_004010275.1 Streptomyces huasconensis
GCGCCCGCGGCCACTTCGGTGCGGCGTAGCAGCCGCCGACGTGCACGCCCGCGGGTGGTCTGTCACCGACGCTTTCTCGATGATCCAGTCCGGAGCCGGCGGCCGGCGCCGCTCACCTTCGGCCTGCTCGGCTTAGCGCTGCTCCTCTTCCACGATCCACCGCCGGGTGCGCGCCAGGTCGCGGAGCTGCACGCGTTCGAGGAGGTGCAGCGCGTCAAGCCGGGTAAGCGGAGCCGGGATCGTTCACATGTTCGAGTCTATGACTCGCCGGTCGAGCGGACGGGGGAGGGAGGCTGCTGTGGGTGTGCGCCCCGGTGGCGGCCTTCGTAGGCTGGTCGTCTCGGGGCCGTCCATGGAGGTACCGCCATGCCCCGCCCTGTCTGGTCCGGCGCCATCAGCTTCGGCCTGGTGACCATCCCGATCAAGGTGCTGCCCGCGACCGAGAACCACTCGATCCGCTTCCACCAGTTCCACCTGGAGGACATGGGCCGCGTCCGCACGCGGAAGGTATGCGAGATCGAGGACCGCGAGGTGCCGAACGCGGAGATCGGCAAGGGCTACGAGGCGAGCACCGGCACCATCGTCGCCATCGACGACGCCGAGCTGGACGACATGCCGCTGCCCACCGCTAAGGCGATCGAGATCGTCGCGTTCGTACCCGCCGAGTCCATCGACCCCGTGCGGATCAGCGATGGCTACTACCTCCAGGGCGACGGCCAGGTGTCCGCCAAGCCCTACACGCTGCTGCGCAAGGCACTCGCCCGCAACAGCAAGGTGGCGGTGGCGAAGTTCGCGTGGCACGGCCGTGAGCGCCTGGGCCTGCTCCGGGTCCGCGACAATGTTCTCGTCCTGCACGCCATGAAGTGGGACGACGAAATCCGCAGCCCAGAGCCGATCGCACCCACACCGACGGAGCTGACCGAAGAAGAGGTCGAAGAGGCCGTTCTGCTCGTCGACTCCATGACCGTCGATGACATCGCCGACCAGGAGTGGGCCACCGACCGCTACACCGCGGCCCTGGAGGAAGTCATCCACGCCAAGGCCGACGGCAAGAAGCCCCCGCACGCGGCCGAGCAGGAACCGGCCGGGACGGTCGTCGACCTCATGGCCGCCCTGGAGCAGTCCGTGCAGCGCGCCCAGGAGAGCCGCGGCGAGGGCGGGGAGGCGACGGTGCACGAGATGAAGCCGAAGAAGGCCGCGAAGAAGACGGCCACCAAGAAGCCGACGAAGAAGGCCTCAGCTACGAAGCCGGCGGCCAAGAAGCGCGGCGCCTGACCCTCTCCATCACCAGCAGGCGGTTATGCGCGTGTGCTGACGAAGCGCACGTTCGGGCCCCACTGCTCCCGCACGGGCGCCGCGCACCACTGGCACAGCGGCGCGCCGCCGCGCCCGTACTTGTGTGTCTTGCGACGGCACATGGCGCACGGGCCGACCTGTTCACCGGGGCAGGCCAGCGCGGACGGGTCCGGCTCGGATACGGCGGGTGCCGAGGTCGTCATGGTCTGGGTCCTGTTTCTGGAGGCAGCACAGCATCAGGGGCCGCCGCCAGCTTACGAACAGTGGCACGCACGTACGAGTCACGGCGGCTGGGCGGGCCGTGTCCCGCCCAGCTGTCCAGCTGGTGGCGTGGACTCCGTGGCCATCGATGTGGTCTGCGGCTTCACGCCGACCTTCCGGGCCAAGCGGCGGTACGTCGAACGGTCAGCGGGGCTCTGCTCAGGGGCCGGTGAGGATGTCGTGGGTGCCGATGCGTCGCCAGATGACGTGCGGGGTGTCGCCAATCTTCGACGGGCCGTACTGCCAGGTGGCGCGTCCTGCGGGGCCTGCGCCCATGGACCAGGTGAGCTCATAGACGCCGGGTGCGCGGCGCACCCCCTTGATGCGCAGGCCGGAGCGGAAGGGGCGTCCGGTGCGCAGGTCCTCGACGAAGGCCGCCACGGTCTTGCGGAACTTGCGGCGTTGTTCCGGGGTGAGGCGGTCTAGGTCGGCAGCGAAGCGCGGCAGGGTCTCGTAGGTGGGCACGGTGAACCTCCAGGACGCACGAAGCCCCCGGCCGGAGTCGGCCGGGGGCGGTGGTGGCTGTTCGTGTTGAAGGGCGTCGGTCACGCGGTGGTGCTCAGCGGTGGTGGGTGGTTGGGGAAGTAGTGCGTTGGTGCACGTTGGATGGCGTTGGAGTCGTCTCGGGGCGGATCTCGTGGTGGGTGGTGCTGGTGTGGTGGTGGCGCGGTATTCGCACGGCCCGGGTCAGCCGCTGTAGCGGGCGTTCATTAGGTCGAACCACTTCTGCTTGTCGGCCGGTTCGTTGGCGCGGCTGGTGCAGTGGGGCAGGTAGTTGGTCCGGGTGGGATACGGCACGTTCGAGTGGACGATGACGGTCGGGCGCAGCGTGAGGGACTGGCCGCACAGCGGGCAGAGGTCTTCGTGATTGGTCAGCGCCGCCTCGCCGCGAGGGAGTCGCGCCGGCCCCGCTCCCGGCAGAGCCGGATCGGGAACGCGGCCGCGCGCCGGGATGCCCGCGCCCCTGTCCCGGGTGCGGCACTCCAACGCCTGGCTGTGGTGACGATGCCGAGCAGCGTCCACCGAGTGGACCCCACGATGTTTCTGCATCCAGTGGCGATGCACGACATCGAGTGGGCTCCACCCGATGGGCTCCACCGAGTGGACTCCACGCCGGTGCGCCGGATGACGACCTGGACTCCACCGTGGAGCGCACCGCGATGGTGCGCCACCGCACCCGGTGCGCCGCACCGTCCGGCGATGCCCGGCACTCTCGCGCGCTGGTACGCCGCATCCGGATGCTCCCCACCGCATCGGTGCGCCCACCGCCGGCCGCCCCCTCCATCAGGTGCGGCCGGGCGCGCACGCCCCCCTTGTCCGGCTCCGCTACACCCCCTTGTCCGGCTCTGCTACCGCGACGTTTTCCCTTGACATCGCCCGTTTCTGCTCCGTGATCAGGTCGCGGTCAAGGGGGGTGTGTGATAGAGGGGCCCGCACTGGCCGGGGCGCGCCCGGTGCGGTGATGCCGGGGGACCACACCGCGGTGGCGCCCGGCGGCGCGGTGCGGTGGAGCGCACCGAGGTGGACGGCGCGCGCGGTGGTGCGGTGGAACGCACCGAGGTGGCGCGCCGGTGACGCGCGCCGCACTGCACCACCGCCGTCCTGGAGGTGCGGCTACGCGGTGGTGCGGTGGGCCGGGTGCGCCTCCATCGCCTGCTTCATCCCCGCAGCCTCCAGCTGGCGCAGGACGTCGGCGACGCCGCCGTGGTCCTCGGTGAGGATGTTCTCGGTGAACCGGACGATGGTGTCGGCCACACCCGGCGCATTGGCCAGGCACACGCCGTGGCACAGGAGCTCCAGCAGTAGCCGCCCGAGCGCCGCCGCCAGGAAGGAGTGCGCGCACGGCTCCCCGTCGCAGTCGTCCACGGCGGTCACCGGGATGAAGACGCGCGTGGCGACGTCCAGGAGCAGCCGGTGCAGCTCCGGGTCCATGGCGTCGGCGACCGCTCCGGCGGTGTCGATGTCCCCGGCCTGCCACGCCCGGATGTAGGCGAAGGCGCCGGCGACGTCCTCCGGCTCCAACGGAGAGAGCGGCGCGGTGACGGTGTTCTCGGGCATGACAGCTCCTCACGTACGGGCCGCCCCGCTGGTCGTGGCGGCCTTGGAACCGATGCTCGGGGCGCGGCCCTGTGGACAGCGTTCTGCGCACGGACGTGAGCACACCCGCCAGAACGGCGCTTGCGCTACCCCCTTGTCCAGGTCCGCTACCTGCGACATTCCGCCCGAAACAGGGCAGCGCCCGGGGCGGAGAAATCTCCGTCCCCGGGCGCTGCCCCGGCCTCTCGTTCGGCTCAGTCCGCAGCCGCCACGCACCCGGTGCCGGCGTCACCGCGGACGTCGGCGAGGATCTGGGACACCTGGTCGACCTCCTGCATGCACTCGATCAGGAACCCGGCCGCGATGAGCGCGGTCTGCACCCCGCCGTCGCCCGCGAGGCACCACCGCTTGAGATACCGGCTCGCCACCGTCACCAGCTGCCGCAGGGCGTACGCGGACTCGCAGTCGGCGTGTTCATCGGGCACGGCGGTGATGTAGTCCTCCAGGACCAGCGAGCCGAACTCACCGATCAGCCGCGCCAACTCGGGGCCGTCGGTGTGGAACTCCGCAAGTGTGGCCTTGCTTTCCTCGCTGCCCTGGCCCCGCCAGACCAGCTCCACGTAGTCGGCGGCCCGCCGGATCTGCTCCGGGGCGAGCTGAGGCTTCAGCGACGTCGTCTCCATGACGGCTCCCTCTGTTCGCTGGCCGGGTGCCTGCTGCGCCCGGCCGATCGCCCTACGGTGAGGGCCTCGCCCTGTGGACAGAGGCCGGCCACCAGCAGGGCGGGAACCTCCTTTCCGCGTTGATCACGATGAGGTCACGACCGGCAGGTTTCTCAAGATCGGCGTCACACGCGAGCCGAAAACCCAACCTGTAGAAGGTGCACGGCGGGATCAGCCCGCCCCACCACCAGGAGCGCCCCGTGGCGAGCACTGCCGACGAGCCGGAACAGACCCCCTCCGTAGACCCCTCCATCACCCCCTCCGCGCCCCGTCGCCAAGATTCGAGCGTTGTTGCAGGTCAGCCCCGGCGGACAGGGGGTCGGCGCAGGTCCGACAGCCCTCATGTAGAGGTAGCAAGGCGTCCCAAGCACAGGAGGACTTCGACCGAGCCTCGACGCCGGGAGCTCCTGCAAGCACTGGGGATCTTCCAGAGGGCTACGCCCGACCAGCTGTGGAAGCTGACCCGGCCGGGCAACCAGCACGACAAGCTGACGCGGGACAACCTCCTGGATCTGGAGGACCACCACCTGGTGAGGATCGAAGCGGTCCGGGACGACCAGCGGCAGGTGTGGGTGCTGACCAAGCGAGGACACGGCGAGGCGAAGAAGCTCCTGGAGCCGAAGGGCATACGCGTCTCCGCACTGCGCAAGCAGGAGTACGACCCGGTCACCGGGAAACTGCTCGGCACCAGCTACGACGACCACGCCGCGGCGGTCACCTCGACAGCCGCCGAACTCCACCGCGCCGGGATCGGCCACCGGCTCGGCTTCCAGACCGAGATCGGGCACCGGCTCGGCAACAGCTACGTACAGCGGGCGGACCTGGTGGTGCGGGCGCCGGAGGCCAGGGTGCCGGTGCTCCTGGTAGAGGTCGACCGCCGCACCGAGGACGCACACGACCTGGTGCAGAAGCTGCGCCGGTACTGGGAGTGGGGTCGGCTGCTCCCGAAGGACGCGGACAAGCGCACCGTGGACCTGGTCCGCTCCCGGCCGGACGCCATCGAGCACGTCGACCACGAGCAGCGGCTGTGGCGCAGGTTCTACCCGCCCACCGGCCGGGAGGGCCTGATCCCGCTCGCGTTCGTGTTCGCGGACACCACCGAGGCGAAGGTCACCAACACGGTCGCCGTGCTGGAGGAGGCCGGCCGCCGCTACTGGGCGCCGCGCCGGTACGACACCCTCTACCCGAAGGCGGTCACCGCGCGGGACTACCGCCAGGCGGTGCCCGTCGTCGTCACCACCCTGGAGCAGCTGACGGAGCACGGCGCCGGTGCGGCGGTGTGGCGGCGGCTGGGACGGACGGGCGAACAGACGCTGACGGCCGCGCTGGACAACCCCGACGCGACGCCCTCTTCCGCGACCAGGAGGCCCGCGCCGACGCGGAGGAGGAGCGGCGCCATGCTGCTGAGCGGGAGGCGCGGCGCCCCGTGTGCAAGCGGTGCGGGCAGAAGTTCACCGACCAGCGCTGGGAGGAGACCACCGCACACCGGACGGCCTGGAAGGCCGGGGACGTGTCCGTGTGCGGCCCGTGCGCGCCGTCGACGTCACCCGTGAGGAAGCCACCGCCGAAGCCGCCCGCCTCAAGGCCGCCGCGCCGCCGGAGCCGCAGGACGGCCCCGAGCCGGACCGGGGCCGCGGCTGGTTCCGCCGACGGCCCTGACGAGTACAAGTACGGCTGGCCGCTGGGCTCCCTCGCCCGTTCGAGGGAACCGGCGGCTCGTGGCTTCGAACGGTGCGGCTGCGCCGGTTAGCATCTGGCCCGGCTAGTGGCGTACTGCCGATCACCGCCCGCTTCCGGAGCCACGCCGCCGGATGTGGGGGTCAAGGTCCTTCGGGACCCGCTCCTTCCCGTTCTGCGTTCCGTCGTGTCTACGGCAGTCGTACGAGCCGGAGTCGGGGGCGTGGCCCGGCCCGGCAGAGGAGTACGTCATGCCGAAGAACCAGTCCACCGCCGCGCAGAGCGCCCGCCGGGCGAGCCGCAGCGGAGCCAAGTACACCGAGGCCCTGCGCCGCGCGAAGACCAGCGAAGCGACGCCGCGCACGCCGCACGTCCTGCGATTCCTGGCGGAGCACTCGGGCAACCTTTACCACCTGGTCGGCGGGATCACGGCGGCCTGGGCGCACAGCGGACAGCGGGTCCTGCTCCTCGAGGAAGCCGAGGACTACTGGCGCTTGACCATGAGCCGCGTGAGGCGCAGCCGGAACCGCCGCAAGAAGGAGAATGAGCCAGCAGCCCCGCCGGAGCCGACCACCAGCACGCTGTGGGCCTCGCCGGACGGCCCAGGTGTCCTGATGCGCCACATCTGCATGTGGGAGGTCCGCCACCCCTCGCGGGAGAGCGCCGCTGCTGGCCCCGCACGGACCGCAGCCCGCTCGCGGCCGCGGTGGCCGGCGCCCTCGACGCTTACGACGTGATCGTCCTGCTGCCGAAGTCTGGGTGGGACTACCCGGACCGGGAGAACGCGACGGCGTACGTGGTGCTCGGCGAGATCAACGGCTTCCCGGACGCCGACTGCCGGACCGCATTCCCCGGTCCGGAGGGCGAAGAGAAGGGCGTTCCCCTGAGCCCCGAGCAGAGCGCGGCAGTTCTGCGGGAGCGCTGCCTGGGCTTCCTCTTCGGCTTCCCCAGCCGGCCCATCCGGCTGGACGGGGTGATCTGGCAGTCGAACGGCGAGCTGCCCGTCGACGAAAACTATCTGGCGGGAGTCGACCGGGACATGGACCGGGCCGGTCTGCGCACACTGGGCTGGACGCTCGCCGGTCGGTGGCCCGACCCGCACAGGCAACTTCCCGTGGACCAGATGAAGGACCCCGGCTTCGTCCAGCGGTACCAGGCTGTCGCGGCGCGCCTGCGTACGGCGCTGGACGCCCGGCCGGTCACCGTCGACAAGAACTGACCTGCGAGGGCTGACCTTCTCCCGACCTGCGGGTCAGCCCCGGCGGGCAAGCCCATCCCGGACGACGACACCTATTCCCACGCGACAGCCGAGGGGAGAGGTCCTTCGTGTCGTGCCCCGCGGCCGCGCGGAGGGGTACAAGTACCGGTATGGCGCGTGAGCGGGTGCGGTGGCCGTCCGTAGTGGACCAGGCGCGGGAGATCGTGAACGGGTACGCGCCGATGAAGGTCACGCTGCGCCAGGTCATGTACCGCCTGGCCTCCGAGGGAACGCTGCCGCACACGGCGCCGATGTACCGCCGTCTGTCCGCACAGCTGGCCAAGGCCCGCCGGGAGGGCCGGTTCCCCGACCTGATCGACACCGTCCGCGAGGTCCACGTCCCGCCCGCATGGACGGGCGCGGACGCGTTCGTAACAGAGATGCCCGACTGGTTCCGCCTCGACCGCACCGAGGGCCAGGAGCACGCCTTGTACGTCGCGGCGGAGAAGGACACCCTGCGCCAGCAACTGACCGGCTGGCTCGCCGACGCGGGCATCCCCGTGCTGGTGGTCCGCGGCTTCGGCTCCCAGTCGTATGCCGATGTCGTCCATGACCGGGTCACCGCCGACCCGCGCGACGGGGTCCTTCTGGTGGTTGGCGATTTCGACTGCTCGGGCGAGGACATCGAGCGGGACTGGGTCGCGCGCACGGGCTGCTGGAGCCACACCGAGCGGGTGCTGCTGACCTACGAGCAGGTCCGCGCCTACGAGCTGCCCGCGGCCGAGGGCAAACGCGGCGACCCGAGGTGGCCGGCCTTCGCCCGCCGCTACGGCTTTGACCTCCGCCGCCCGGTGCAGTGGGAGGTGGAGGCGCTGGAGCCGGCCGAACTCCAGCGCCTGGTCCTCGACGCCGTCGACCCGTACATCGACCGCGACGTCCTCGCTGGGCAGATCGCCCGCGAGGAAGAGCAACGCCGCGCCCTGGCCGCCTTCCTGGGCGGCTGGGACGCGGCGGGCGGGGGAGCGCCGGTGTAGCGCTGGACGGGCGCCCGCAAGCTCAGGCGGGCGCGGGTGTCGGGCGCAGGGAGGCGAGCGGGGAGCGTCGGCCTTTCTCCACCGCGCGCAGCTGCTCCCAGTCGATTTCAGGATGTTCGGTGGGCACCGCGTCGACGGAGGCCGTGGTGTAGAGCGCGACGTCACGCACGCCCGGCTGGTGCCGAAGCGGACCTCGATCGACTGCGGGGAGCGGACCCAGCCGAGCCGGACCATGTGGTCGAAGTCGGCGCGGCGGACCCGGAGGCGGGCGGCGGCCTGCTCGGGTCCGAGCGGGGTGTCGGCGGCGACCAGGTCCGCCAGGTCCTCGCGTCGCAGACCTCCGCGACCTGGTCGGGGTGGTGCAGCGTTCCGTCCGGGTTCGCGCTCAGGTCGACCAGGAGGCCGCGGTCGACGAACCGGCGCACCACAACGCCGTCACGTTCGCCCGCTCGCCGTACGTGGTCGGGTTCGGGGTGCCGAGCGCGTCGGCGATGCCGGTCGGCCGCCGCGCGCCGGAGATCGGCGGGGTGGGCATCGCGGCCCGGATGGCGTCGGCGTCCAGCGCCTCCACGGCGGCCCGGGACCACTGGTGGGACGACGCGTCCGGGGCGGGGATGAGGCCGGTGTGCCGGGCCCACCGGAAGGCGGCTGCGGGCACCTTCAGGCGCTTGGCGGCCTGTCCCGCGTCGTACTCGGTTCGTCGCATGAGATCACCTCTCGCTCGTTCGCCGGAAGCGGCGGAACAGAACATGACAGAACACATGAAACACGTCAATAGCCTTTGAAATCAGTCAAGTTGGGCGCACTCCGCTAGGACTGCGCCCGCGTACGCGAAGGGAAATCACCCGTCCGGATGGCACGGCGGTGGTCCGCCGATCCGCGGTATTGACCGGGCGCGCAGGGCGCGGGACGGTCGTCACGCAACTACGCGCAACCGGCTCGCCTTGGAGGGGATCATGGCGTTACTTTTCTTCGGCACGGACCCGAACTCGGGTGGAGGGAACTGCCCGGCGGTGTGGGTGGACACCGACACCGCCCAGGGCCCGGAGCTGGTTGTGCAGGGCAAGTTCGCCGACGCGGCGACCCGGGCCTCCTGCCGTCAGGACAGTCCGCCCGCCGACGACGAGGGGATCGTCCGGATCCCGCTCAGCATGGTGGAGTAGATCAGGAGGGCGTGCGATGCCGCAGAGGCCGCCCACGCCCAGCTTTGAGGACCTGCTCGACTCCGCCCGGACCCACGCTCTGCACCTGGAGCTCCGCGACGTCTACGCCGTGGGGGAAGAGCGCGAGGTCTACGAGGCGTTCCTGCGGGACGGGAGCGTGCCCGCGGACGACTCGAAATTTTGGGGCGGGTGGCTGCCCCTGGTGGAGCGGACCGTCGCCCGCGGGGTGACAGTCCGCCGGGCCCGGATCGTCTCCGAGCCCGTCACCGACTACATCCGCTTCGAGCACGCCAGCACCGACGCCAACTGCCGCGCCGGGGAAGAGGTCCGCTGGCTGCCTCGCCGCCGCGCCTCCGCCCTCGCCCTGCCGGGCAACGACTTCTGGCTCATCGACGACAAGGTCGTGCGGTGGAACCTGTTCTCCGGTGACGGCGAGGCCCTGGAGCCCGACCACACCGACGACCCGCAGGCCATCAAGCTGTGTGCCGGGGCGTTCCGCGTCGTGTGGGAGTTGGCTACCGACCACGCCGATTACCGCATCTGACGTCACGTACAACCCAAGGGCCGCCTCCTCATGAGTGCCTGACGCTGTCGGGGATCTTGGAAAGGGCCTGATCTGGCGGACGATCGTTGAGCAAACCGCTCCGAGGCGGCCTTGGGAGAAATCAGCCCAGCGGTCGGGCGCTGGTCAGCGCCGGCTGTCGTGGGCGGTGAAGACGTCCAGCAGGTCCCGGACGGGGACGTGTGCCTCTGCTGGATGGCGGAGGGTGCCGTCTGCGCAGAGGATGTAGCGGGTGCGCCGTCCCTCGCGTTCGCGGCGTATGTAGCCGGCCTGTTCGAGGTCGGTGACGATGCTCTGGGCGGTGCGTTCGGTGATGCTGCAGACCGCGGCGATGTCGCGGAGCCGGGCGGCAGGGTCGCGGGCGATGGTGAACAGCACGCGGGCGTGGTTGGTGAGGAAGTGCCACTGCCCGGCCTGCTCGCTCACGGTCTGTTCCCTCCACTCGACTCTTCCCAGGTGGGAATACCCGCAGCACATTTCTGGAAACAATCCGCCTGCGTTTGCGCGTGCTGCGGTGCTTGGGGGGTATGCGGGGTGGGCACTGCTCGGCGCTTCGGAAGTGAGGCGGGTCCATGGATGCTGCTGCCCAGAATGAGGGCCAGGAGCCGCTGGTCGACCGTCCGATCAGGGCCGGTGCCGCGTTCGAGGGCAGTGCGGAGATCGCCGAGGCCCGGGACATGGCCCGCGACTTCCTCACCTCGGTGCAGGCTCAGCACGGGCTGCCGGTGTCGACGCGGGCGATGGGCATGGTGCAGCTGGTCGTGAGCGAGCTGGTCACCAACGCCCGCAAATACGCGCCAGGCCCGTGTCTGCTGGACCTGGAGATCGTCGAGGGAGCCGTCGAGATCAGCGTGTGGGACAGCAGCACCACCCTGCCGTCCATCGAGGCGGCCGACCCGGAACGGATCGGCCAGCACGGCCTTGAGATCACCATGGCAGTGTCCCAGACGTTCTGTGTCCACCGGGAACCGGTGGGCAAGCGGATCACCGCCGTCATCGAGCTGGCCGACGACCCCGGCGGAGACCCGTCCGGCCGGCAGCCCTCCTGACCGCGCCCGGCCAGTCTGTCCCCTAGGTTGCATTGGGCCGCGTGTGGGTCCGACCCCCAGGTCCGGGGGAAAGTGGTGACCACCACCTTCAGAAGGATCAGCTCAGCCTGCGGGGTGGGTGGCGACGCGCCAAGACCGGGGCCGAGGGATGTGCTGCCAGTCGAGGAAGCCCTGGAGCGCGGTGGGGTTCCGGGGCTGCCGGGCGGGCGTCGGCGGCAGGTGGACGCCGATGCGTTCGAGGTTGACCGCGATAGCGGTCAGGACGTGCTGGACGTGCGCCTTCTCTTCGCTGCGGTAGCGGCACTGGCGCATGCCGTGACCGTTGACGAACTCGCTGATCGTGCTCTCGATGGCGGCCCGCAGCGAGTAGCGCGACAGCCACTCCTGGGTCTGCTGCTCGGTCCGGGACTCGGACTGGATGTCGTAGAGGTCGCGCGGCAGGAAGGTGACCTTCCGGGCGTCGGTGCGGGTGCAGGCGGCCTTCACTGGGCACTGCCGGCAGTCGTCCGGGGAGAACTCGACGGTGACATAGGGCGCGAGGGAGGGCGGTGTTGACCATCGGCGGCTCGCCTTGTTCTGCGGGCAGGTGACCTGCTTGGCGTCCCAGTCGATGGTGAATGCTTCGCGGTGGAAGACAGTGCCTTTGCGGGACTGGCGGGTGCTCCTGGCCCGGATCGGGCCGACCAGGCCGACGCCGTGCTCGCGGGCGACCTGCTGCTTCAACGCGACGGACAGGTAGCCACCGTCGACGAAGTGCTCCTTCGACAGTAGATTCCGATCCCCCAGCTTGGCCAGGATGCCGGGCAGGGCCTTGGTGTCGTGAACGGGCGCCTTCGTGGTGGTCACGTCGGTGATCACGCTGGGGGTGTCCTGGTCGCAGGTCTCGGTGACGTGCGCGAGGAATCCCTTCCAGCGGGTTTCACCGCGGCGCGCGTAGCGGGCGCTCACGTCGTAGGGGGAGACGATGGCAATGGCCGAGGGCGGCAGGCCGGCGTCCTCCGGCTCCCGCCACTTCGGGCGGTCCTGGGCGTCGATGAAGTAGTTCTGCACGAAGATCTGGCGCAGGGCCTGGACCTGCTCGCCGTCGCGGAGTGCGGGCAGGTAGCGGTGGACGTAGCGCAGCAGCAGGCGGACGTCCTCGCCGGTCTCCTTGATCCGGGTCTTCGGTTTGGAGGGGTTCTTCCCCAGCCGGGCGGCGCGGCCATAGCGCTTGGCCCAGTCCTCGGTCACCAGGCCGACCAGCTCGTGCGGCGCCCGTCGGGCGAGTTCCTCCAGAGCGGCGCGCATGGCCTCGGTGACCAGCTCCAGGCGGGTCAGGTCGCGGACCGCGGCCAGGACGTGGGTGGAGTCGGTGCGCTGCCGGCCGCGTTCCCTGATCAGACCGACGGCCCGGATCTTTTCCAGCGCGAGATCGAGGAGTTTGTCGGCCCGGCCCTCCGCGGCCAGGCGCTCGCGGAAGTCGGTCAGGACGCTGTGGTGGAAGCCGGGGTCTTCCAGTTCCATGCCCATCGCGTATTTGAAGTCGATGCGGTTGCGCACGGACTCGGCGGCTTGCCGGTCGGACAGCTCCAACAGGAACTGCAGGACGGACACCGTGGCCAACTGGGCTGGTGACAGACCCGGCTTGCCGTCCCGGGGATACCACTCCTCGAAGTCCTCATCGCTCCACAGGCCGTTGAGGTGATCGCGGATGGCCATGGCCGTGGTGCCTTGAGGGTTGCTCGCCCGCGCCACCCGCACCGTCAGCTCGGGGACCGCGCAGCCGGTACGGGAGCGAACACACATCTCGGACCTCCGGAAGTCGCGGGCCCCAACCGTGCCACCCGCGCCGACGGCCTGATCCGTGATTCTCGGGGCGGTCGCCACGAACGAGTGAACGCCCGTCGGCACACCAACCACCCCAGTCACAAAGGCACCACAGAGCACGAACGATTCGTTCGCCTAACGGTCACCAGGCCGAGGGCGCGTCCTCGCCGGACGACCAGCCTGCCCACGGCCTTCCTGAACAGGAGAAACGAGGGGACCGCTCGACGCGCTTGTCGTGATCAGCGGCTCCGGATTTCAAGATCCCCGACAGCGTCAGGCACTGACGACCGCCTCCCCCTCGTCCAGCGCTCAGGCGGCCCGCGAGGCGCTCGCCGTCCGGTTGCAGCATCTACGCAAGGACGCCGGCCTCACCGGGAAGGAACTCTCCGCCCGGTGCGGCTGGCACCCCGCGAAGACCACCCGGATCCAGAAGGGCGCGGCCGCGCCCTCGGAGGCGGACATCCGCACCTGGTGTTCGGCGTGCGGCGCGGGCGACCAGGCCGAGGACCTCATCGCCACCGCCCGCGCGGTCGACTCGATGTACATGGAGTGGCGACGGTTGCACCAGGGCGGCATGCGTCAGGTCCAGGAGGACTGGCTCGCCCTGCACGAGCAGACCCGCCACTGCCGGGTCTACCTGTCCAACGTGCCGCCCGGCTTCCTCCAGACACCGGCGTTCGCGACCGCCCTCATGCAGCAGATCACCGCCTTCCAGGGGACCCCGAACGATGTCGCCGAAGCGGTCGCCGCCCGGGTCGCCCGCTCCCGGTTCCTCTATGAGGGCGGCCACCGCTACGTCGTCCTCATGGAGGAGTCCGTCCTGCGCTACCGCACCGCCGACCCCGACGCGATGCGGGGGCAGCTGCGCCACCTCCTGGCCGTGATGCCGCTCGCCTCCCTCTCGCTGGGAATCATCCCGTTCACCGCGCAGCGCACCGTCTGGCCGCTCGAGGCGTTTTACGTCCACGACGACACGATGGCCGTGGTGGAGACGCTGACGGCGGAGATCAAGGTGACGCAGCCGCGCGAGGTCGCCGACTACGCCAGGGCGTTCGCCGGTCTCGCCGAGATGGCCGTCTACGGCGTCGCGGCCCGCGCTCTCATCCGAGCCGCAATCGACGCCCTGGAGTGAAGTCCCGCAATTCTCCGCAACTTCGTTGAGCGCGCGGACCGCGGGTGCGCAGCGTCGACGGCACCGACGACCACCAGCCGGAAAGGGCGGGGCCTCATGTGCGCACACACCGACTCCACTGCCCCGGCCCGGGAGGGCCGTGGCAGTGGAGTCGCCCGCGTACGGCGTCCCCTCACCGTCTCTCATGGCCCGCGCGGACTGCGGCTTCGCCCGGTTCCTCGCTCAGCGCGGCGAGGGCCAAGACTACGGAGCCGGCGGCAGCGAGGACTCCCAGCGGTGACCGCCGGCCATCCGCACACGACGCTCCTGGCAGCGAGGCCCGCCATGCACACCAGCACCCACACGGTCCTGCACGACCCCGACGGGCTGATCGAGGCGGATCTCCCGCTCGACCGCGAGCCGTACGAGAGCCTCGTCAAGGCCGTCCTCGCCTGGACCGGCCAGGACACGCTCGCGACGCGCGACTACGAACAGATCGCCCTCCAGTTGACCGGCCACGCCCGCGCGGTCGCCTCCGGCGTCCGCCGCCGCGCCGACCAGCTGCCCAAGGACAGCGGACCCAAGGCGCTCGCGACGTCGTCCTGCGCGAGGCAGAAGGCCGGCTGTCCGCGCCGATCGAGGGCACCGTGCGCTGCGTCCAGAACCGCGCCCGCCTCGTGCCGCGCCCTCTACGAACGCCTGGACCGCCTGGAGGCGGCGCCCGCCCCGGGCAGGGCCGCACCGACCGTCGGCTGACCCGAGCCGGCACCGCGCGGCGGGGCACTAGTACCGGGCGGCGCGGGAGAAGCGCTGGAGCCGGGCGAACTTCAGCGCCTGGTTCTGGCCGCCGCCGACCCCGTACCTCGGCCGCGGCATCCTGGCGGAGCAGGCGGCTTGAGCGTTGTGCACTACGTGCAGTCACTTCCGGTCGGATACGAACAGATACGAACGTGAACGGAAAATCTCCTGCGAAGCAGGCCGGGGGTACCGGCTTGCGGAGCGATGGTCGCGGGCTGACCTGTGAGGGGGCGCGTAGCGCGCCGGTGGTGCGCCGTGCGGGCGGCGGGGGCGCATGTGCGGATGCGCACGCGTGTGTGATGTGAGTCACGGGCCGACTGGGGTGCAGGTCACGCGCTGTGAGCGCCGTTGAGCGATCACGCTCCGCTAAGGAGATGGTCCGTTGAGTTAACAACCGGCCAAGGCTCAGCGGTTTGGTGGGTGAAGAGCATCCGCTCGCCCGGCCCGCCAACACGGCGGCCGAGTAACCCATTTGGCAGGAAAAGGAGTGTCCGTGGGGCACCTCAGCATCAGGCGGGCCGACCGGCCCAGCCCCGGCCGGCCGCCCGCGGCCCGGTCCGCCGTCTCCGGCAGGCGCGGCCTGGGTTCAGGCGCGTCCGCGACCCGGCCGGGGCACCGCTCCTGCCCGCCGCTCCGCACCCCCGCGGGCCGCCGTGGCCTCGTGCTCGCCCTCAC
>RBWT01000181.1 GCA_004010275.1 Streptomyces huasconensis
CTCCCCCGCCCCGCCACCACTCCGGTCCCCTGCGCCCGCACCACCTCACCGGCCAGTACGCCTCGGCGGGCGAGGAAATGGGGGAAAATCGCTGCAGCGGATCGTGCCGCACGACCTCGAGCCCGACGTCCTGCGCCTGGAACTCATCGACCTCGGGGACGCCTTCCGCGCCTACCAGCAGCGCACCGAGCCCGACCTCGCCCTCCTCGCCGAACTCCACGAGCGCAAGGCCCGCGCGTTCCGCCTGTGGGCCGACGCCAGCGGCGACGGCTCCCTGCGCCACGAAGCACAACGAGCCGAGAAGGCCGCGCAGACCACCCGCGAGATGCACGCCAACCGTAGCGGGCAGCCCGCCGGCGCCACAGCAGACGACGCCGGCCCGGTGGTGGAACGGCTGCTGACCCGTCAACAGGCCGTGCACGCCCGCGCCGTGCTGGACTACGCCCAGGCGCACGCCCCGCACCCGGAGGCCGAGGCGCACCTGGCGGTGCTCATGCTCACCCTGCGGGCCGCCCGCGCCGGCGTCGGGAACATCACCGGACAGGACCTCACCGGCTGGCTCCAGGACGATGCCGAGCGGGTGCTGCAGCAGCTGGTCGACACCGACTGGCTGCGCCTGCCCGGCACGGTCGCCGAGGTGATGGCCTCCCGCCCCGAGAACCCCGTCGCCGTCACCGTCCCCGCCCTGCTGCCCGACCAACCCCGCCCGTTCGCCTTCGGCAAGACCACCCGCGCGAGGATCTCCGGCTGGGCCCAGAAAGCGGTGGGCGATCGAAAACTCCGCAAGAAGAAGGCCGGCGCGGCCACCCGGCTCCTGGCGCTGTACACCGCTGCCCACACCCGTCCCGACGGACACCTCGGACACCCGGAAGACGGAGGACTCTACCTGGACAAGGCCGCCGTGTTCTGTGCCCTGCCAACCGAACAGATGGGCGAGCACGTTGAGTTGCTGGTCGCCGCCGACTGGCTCGCTGAGGTCGACATCTCCGAAGGACGGCTGCACGGGCAGCTCACCGAGCGCGTCCTGCCGCTGGCAGGACTGCTGTAGCACGCGCATCGGAGCCGGTCTGCCGTGTGAGCGCCAAATCGTGCGGGCTTCTCATGATGTGGGCGCGAAGTCGGTGAAGCGTGCGTAGTGGGGGCTGGAAGGCAATGTCGGCCGCGATCGTGGGCCGGGGGCTCCGTGACTTTGTGACGACGAGGTCGGCCTCCATTGGCCGAGCCGTCCGGTCGTACGCGTCCTCGCGGTGGACCAGGACCACGGTGTCCGCGGCGGAGGCGACGCCATGCTGTCCCATGGCCCTGCACCTGCGCAACCGGGGTATGAGCCTGCGGGACATCAGGAAACGGCTCGTCATCACCACCGGAGCGAAGAAGGGACAGTCTCCCTCCCCGGGACTGTACTGAGGATGCTGTGCCAGCACGACGAACGCGGCGCAGGGATCTCGGCACCGCGGTAGACCCGTCAGTCGTCCAAGAGCTCTGAGTAGGACGCCGGGGCCCACGTGGAGATGTCGACGGTGTACTCGAAGGGCTCCACCGCGCCGTACGGGCCCTCGGCCCGGACCGTGAATACGTGAACGCTCGGCAAATCGGTCTCCCACCGGTCGCGATCGTCGAAGAGGAACGTCAGCGCCTCCCGGGCGGCATCGGGATCGGATGAGTCAGCACCCGATGGAGAATTTCGGCCGACTCCTCACCACCCCAGGTCGGCTCCGAAGTCCTGGCCCAGACACCGGCGAACAAGAAAACCCGCCGGTAGTTCTGGGAGTCCGCATACGCCGTGTACGACAGCAGTTGTAGTCGCCGCGTGCCTACCGCGCTGGTATGACTCCAAAGCCAAACCAGCGCGGGATGACGTCGCGCGAGGCCCATCGATAGCCTCCTGGGCCAGTACGACCACGGGCCGGTCGACCGCCGGCCGTTGCGTCCCGGAAGGAAACGGCACTCATGAAGATGCGTACGACCTTTGCCGCCGCCACTGCGGTGATCGCTCTCGGTGGCGGGGTGGCCCTCGCCCCCGCAGCCTCCGCCGACGAAGTGGGCGCCCAAGCCATGTCGTGCTCGACGACGAAGCTAAGCGACTACCGTGCGTCCGGCTGGTGCTCGGGGGGCAGGGACTGGCGTGTGGGCGTCAAGTGCACCGACGGCCAGCACTACTACTCCGTGATCAACAAGATCCGCGGAACGAAGTACGCCGCGTGTGGCAACGGGAAGATGACCCACCGGTGGATCGACCAGTGGTGACGTAACACTCGGCGTTCGCTCATGGCCACGGAATCCCGTCCGATCTGATTTGCCGGACGGGATTCTGCCGCTGCTGTAGCAGTAGCTCCCAATATCGAGTTCACCGCCTGGCCCGTCACTCGGCCCATACTGAATACCGCCCACTTCCTTGGTTAGCCTATATACCACCCATGACCATGGGGACAATAACCCCTGCCGTAAGCAAGTAATACCCCGCATTACCTTCTACGTAGCGCCAAAAACAGGTTTCTGAAATCCAGCAATCAAGGGAATTGGGGAAGGCCACCAGGGTGATAGTGAACACGCGTAATTGAGTCCCCGACCTGGCATCACCTGACGTGTATCGAGCCCTCCGTTGGACGCCGCCTTATCCGTAGGTGATGATCTCTGCTCCGTAGTAGCCTGCAGCGCCTCCGAGGGCGCAGCTGGCGGCTATGGCAGCACCCGTTCTCTTCCTGCTCGGCGCTCGTGGAGCGGGTGACGCCGCGGGGGCTGTAGGAGTACATGTTGACCTTCTCGCCGGCCTCGCTGGCGACCGCGACGACAGAGCCGAGCGCGTCGGTGAGATAGAAGTACGTCTTCCCCGTCCCGGGTCATGGAGTTGCAAGTTCCCCCGGGTTAACGGTTAAAGCCCGTGTTCACTCCGGCAGTTGAGGTTGCCGACAGGCCCAAGGGCACGTTGTGGAAGTAGGTTTCGCAGAGCCTGATGCGCTCGCTCTGGTCCGTGGGACCGTACTGACCGTCATATGTCTTGCCGTCCACGGTGGGCGAGGTGAGCTGGCCGTGATCCGACCACTTCTCGCCGGTGCGGTCGGCGGTGACCTCCACCAGCAAACGTTCAGGCCCTGTCTGCGCTGAGGTGTCGGAAGCCGGAAGGTGGCCGGTGGTGCAGCCGCCTTGGTTGGGCAGTTCCTCGGTCGGTCGGCGCCGCCCACCGACGGAGCTGCCTTCAGATCAGCCGAGCCCACCGCGGCGCCAGCGGGTAATCCGGCGTCAGTGTTACGGGGCCGCCGGGAAGCCCAGCTCGGGCACGGTGACACCCGTCAGTGCGGCCAGGTGCTCCGCCATGCCCGGCGGCCGGGCACGGTCGGCTTTCACGAGCGCACACGCGGGGGCATACAGGTACCAGTCGGCCTCAGCATGCGCGCGGTGGATGAGGCGGGGCGAGAACGTTGCCCGGCCGCGGCCATCGCGGTGTCGTCCTCGGGGGGCCCGCCTGGGCCAGGCGGCGGTCCGGCTCGCCGTAGGGGTCCCCCTCCTCAGCCTGAGTGGGCGCGCAGCCGTTGCACTCCTTCAGCGCGGCCCGGGTCTGCTCGGCCCGCGCGGCACACCCATCCAGGGCGAGGAGGGTATCGGCGAGTTGCACCAGGTAGGCGCGCAGCGACATGCCCACCGCCGCCGCCAGCGCCGCGAGCCAGTTCCGCGCTTCCTCGGGAATGCGGGCTGGGCGTCGGACACCACACCTAAGCACGATGCCTGTTTGCCTATAAGGCATAGGTAGATGCATGATGCCCGTAGGCATATCGAAAGAAGGTGATGGTCGTGGTTCGGGTGGGACTGACCCCGGAGCGGCTGACGCTCGCTGGTGCGGAGCTTGCTGATGAGGCCGGTTTCGGCGAGGTGACCCTGTCCGCGCTCGCCCGGCGTTTCGGCGTGAAGCCGGCGAGCCTGTACGCGCACGTGAAGAACTCGCACGATCTCAAGACCCGGATCGCGCTGTTCGCGCTGGAGGAGCTCGCCGACCGGGTGGCTGACGCCGTGGCTGGGCGGGCCGGGAAGGACGCCCTGACGGCCTTCGCGAACGCCTACCGGGACTACGCCCGGGCGCACCCCGGCCGGTACGAAGCAGCCCGCTACCGGCTCGACCCGCAGACCGCCGCGGCCAGCGCCGGCGTCCGGCACGCGCAGATGACGCGGGCGATCCTGCGGGGCTACGAGCTGGCTGAGCCGGACCAGACACACGCGGTCCGCATGCTGGGAAGCGTCTTCCACGGCTACGCCTCCCTGGAAGCAGCCGGCGGCTTCGACCACACGGACATCGCCGCGCAGCAGTCCTGGGCCTGGACCCTGGACTGCCTCGACACCGCGTTGCGGAGCCGGTCCGCCTCCTGACCTGTCGCGTCACCCGCGACGGCTGCTCTGTACCGACCCGGCAGCACCTCCACCCCAGAATGACAAGGCTTGAAGGCAATGAGCACCGAACAGAAGCTGATCACCACCCCCGTCACCGCCGACTTCCTGCGCGGGCACCTCGACGTGGAGAAGACCGCCCATGGCCTCCTGCCGCACCGGCTGCCTGCCCGGGCGCGCCGCCAGATTCCCGACGACCAGCTGGCCGTGGCCGAGGCCCAGCCTTCCGGTGTCCGGCTGGCTTTCCGTACCAGCGCCACCACCATCCACCTGGACACCCTGCCGACCAAACGCGTCTACCGGGGTTTCCCGCCCCCGCCGGACGGCGTCTACGACCTCCTGGTCGACGGCCGCCTCACCGCCCAGGCCACCGTGGACGGCGGGAACCTGCGCACCGTCACCGACATGCTGACCCGACCGCGGAATTCACCCCGGGCCCGGTCGGCACCGCCCACTTCACCGACCTCCCCACCGGTGAGAAGGACATCGAGATCTGGCTCCCGCACGCGGAGATCACCGAGGTCGTCGCCCTGCGCAGCGACGCCCCAGTCGAGCCGACCCCGGACAAGGGGCGCCGAGTGTGGCTGCACCACGGCAGCTCGATCAGTCACGGCTCCAACGCCGCCTCCCCCAGCACCACTTGGCCCGCGCTGGCCGCTTCCGCAGGCGATGTGGAGTTGATCAACCTCGGCTTCAGCGGCAGCGCACTGCTCGACCCCTTCACCGCCCGCGCGATGCGCGACACCCCAGCCGATCTGATCAGCCTCAAGCTCGGCATCAACGTCGTGAACGGGGACACCATGCGCCTACGCGCCTTCGCCCCCGCCATCCACGGCTTCCTCGACACCATCCGCGAGGGCCACCCCGAAATCCCGTTGCTCCTGGTCTCCCCCGTCCTGTGTCCGACCCACGAGAACACCCCCGGACCTCTCATGCCGGACTTCTCCAGTGGCACCCTGAAGTTCAAGGCCACCGGCGATCCGGACGAGACCGCCGCCGGACGGCTGACACTCGCGATCATCCGTGACGTCCTGGCCGACATCGTCAAGCAGCGGTCCGCCGAGGACCCCAACCTCCACTACCTCGACGGACTCGACCTCTACGGCGAGAGCGACCACGAGGAGTTCCCCCTGCCGGACGGGATACACCCCTGCCCCGAAGGACACCGCCGTATCGGTGAGAACTTCGCCAAGCTCGTCTTCGCACCCAACGGGTCCTTCGCCATTACGACTGGCTGACCCAGACACCTGTGGCCGACGGGGAGAGGGCCATGCAGTCCTATACCGGTGCCCATGCCGACGACGCGGCCAGTACTGCCTTGCTGGCCGAGTTGCGGTCCCACGTCCCCGCGGACCGCGTGCTCACCAACGGACCGGAGTACATACGAGCAGCGGCGTTGTTCAACGCAGCGGTCGATGTCCGCCCTTCAGTGATCGTGCGGTGCGCGACCACCGCCGACGTGCAGGCGGGAGTACGCGCGTCCCGCCATCATGGAGTGCCGCTCTCGGTGCGGGGCGGAGGCCATGACTTCTGGGGCCGGGCATTCCGGCCCGGTGGGCTGGTTCTCGATCTGACCGACATGCGGGAAGTTCAGGTCGACGTCGACCACCGGTTCGCGACGGTGGGTGGCGGAGCGCTCTCGTCCGACGTCGTATCCGCCGCCGAGCAGGTGGGCCTGACCGCCGTCACCGGCACGGCTGGCGCCGTCGGCATGGTCGGCCTCGCGCTCGCGGCGGGTACGGCCCCCTGCTCGGGCGGTTCGGGCTCGCGGCCGACAACCTGCTCGGCGCCGAGATGGTGCTGGCCGATGGTTCACGCGTGCACACCGACGCCGAACATCACCCGGACCTCTTCTGGGCGCTGCGCGGTGGCGGCGGCAACTTCGGTGTCGTGACCTCGGCGCGGATACGGCTGCACGCCGTGCCGACGGTGGTGTCGGGGACCATCCTGTACCCGGTCGCCCAGAGCGCCGGCGTTCTCGCCGGCCTCGAAGAAATGCTTCAGGGTTGTCCGGACGAGCTGACCGTGGACGTGGGGTTTCTTCCCAGCCCGGACGGCGAACCGACGGTGTACGTCGCGCCGACCTGGTCGGGAGACCTCGAAGTGGGGAACACCGAGGACGGGCCGGTGCGTGCCCTGGCCCGGCTTGGCACACCCGTGCTCACCGAAGTGGGGCCTGTCGCCCGATCCGCGACGCTGGCCGCGACGGACGCCATGTTCCCACCTGGGCGCATGGGCGCGATCCGCACGCGGACCGTCCAGAGCGTCTCCGGTTCCATGGCGACCGTCCTGGAGGGAGCCGCCCGCGAGTTCACCTCACCGTTCTCCGCGATCGTGTGGCATCAGTTCCATGGCGCTGCCACTCGTCCGCCCATCGATTCGACCGCGTTCGGCCGACGCGAACCGCACCTGATGGTCGAGCTGATCTCCATGTGGGAGGGCGGCGACAGCAAGGACAACGCAGGCAGTGGGAACAGCAGGTCACCGCACCTGCGCTGGCTGGAAGAGCTGCACGCGGCGCTCGAACCCTTCTCCTTGCCGGGCGGCTACGTGAACTTCCTGGGGCCGGAGACACCCGACCAAGTCGCGCACTCCTACGGGCCGAACACCGAACGCTTGCTCGCTGTGAAGTCCGCGGTCGACCCGGACTTCGTGTTCGCCGCCACTCCGCTCCCCGTCGGGAACGCCGACGCCGGTTCCATGCCTGGGTGAGGCACAGCCGAGAACGCGCCCCCGCGCAGCGCCACCGCCCTCCTGACCGTGATGTCGCCTCGGTCAGGAGGGCGGTAGCCCGCTGTCACGGGTGATGCACGGGGATCAGGACGGGTCGCCGTACTGGAGGCCCCGGCCGTTGGTGCCGATGTAGACGCGGCCGTAGGTGTCGGGATCGCCGGTCACGACGCCCTGACTGCCGATGGCGGCCCACTGGTGGGCCTTGTCGTTGACGCGGGTCCAGGTGGCGCCCTTGTCGGTGGAACGGAAGACGCCGGTGACGCCCTTGACCGTGCCGATCAGGTACAGCGCCTGGTACGAGGCGCGCGGCGCGGCCTTGCCGAAGCCGACCGCCGAGGCGGACGTCACCGAGGCGAGCCGGGTGAACGTGCCGCCACCGTCCGTGGAGTGGAGCAGGCCCTTGCCGCCGCCCGCGATCCACAGGTCGCCGGCCCGGCCCGTGAGGGCCTTGAGGCGGCCGTCGGCGGGCAGGCCCGTCGCGCGGGCGGTGAAGGTCGCGCCGCCGTCGGTGCTCGCGTAGAGGGTGCCGCCGGTCAGGGAGTAGAAGGTGCGGGCGGAGGAGCGGTCGGCGACGACCTCTGCCCCCGTGCCGAGCCCCCGTACCTTCGACCAGGTCGCTCCCTTGTCCGTCGAGCGGTACGGGGACTGGCCGGACTGGGTCCACACCAGCGTGGAGCCGTCCGCCGCGAGGGCGATACGGCCGCTGTGGGCGTCGGCCACCGGTTCGGCGGCGAAGCCCCGCCAGGTGACGCCGCCGTCGGTGGAGTAGGCGCCGTCCTGCTTGCCGCCCGTACCGACCCGCGCCATCACCGACGGCTTCGACGCGGCGTAGTCGATGTCGGTGCTGTTGCTCATCAGCGGGTCCTTCATCCGCCCGGACGGCACCCGCGTCAGGTCGGTGTGACGGAATCCGCCCTGGTCACCCATGGCGGTCAGGACGGTCGCGCCGCCGGGCGGGGCGATGGCGTCGAGGATCGCCGTCTCCTCAAGTCCCTTGGCCCCTGCGGCCCAGTGGCTCGTCCCTGCGTCGGCGTCCTCGCTCCGCCAGATCCCGTTGCCGGTGCCGTACAGCACGTGCCCGGAGTCGAACGGGTCGATCACGAGGGCCGTCATCCAGTGACCGGTGTGGGTGCCGACGTAGGGCGCGCCGGAGGCGTCCCGTACCGACTTGCCGGCGAGGGCCTTCCAGGTCGAACCGCCGTCCGTGGTGCGGTAGATCTCGTCCTCGGGGTACCAGCGGCCCAGCGTCGTGACCATCACCGTGGACGGCTTGCGCGGGTCGACCGCGAGCCCCGAGAAGCCGTACGAGCCCTGCGAGGGGGATATGTCCTTCCAACCCCCGCTGCTCGGCGTGTACTTCCGGACCGAGCCGCCGGTGACGCCGTTGGGACCGAGGTTGTCGGTGTACGTCACATACAGCGTGCCGTCGCCCGTGACGACACCGTGCTGCGGCAGCTGGCCGGTCGGCTGCCCGGCGACCGGCTGCCATGTGGCACCACCGTCGGTCGACCGGTAGAGGGACCGGTTCCTGTCGGCGACGCCGACGTACACGGTGCCGCTGCCCTTCGGCCCGTACGTCACGAACGAAATGCCGGCACCGCTGCCCGCCCCGTCCTTGACCGGGAAGGACTCGACCTGACGCCAGGTCGCACCGTAGTCGGTGGATCGCCACAGGCCGTTCTTACGGGAGCCGAGGAGCAGGGTGGAGTGGTTCGACGGGTCGATGACGAGGCGTTCCCCGGCGCCGCGGCCGTCTTCGTTGCCGCCGAGCTTGAAGGGCAGCTCGGTGCGCTTGAAGGTGCGGCCGCGGTCGGTGGAGCGGAGGATCGCGCCGTTGCCCGCCCAGTCGTTGGTGTACGTGCCCGCGCCGAGGTAGAGCCGGTCGGGGTCGACGGGGTCGGTGGCGAGGGAGTCGATGCCGAGCAGGTTCCAGTCCTTCTCGCCGAGCCAGTCGGTGAGCGGAATCCACTTCTCGGCGCGGGCGTTCCAGCGGTACGCGCCGCCCATATCGGTGCGGGCGTACAGCAGGCCCCGCTCACGCTGGTTGAAGACGAGGCCGGAGACGTAACCGCCGCCGACGACCTGCGCGTTCTGCCACTTGTACGGTGCTGTCGCGGACGTCGGGGCCTTCGCGGCCTGCGAGTCGTCCTGCGTGAGGACCAGGTACGGCACGGCCGCGGCGGGCACCGCGAGCAGCAGCGCGATGGCGCCCCGGCGGCGACGGTGCAGACCGCGCCGCCGGGAGCCCGTGCGGGTGGGGGGTGAGGTGTTCATGGAGGGGACTTGTGCTCCTAGTACGTGATGGGCTGTGCGCGGGATTGCTCAGCGCTTCAGGGTCAGAACGCCCGGCCGGTACGGCAGCGCGTCGTAGGGGGCGTCCGACTTCGGGTCCTTGCCCTGGTAGAGCAGCTGGAGGTTGCACGGGTCGACGGTCATGGTCTGGTCCGGGTTGGAGCGGATCAGGTCACCGTGGCTGATGTCGTTGGTCCAGGTCGCACCGCTGTTGGCCTTGCCCGCGAAGGGGTTGGCCTCGGTGGCGGCCTGCGGGGTCCACGTACCGTTCAGGCTGGTCGCCGTGAAGGAGCGGAAGTAGCGGTTCTCGTTGGCGCCTCGCGCCTCGACGAACATCAGGTACTGGTTCTGGCCCTGGACCTTGTAGACCTGCGGTGCCTCGAAGAGGTTCTTGACCGTGTCGCTCATGACCGTCGTGTACGACGAGCCGAAGTTACCGGGGAAGTTCCCGATCGGCATGGACGCCCGGTAGATCTTGCCGTTGTCACCGGCGAAGAAGAGATACATGTTCTTGTCGTCGCCGATCAGCGTCTGGTCGATCGACCGGTCCGGGAGTCGGGCAGGCTGCCGGTGAACAGGGGCTTCGGCGCGGACCAGCCGTTGGGGTCGGTCGGGTCGGCGGAGGTGCGGTAGCTGAACGGCGAAGCCCCCCACTGGTAGGTCAGCACCCAGATGTTCTTCGGCGCGAAGTAGAAGAGGGTGGGCGCGACCGCGTTCTGGCTCATCTTCGTCTGCTTGGCCGTCCCCATGCCGGACCAGTCGCTGAACGGGGCGAACGCCATCGAGCCGTACGAGGTGCCCGTCGACATCGAGCCGTAGACGAGGTGCTTGCCGTTGTACGTGGCGTGGGTGAAGTCCTTCAGCGAGGCCCAGCCGTTCGCGGGCTGCGCGAGGGCGCCGGTCGAGTTCCACTTGTACGTGGACGGCAGCGCACACGTGCCACCGGCCGACCCGGAGGGGGCGGTCCACTTCTGGTTGCCGACGTCGGCGCAGGTGTACAGCTGGAGCTTGGTGCCGTTGGATGTGCCCGCGCCGATCGCGTCCACGCACTTGCCGGACTCGACGCCGGAGATCGAACCGTTGGTGTTGATGTTCCACCGCTGGTTCGTGCCGCCGTTGCAGTCCCAGATGACGACCTCGGTGCCGTTCGCCGTGCCCTTCGCCTTCGCGTCCAGGCACTTGTCGCCCAACACCTTCAGCTGTTGGCCGGCGGTGTACGTCCAGCGCTGGTTCGACTGCGTCGCAGTCCTTCAGTTGTACGCGAGTGCCGTTGGCGGTCGAGGAGTCGGGGACGTCGATACAGCGGCCGGAGGGCACGCCCTTGATCTGGCCGGTGGCGTCGCCCCGGTCGGCCGGGGTCGTACCCGACCCGGCGCCGAACGCTTCCTTGACGGCGTCGTACGCGGGCTTCGGCTTGCCCGCCGCGTCGAAGAGCAGCGGCTTCTCGTCCGCGCGCCACGAGTCGCTGTCGCGGACGCCCCACACCGTGATGCCGGTGCAACGCCGCACGCCGAGGCAGGCGTTGACCGCGCTCGCGTAATGCCGGGGGGACGCCTGGGCGATGTCCAGTTCGGTGATCTGCACGTCAACGCCGAGGGCGGCGAAGCTGTCGAGGGTCTTCTTGAAACTGGCCGGCGGGCCGCCCGCCCCGAAGTGGCTCTGGAAGCCGACGCAGTCGATGGGGACACCGCGCGCCTTGAAGTCCTTCACCAGGCGGTACACGCCCTGGGTCTTGGGGGCCGACCAGTCCTCGATGCTGTAGTCGTTGTAGCAGAGCTTCGCGGCCGGGTCGGCCGCGCGGGCGGTGCGGAACGCCTCCTCGATGAAGCCGCCGCCGAGCACCTTCTTGAACACCGACTCGCGCAGCGCACCGCTGCCGCCGTCCTGTAAGGCCTCGTTGACGACGTCCCAGGCGTAGATCTTGCCCTTGTAGCGGCCCATCGTGGTCTTGATGTGGTGGTTCGTGACGCTGCGCAGCGTGCCCGGGTCGTTGATCGCTTTCACCCAGTCCGGCAACTGCGAGTGCCACACCGTGGTGTGTCCGCGCAGCCGCTTGCCGCGCTCCAGGGACCGGTTGACGATCCGGTCCGCGGCATCGAACCGGAACGTGCCGCGGGACGGCTCGATCGCGTCCCACTTCATCTCGTTCTCCGGGGTGATCATGTTGAACTCCCGGTCGGCGATCGTGGTGTACGTCGCGTCGCCGAGCCGCCCCGCTGCTATCGCGGTGCCGAAGTACCGGCCCGACGAGGATGCCTCGGCCTCCAGGCTCGCGGCCCCGGCGGAGGTGGGGAGCAACGTCACGACACCGGCCACCAGCGCCGAGGCCGTCAAGCCGATCGCCAGTGCCCGGCGGGGCCGACGGAGGCGGTGCAAACCTTTGTGGGGTTCGTCGGTGTGTCTGGTCATGGGGAGTGGCCTTCTTCAGGGGACAGGGCAGTGGGGGATGCCCGTGAAGGGGCGCCCCTGAAGAGGAGGCTGGCGAAGGTGGGACGGCGTAACGAAAATTGTGCGCGCCCACGCAGTGAGGGATCTCGCAGCAGAAAAACGTAATGCGGGGGGCGGTTGTGAAGTCAGCGGGTCCCCGCGTTCACCTCTGCGGCGCGCGGACGACGAAAGAGGCCTGGCCGGTGAAGGTACGTGTGCCGTTGAAGCCGTCGAGGCGGATCGATCCGTCGCGGGGGCGCAGGGCGGAGCCCGGGTAGTTGTGCGCGTGCAGAGTCACCGATCCGTCGACCGTCCCGGGGCGCGGGCAGAAGGTGGCGTCCTCCCGGAACAACTGGCTGCCGTCGTCGGCGCTGAGGCGCAGCCGCAGGTAGTGGTGGCGCAGATACCGGCCGTCGGGTGCCCGGAACGTGACACACCGGCTGTCGGCGAGCCCCTTGCTGACGGTGAAGGTGGCCGCACCGCTGCTGAGCGTCGCGAAGTCTCCTTCGTACGTGAGGAATTGGCCGGGCCGGTCCACGGACTCAAGGGACCGCACGCCCAGCGGGACCACGGCCGGGCCCGACGGCGACGGCGTGACCGTCGGAGTCGGCGTAGTCGATGGGGCCGGGGTGGCGGACGGAGCCTGGGTGGATGACGGAGCCTGAGTGGCCCGAAGGGTCATACCGGCCGTCGGGGCGGCGGCGACACCGGGCGCCCGGGGTTCCGGTTCGGGCCAGGCGACGTACGTGGCGGCCCCGGTGACGAGCACCGCGCCGGTGGCGAGGGTCGCGATCGGATGGGCGGTCACCGCGTGAAGCTTGCCGAGCAGAGCGCCGCCCCCTGCCGACGTACCCGTGGCGCTCGCGGTCGCTGCTGCCGTCGTCACCGTCGTAGCCGTCGTACCTGACAGCAAGCCCTTCGCGACCAGCGCGCCGAGGAGCGCCGCCGGCACGGCCAGCGGCGTGAGGCCGGACAAGAGCAACTCGGCCGGTACCCGATCGGCCGCCGTCGCCGTACATGTCGCACAGTCGCGCGTGTGCCGGGCGATCCGCTTGCGCCACACGGACGTTGGCGCACCGTCCCAGCCGGAGACGGTCGCGCTCAGGCCCGGACAGCGCGGGTCGGCCGCCAGCGCGGCGACGATCGTCCGGCTCAGTTCCAGTTGCTCGCGCATGCGTTGCAGGCGAACCCCTGTGTGGGAGACGCCGAGGCCTGTCGCGTCGGCGATGTCCTGGCGGCTGAGCAGCCCGGCGCACTCCTGCCACCACAGCGAAAGGAGCACGCGGTGTTCCGGGTCGAGCCAGCGGCCGGCTTCGACCGCCTGCCCGCGCTCGTCCGACATGCGCAGCCGCAGGATCGTCGTGTCCTCCAGAGGGGCGGTGGTGTCCGGCACCGGGAGCGCCTCGTCGAGGAGCGTGGTCCGGTCGGCGAGTGTGCGCTGCCGCTGCCAGTACGTATTGACCTGCCGGAGCGTGATCGACACCAGCCACGAACGGAAGCTCTCCGGGGCCCGCAGGGCGGGCAGGTCGCGCACCGCACGCAGCAGCGTCTCCTGGACCACGTCGTCCACGTCGGCATGGCCGCTCAACGCCCGTCCGACGATGTTGTACAACAACGGCAGATACGCGGAAACCAGCTCCTCGCGCGCCCGCTCATCACCGCGCTGCGCCGCGACGACCAGCCTTACGTGATCCGCGTCCATGAGCCCCAGTCCCATCTCTTCAGGGGAGTGATCCGCCGAGTACGGCGGATCACCCTAACCGTGGGGGTCACGAGGTCATCTTCAGGGGTGACGATCGCGTGACGCGCCGGTCAGTCGCCCTCCTCAGCCGGCTCCAGAATCGCCACACACGCAACATGCGATGTCAGCGGACAGAGGCGGCACTTCTTCCACCTACTGCGGAGGGTGTGTGACAGCCTCGACAACTCATTGGATCAGGTCGGTGTGCGGATGCTCGGGGGAGGTCGGGCAGACGTAGATCTGCATGTTGTCAGTGCTGCCGACTTCAACCTTGGTCGGCTGCGAGGGGTCCTGGCCACAGCAATGACCGGCAGTGTTGGCGGCGTAGGCTGCGGCCTGTTCTTCGCAAGGCGCCCAGCTGTGACCCTCACCGCCGTCCCATTCGAAGGAGGCGATGGTCAGCAGCGGGACCATCTGCACATCACAGACAGTGCAGTATCGGAGGTTGGGGTCGGTGCGGCCCCACGGAGGCCAGCCACCCACCTTCCAGCCGGGCGCGTCAGCCAGGTGGATGTCGTAGAAGTCCTGCGGACAGTCCGCGTAGGAGCTGTCCACGTCGGCACCGGCTGCCTGCCATCTGCTCCAGTCCTCCACTACCAGCCGCATCTGCGGGCTCAGATCGAGGCCGGCGGGGTACTCGGTGATCGCTTCCGGGGCCAGCACGCACGGTTCCGGCACATAGCCCTCGTAGTTCACCTCGTACGGCTCGGGCGGTGTGGCGAGGATGTCGACGACCTGAGCGGCGGATCTCCAGAACAGCGCGGTCGACGGCTTCCCCTGCGGATCGTGGTCGTAGGGACACCACAGAATCTGGAGCAGATCGTCCTGTCCGGGTGGCCGCAACAGGGGTATGTCGCGCAGGTACGGCTAGGCTTCGGGCAGCATGGGGACGGGGCAGTCCGCGGGCAATGGAGGGCCTGCGTCGAGGCGTTCCGCGAGTCGCGCGGCGTTCCGTCCCTTGATCGCCTTCTCCTCCGGGGTTATCTCAGCACCGTCGTGCTCGCCGTGCCACCGGGCCCGCATGCGCCTCACGAGCCACACTTCGACCGGTGACTGGCGGAACTCACTGTCACGGTGCAGGTGCGAGGCTTTGCAGTGCGGCCATGGTTCCTCAGCCGGCCACAGCAACGGCCCCCCGACCTGCCTGCCTGGCTGGCTCTACGACAGCTAAGGACTGTCTCTTTGCACCGTCCGTGAGATCGTCATGCTCGTGATCGAGTCCTGGGTAATCAACGACGACAGCGCTGTGCCTGTCTCGTCCGAAATGGTGTCGGAGGCACTTCGGTCGCGGATCGACAGCGGGCACCTTGAGACGTGGCTGACCAGTTCGTCCGGACGATCGCTGGCCTTCGTGACGAATACCGAGCGCACGATGGTGATGCTGCTCGAAGAAGAGGGCGATCCTGGCGAGCATGCCGTAGACCCCGGGGCTCAGGGATCGAGCAACGGGTTTGTCCGCTCCAACGGGCAGGACGACGAATACCCAGAGGAGGACACCGTCTCCATCCACGAGGCGTTCAGGCTCGTGAAGCAAATCGTTGGCGCGGGAACCTGGCCGACGGACGCATGCTGGGTAGCCGATCGCTGACAGCGGTCTATCGCCGGGCTCAGATGAGGATGGCGGCGAGGTGGAGTGCGGCCCGGTAAGCGATGGCGAGCTTGGACGTTCACATGGCTAGGTCGTGTCTGGAAAGTCGATCGCTCGTTGCTCTGTTCGTGGTGCGTCGACATGAACTGACGGATGAGTCGTGGGCGTTGATCGCTCCGTTGCTGGCGCCGG
>RBWT01000182.1 GCA_004010275.1 Streptomyces huasconensis
CGCCTTCCGGCCGGCGCCGATCCGGGACGCACGCGACGCCGTGGCCACGGCCGCGCTGTACCTGCGGTGGCTCGGCTACCGCGAGGACGCGCAGCGCCACGCGGCGCCCGCCCTCAGGGACGCGGATCACCGCCCGCGGGATGGTCGCCCAGGTCGACCCCGGCCTGCGGCGCATCGGCGCCCGCGACATCGAATGCCTGTGGCTCACCGCGATGACGGCGGCGGGCGACACGCCCCTCGCCCGCGCCTTCTTCTGCCTGGCGGGCTACACGGACGAGGCGCGCGCCCGCGCGGACACGCTCGGCGTCCCGCTGTTCTCGATCGACCTCACCGGCACGCCGCAGCCGGTGAACGGCGCGGCGGACGAACTCGTCGCACGCGGCGCCTGAGGGGCCAGAAGCTTTATTAGTACACACATTCGAACCAGGAGTACGCTGGTGTCATGGCACAGCACCAGCTCCAAGGGTCTCTCTTCGACCAGGGCGAGGAACCACGGCTGCGCCCCCTGGACGGAGTCCGCAGGACGGTCCTCGGCGACGGGGCCTGGATCGACCTCCTGCCGGGCTGGCTCACCGGCGCGACGCCCTCTTCGAACACCTCGCCTCGGACGTCCCGTGGCAGGCCGAGCGCCGGCAGATGTACGAGCGGGTCGTGGACGTGCCCCGCCTGCTCGCCTTCTACGGCGCCGGCGCACCGCTGCCGCACCCCGTCCTCGACGAGGCGCGGCGCGCGCTGTCCGAGCACTACGCCGCCGAACTCGGCGAGGAGTTCGCGACGGCCGGGCTGTGCCACTACCGCGACGGGCGGGACAGCGTGGCGTGGCACGGCGACCGCATCGGCCGGGGCGCCCGCGAGGACACGATGGTCGCCATCCTCTCCGTGGGCGCACCGCGCGACCTGCTGCTGCGCCCGCGCCGCGGCGGCGCGACCGTCCGCCACCCGCTCGGGCACGGCGACCTCATCGTGATGGGCGGCTCCTGCCAGCGGACCTGGGAACACGCCGTCCCCAAGTCGGCCAGGGCCACCGGGGGCCGCATCAGCATCCAATTCCGCCCACAGGGAGTGCGCTGACCGCTGCCTTCGGAGCCCTCAGGAGCCGCTGCCCCGGAGCCCCCGGGCGCCGGAGCCCCGGGACTTCAGGTGCAGCAGATGGCGGGCGAGGGCCAGCGCGGCCAGCACCGCCACGAGCCCGCAGACCCCCGGCCAGCCGAACGCCTCGTAGCAGCGCGCGCCGAGCCAGGAGCCGATGCTTCCGCCGAGGTAGCCGCAGGTCATGTACGCCGTGTTGAGCCGGGAGCGCGCCTCGTCGCTCAGCGCGAAGATCCGCACCTGGTTGGCGATCATGCCCGACTGCATCGCGACGTCGAGCAGCAGCGACCCCACGGCCAGCGCCGTGAGCCCCGCCGCCCCGCCGGCGCCGCCGAACAGGAGGACCGCCGCCGCCGCGAGGACCGCGAGGGCGGCGACGAGGTTCACCGCGTCGGGCCCACGCCGGTCCACCTGGCGCCCCGCGAGGGGCGTACAGATCATGGTCCCGGCGTTGACGAGGGCCAGCAGTCCGACCGCCGAGGCCCCGAGCCCGTACGCGGGGCCGGTCATCAGGAGCGCGACGCCGGTCCACAGCGCGGAGAAGGCGCCGAACAGCATCGCCTGGTAGAAGCCGGAGCGCCGCAGCTCCGGTTCCGTGCGCAGCAGCCGGAGCGACTCGCCGACCAGCGCCGGGTAGCTCTGCCGGGAGGGCGCGGCGGTCTTCGGCAGCGCGCGCAGGAGGACCAGCGCGATGAGCAGGGCGACGGCCGCCGACGTGAGATAGGGGGCGCGCCAGCCGAGCCATTCGCCGAGGCTGCCCCCGAAGGCGCGGGAGAGCAGCATGCCGCCGAGGGAGCCGCTGAGCAGGGTGCCGGTGACGGCGCCGCGCCGCTCCTCGGGCACGAGGCCCGCGGCCATGGGGGCGACGACCGGGGCGACGACGGTGGTGACGCCGACGAGGGCGTCGCGGCGACCAGCGGCACCAGGCCCGGCGCGAGCCCCGCGCCGAGCAGGCCGAGCCCGGCGAGCGAGAGCAGCGCGGCGATGACGACCGGCAGGGGATGCGGTCGCCGAGCGGTACGAGGAGGAAGATGCCGGCGGCGTAGCCGAACTGGGTCGCCGTGACCACCAGGGTGGCGGTGTCCGCCGACACGTGCAGCCCCTCGGCGACCAACGGGCTGACGGCCTGCGGGAAGTAGACGTTGCCGACGGCCACCCCGCACACCACGGCGAGCAGCAGCACCATGCCGCGGCTCAGGCCGGCCGGCGGTGCGGCGGGGCCCGCGGCCGGCTCCGTCTCGGGCCGCTCACCGCGACCGGTCACTCCATGGATCACCGGCGCACGATCCCCGGCATCGCCGCTCGGCACAACCACTTTTGGCCGGGGCATACTCGCCCCATGCTGATCCGCCCCGCCACCGCCGCCGAACTCCCCGCCCTCCAGGACATCGAACGCGCCGCGGGGGAAACCTTCCGCGCCCTTGGCGTGGACGGCGTCGCGGACGACGAGCGGCGCCGGTCGCGGAGTTGGAGCGCTTTCGCCGGGCGGGCGGGGCGTGGGTCGCGGCGGACGAGAGGGGCGCCCCGCTCGCGTACGTTCTCAGCGAGCCCCTCGACGAAGCGGCCGACGGCGTCGACGGTGCGAGCACATCGAGCAGGTCACCGCCGCGCGGGCCGCCCGGCGCGGCATCGGGCGGGCCCTGATCGACCACCTCGCGGACCGGACGCTCGCGCAAGGCGGCACCGCCCTCACCCTCACGACCTTCGCGGACGTCCCGTGGAACGCCCCGTACTACGCCCGCATCGGCTTCCGCCCGCTCACGGAGGCCGAACTCACCCCGGCCCTGCGGGAGATCCGCGCGCATGAGGCGGAGCTGGGCCTCGACCGGTGGCCCCGCCTGTGCATGCGCCGCGCCCTCACTCCGCGTACCGCTCCCTGAGTTCGATCTTGCGGACCTTGCCCGAGACCGTCATCGGGAAGGACTCCATGAGGCGCAGTGCGGCGGGGACCTTGTAGTGGGCCAGCTTCCCCTTGCAGTAGGCCCGCAGCTCCTCCGCCGTCAGCGTCTCCTCGGGGTCCCGCAGAATGACGCAGGCCAGCGGGACTTCTCCGTACCGCTCGTCGGGCACGCCCACCACCTGGACGTCGGCGATCTTGGGGTGGCCGTACAGGAACTCCTCGATCTCGCGCGGGTAGATGTTCTCGCCACCCCTGATGATCATGTCCTTGATGCGGCCGACGATCTGGACGTACCCGTCCTCGCGCATGACGGCCAGGTCACCGGTGTGCATCCAGCGGCCGGAGTCGATGACCTCGGCGGTCCGCTCGGGTTCGTTCCAGTAGCCGAGCATCACGCTGTAGCCGCGGGTGCACAGCTCACCGGAGGTGCCGCGCGGCAGCGTGACGCCGGTCGCGGGGTCGACGACCTTCACCTCGATGTGCGGCAGGACGCGGCCGACCGTGCCGGTGCGGCGCTCCAGGTCGTCGTCGCGGCGCGTCTGCGTGGAGACGGGTGACGTCTCCGTCATGCCGTAGCAGATGGAGACCTCGCTCATGTGCATCTCGGCGACCACCCGCTTCATCACCTCCACCGGGCAGGGCGAGCCCGCCATGATGCCGGTGCGCAGCGAACTCAGGTCGTACGAGGCGAAGTCGGGGAGGTTCAGCTCCGCGATGAACATCGTCGGTACGCCGTACAGGGAGGTGCAGCGCTCGCGCTCGACGGCGTGCAGCGTGGCGGCCGGGTCGAAGGACGGCGCGGGGATGACGACGCACGCGCCGTGCGAGGTGGCGCCGAGGTTGCCCATCACCATGCCGAAGCAGTGGTAGAAGGGGACGGGCAGGCAGACGCGGTCCTGCTCGGTGTAGCCGACCGTACGGCCCACCCAGTAGCCGTTGTTGAGGATGTTGTGGTGGGAGAGCGTGGCCCCCTTGGGGAAGCCCGTGGTGCCCGAGGTGTACTGGATGTTCACCGGGTCGTCACAGCTCAACTGCGCCTCGCGGGCGCCGAGTTCCCCGGCCGTGACCGACGCGGCGGCGTCGAGCAGCGCGTCCCAGGAGCCGTCCCCGATGTAGTGGACGGCGCGCAGTCCGGGGCAGCGGGGCCGCACCTCGTCGACGAGTGCGCGGTAGTCGCTGCTCTTGTGGGCCTGCGAGGCGACCAGGAGCGAGACACCCGCCTGGTTGAGCACGAACTCCAACTCGTGCGCGCGGTAGGCGGGATTGATGTTCACCATGATCGCGCCGATCCGCGCGGTGGCGTACTGCACGAGCACCCACTCGGCGCAGTTCACCGCCCAGATCCCGACCCGGTCGCCCTTGGCCACCCCGGAGCCGAGGAAGCCGCGCGCCAGCCGCTCGACGGCGGCGCCGAACTCCGCGTACGTCCACCGGGTGCCCGCGGCGACGTCCACGAGGGCGTCCCGGTCGGGCCAGGCGGCGACGGCCCGGTCGAGGTTGCGGCCGATGGTGTCACCGAGGAGAGGGGTCTCCCCGGTGCCGTGGGCGTACGAGAGTTCAGCCGTGCCGGCCGCGTGGGCGCGCCCCGTGTCTGCCTTCTGCAACATGGCGTCAAGGATGCCCCGCTGATCCTTCACCGCCTAGCCCCGTACCCGATCACGGCGGCGGGGCCCACACGTCGGCCCGCACTCCATCACTTGAGATCACTTGTGGCATTTCAGGCCGTTCCCTCCCTCGAAGCCACCACAATGTGCGCATGGGCGATGACTGGAAGCAACGACTGAACCAGCTCCACGCCGGTTTGGTGCAACGGGATGATCCCGCCGAGCTGGTGACCGAGGCCGACGCCGTCGACGCGTCGTACCGCTATCCGCATCTCGCGGTCCGCGGGCCCGTCTTCGGTATCGCGGTGCAGGATGCCGCGGCGGGGCCCGAATGGCGGGTGCTGAAGCCGATCGTGGACGGCATGCCGCAGCAGGCCAGGGACGCGCTGAACTCGACGCTGTGGTTCAGGGCCAAGGACGACACCGACGATCCCGCCGTGCGCCGGGATCTGCTGGCGGCGGTCGCCGTCCTTGAACGCGAGCCGGTCGACGAGCTGGAGGTGCGCGGTGTGCGCTACCGCGTGGTGCGCGGCGACGAGTTCGCCCGCACCGGTGCCGACGGCCTGGAGCCGCCCCGGCCGACGGACCCGGAACCGGCCGACCGTTCGTGGACCGGGCGGCACGACGCCCCGTCCAAGGACGTGGGTTTCACGCTCGACCCGGCCGTGGACACCCCGGGGCTGATGACGAGCGCCCTGAAGCTGGGGCTGCGGGACTTCGCCTACAGCGGCGCGCGGTTCCCCGCCGGCGTCCGCGCGGACTCCGAGCGGGCCGTCACCACCCATCCCGACATCGCGCTCCTGCCCGTCGGCTTCGGCGTGGCCGAGCGCGGCGAGAAGGGCTGGCGGCCGCGGTCCGCCCTGATGCCGACCCCGCACGACGCCCGCCGGATGCTGTACGACGCGATGACGGAGTCCTGGCCGCTGTTCCACGGGTTCGACGAGGAGGAGAAGGCGGCGCACGCGCGGGCCGCCGAGGAGTTCAAGGCCACCGCGCACGCCAACGAGGTGCGCGTCGGTGACACCCTGTACCGGATCTGCCGTACGGAACGGCTGGTCCGTTTTGGCCCCGACGGCCCGGAGCCGCCCCGCCCCTCGGACGTGGACTCCTACGGCCCCATGAAGATGCACCCCACGATGGACGAGGACGGCACGCTCCACTACGACGACTGACTCGGCGCGTCTGAGCGGTTCGAGGACTGGTTCAGCGCATCTGATCACTCCGGGGACCGGCTCAGCGCATCTGGCGCCGTACCAGTTCCCGCAGCCGTCCGTCCGGGTCCGCCAGCAGCTGTGCGGGCGGGCCCTGTTCCACGACGCGTCCCTCCGACATGACGAGGACCCGGTCGGCGTCCATGACGGTGGAGAGGCGGTGGGCGATGACGACCCGGGTGGCGTTGAGGGCGCGGGTGCTGTCGATGACCGTGCGCTGCGTCTCGTTGTCCAGGGCGCTCGTGGCCTCGTCGAAGAAGAGCACGCGAGGGCGGCGGATCAACGCCTGGGCGATCATCAGCCGCTGGCGCTGGCCGCCGGAGACCGCCCCGCCGCCGGAGATCATCGTGTGCAGGCCCATCGGCATGCGCTTGATGTCCTCGGCGAGGCCCGCCATGGCGGCGGCCTCCCACGCCTCCTCCTGGGTGTACGACTCGGCGCCGCAGATGCACTCCAGGATGGAGCCGGTGAGCGGCAGGGCGTTCTGCAGGACGACACCGCACTGGCGGCGCACGGCCGCCTGGTCCAGGGCGGCGAGGTCCTGGCCGTCGTAGAGCACGCTGCCGGTGAGCGGCTCGTCGAAGCCGATCAGGAGGCGCAGCAGCGTCGACTTGCCGCAGCCACTCGGGCCGACGACGGCCACGAACTCGCCGGGACGGATTGTCAGGGACACGTCGTCCAGGACCAGCGGGCCGTCGTCGGTGTAGCGGAAGGACAGGCCGCGCGCCTCGATCGCGCCCTGGAGTTCCCCCGGCTGCGTGCTTGTGGCGCGTACCTCCGGCGCCTCGTCGAGGACCGGCTTGATCTGCTCGAACATGGGCAGCACCGCGGCCGCCGAGATCAGGGCGCCCGTCAGCTGGGTGACGGAGGTCAGCAGCATCGTCACGGCGGTGCTGAAGGTGAGGAACTCCCCCGCGGTGAGGCTGCCGCGGGCCGGGCCCGCGAGGAGGACGAACATGACGAGCGTACAGAGCGGCAGGTAGACGGAGTTGAGGACCGTGGTCGCGTTCTTGACGCGGCCGCCCGCCGTTGCAGCTCCCGGCTGCGCGCGAACTCCCCGGCCCACGCCGCGTACGCGAAGCTCTCCGCCCCGGCCACGCGGAGTTTGGGCAGGCCGCGCAGGGTCTGGAACGCCTGGTTGTTGAGCTTGTTGCCCAGCTCCACCAGGCGCCGCTGCCAGCGCAGTTCGGCGAGGCCGAGCGCGAGGAACACGGCGGCGATGGCGGCGAGCATGGCGAGTGCGGCCAGGGCGAGGGGCACGCTGTAAAAGAGCAGCAGGGCCAGGTTCATCGCGCCGACCGTGCTCGCTTGCAGGGCGACGGGGCCGATGCCCGACAGGACGCGGCGGATGGCGCTGACGCCCATGGCCGCGCTCGCCAGCTCACCGGTGGAGCGTGCGGCGAAGAAGCGCGTGGCAGTCTCAACAGGCGGTCCCAGAGGGCGGGTTGGAGCGTGCTCTCCATGCGGCCCTCCATCCGCAGGACGGTGAGGTTCTGGAGCAGCATGAACGCCGCCGAGACGACGCTGGTGATCATGAGGGCCAGGGACACCTGGACGATGAGGCTCTTCTCGCCGTTCGGGACGAGGACGCCGAGCACCTGGCCCGTGGCGATCGGCACGAGAGCGCCGATCACGACTGTCACCAGACCGGCGAGCGCGAGGTTGCGGACATCGCCGCGGGTCCCCCGCAGGCTGAAGCGGAACAGCCGCCACGGCGTCAACGGCCGGTCGGGCAGCGGCCGGTAGAACATGACGCCCTGGGGTTCGAACTCGTCCGCGTTGTTCTTGCCGACCCGGGTGCGCCGACCGGAGGTGGGGTGCACCGCTTCGTAGCCGCCGCGCCGCCACAGCAGGGCGACCGGCGCGCCGCTCGCCGCGCGGTGGCCCACCAGCGGGCCCGCGTTCTCGCCCCACCAGCGTCCGTCGAGGCGGACGGCGCGGGTGCGGACGCGCGAGGCCACCGCGATCCGCTCCACCGGGTCGATCCGCTCGCTCACCGCGCGCTGTCCGCGGGATCGGCCAGGGTGATGCCCGCCGCTTCGGCGACCAGCCGGCAGGCGGCGTACGTGGCGTCGTCACCGCCCCGCGAGCCGGTGCGGCGCGCGGCGCCCCCGCGCGAGCGGCCGATGGAGGCGATCAGGGTGCGGTCGGCCTGCTCGCGGACGCTCTCACCGGCCCTGATACCGGCCGCCGCGCGATCCTCGTGGGCCCGCTCCAGGCGTTCGATCCAGCGGTCGAGGGTGGAGAGCAGCCGGTGCTGCTGGTTGACCATGCGCTGCCACATCGCGGCGTCGACGAGCAGGTCGCCCGCGGCGTCGGCGCTGTAGGCGGCGCCGTACTGCACGCTGCCCGGCGCGACCGGCATCCAGAGGATGTCGTCGTCCGTCGTCACCTCGTCGCCCATGGTGCGGCCGTCGAGCGGCGCCTCGAACAGGACGCGGTGGCCGCGTCCGATGCCGAGCGCGAAGGCGTGCTCCAGGAGGCTGAGCGCGGTGTCCTGGGTGTCGTACTGAGTGTCGTAGTGAGTGGGGTACTGCTGCTCGTGGGGCCAGGGGGCGCCGAGGTCCGGGCGGTACAGCTCGCGCAGCGGGACGCGGCGCAGCTCGCAGCCCGCCAGGGGGCGGCCGACGAGGGTGTGCTGGGGGCCCTCGACGGGACCGAGGAGCAGCGCGCCGGGCTCCAGGCGGCCGAGGTAGTGCCAGTGGCCCTGCTGCGCGGCGTCGACGGCGAACAGGTCGAGGGCGCCCGCCACCACGAGCCACAGCACCTGCGGGCCCTCCAGGTGCACGCTGCGCAGGCCCGCGCAGTCGACAGGTGTGCCGAGAGCGCCGAAGGAGGCGGCGACCGGGTCCTGCGCATGCGTGTCGTACGTGTGCGTGTAGTGCTCCGGGGTCACCTCAGTGCTCCCTGACCAGGTCGGCGTAGGGACCACCTGCGGCGACCAGGTGTTCGTGGCGGCCCCGCTCCACGACCTGGCCGTGGTCGAGGACGACGATCTCGTCGCTGTCGCGCACGGTGCTCAGGCGGTGGGCGATGACGACGCAGGCGCAGCCGCGGCGGCGCAGGTTGTCGATGATGACCTGCTCGGTTTCGGCGTCCAGGGCGCTGGTCACCTCGTCGAGCACGAGGACGCTGGGGCGGCGGACCAGGGCCCGCGCGATCTCCAGGCGCTGGCGCTGGCCGCCGGAGAAGTTCCGCCCGTCCTGCTCGACGCGGCCGTGGATGCCGCCGGGCCTGCGGGCCACGACCTCGTACAGGCAGGCGTCCTTGAGGGCGGTGACGACGTCGTCGTCAGGGATGGAGGGGTCCCACAGCGCGACGTTGTCGCGGATCGTGCCCTCGAAGAGGAAGACGTCCTGGTCGACGAAGGACACGGAGGCGGTGAGCGCGCCGCGCGGGATGTCCTCCAGGCGCTGTCCGTCGATGCGGATCGTGCCCTCCCACGGGCTGTAGAGGCCCGAGAGGAGCCGCGAGACGGTCGACTTGCCGCTGCCCGAGCCGCCGACGAGCGCGACCTGCTGCCCCGGCCCGACCGAGAGGGAGAAGTCCGTCAGGAGCGGCTTGTCGAGGGGGCTGTAGCCGAAGGTGATGCCTTCGAGGGTGACGTGCCCCTTGAGGCGGCGGGTGCTCGCGGCCGGTTCGGGGCGGGCGTAGAGCGGGTCGGCGGGGAAGTTCTCGACGTCCTTGAGGCGGGCGACGTCGGCGGCAGAAGTCCTGGATGCGGCCCGCGACGCCGTTGAGGCGGGTGATCGGCGCGGTGAAGCGGGTGACGAGCGCCTGGAAGGCAACGAGCAGCCCGATCGACAGGTGCCCCTCGACGGCGCGCAGGCCGCCGATCCACAGGATCAGCGCGCTGTTGAGGGTCGCGAGCGTCGGCGCGACGACACCGAGCCAGGCGCTCGGCACACCGAGCCGCTGCTGTTCCTCCAGGGTGGTGGCGTGCTGGCCGGCCCAGCGCCGGAAGTAGCCGCTCTCGCCTCCGGTGGCCTTCATGGTCTCGATCAACTGCAGGCCGGTGTACGAGGTGTTGGTCAGCTTGGCGGTGTCGGCGCGCAGCTTCTGGGTGCCGGTGGCGCGCAGCCGGACGACGACGCGCATCGCCACGACGTTCAGCAGGGCGATGCCGACGCCGACGAGGGTGAGCTGTGGGTCGTACGTCCACAGCAGGGCCGCGTAGAGGAGTACGACGATGCCGTCGACCCCGGCGGCCGTGAGGTCGCGGGCCAGGGTCTCGGCGACCGCGTCGTTGGAGGCGAGGCGCTGCACGAGGTCGGCGGGGCTGCGCTGGGCGTAGAACGTGACGGGCAGCCGCAGCAGGTGGCGGAAGAAGCGGGCGCTGCCGAGGGTGGAGGAGATGATGCGGCCGCGCAGCAGGTTCGCCTGTTGCAGCCAGGTCAGCACCACGGTGAGCGCCACCATCGCGCCCATGGACGCGAACAGTGCGCCGAGGAGCGAGATCTGATGGCCGATCAGGAACAGATCGATGTACGTGCGGCTGAGCGCGGGCAGCGCGGCGCCGACCGCGACGAGCAGCAGGCTGGCCAGGAGCGCGGCGAGCATCGTGCCCGTGGTGCCGCGCAGCCGCGCCGGGAGCGCCTTGAGGACGCCGGGCCTGCGGCCTCCCGGGCGGAACTCCTCCCCCGGTTCGAGGACGAGGACGACGCCGGTGAAGCTGGTGTCGAAGTCCTCGGAGGGCACGAAGCGGCGGCCCTTGTCGGGGTCGTTGATATAGACGCCCCGGCGGCCGAGGCGGCGCCCCATGCCGTCGTAGACGACGTAGTGGTTGAACTCCCAGAAGAGGATGGCGGGCGCCTTCACCTCGGCGAGCGCGGCGGGCTCCATCTGCATGCCCTTGGCGGTGAGGCCGTAACTGCGCGCCGCCTTCAGGACGTTGCTGGCCCGTGAGCCGTCCCGGGAGACGCCGCACGCGATGCGCAGCTCCTCCAGGGGCACGTGCCGTCCGTGGTGGGCGAGGACCATGGCGAGGGCGGCGGCGCCGCACTCCACGGCCTCCATCTGGAGCACGGTCGGCGTACGGACGGTCTTGGGCGCCCGGCCTTCGGCACGGGACGCGGCGGCGTGGCGCGGCGGCGGCCCGGCGCGGGGGCTCGGGGCGGCGCCTGCGGCGGCCGCCGGGGGGTGGCAGCTGCCGCTGGTGCGCCGGGAAGGGGTGCGGTGCGGCCGGGGAGGCGTGGAGGCGGCCGAGGACGGCGTGAGGTGTGCGTGCGGTCACGGAAGCAGCCAATCGATCGGGCGCTGCTCGGCGAGGTGGACGGCGCCGGTGGCCAGCGTCATGGAGTCCGGCGTGAAGGGCGGACCGCCGGCGGCCGACCAGGCGTAACCGGATTTGGTGCCGGAGGACGTGTCGAGGCGTACGAGGACGGCGACGGGCGGGCCGTCCTGCGTGAACCGCCCCGCCAGTTCCCTGTCGCCGAGGAAGCCGGTGATCTTCTGCCGGGTCTGCGCGGCCCGCCCGACCGCCTTCACGTGGCCGCGCAGCGTCCCGTACCGCTGGGTGGGCACGGACTGGACCGTGAGGTCGACCGAGGCGCCGACGGGCACGGTGGCCGCGCTGTCGGCGGGCACGTAGAGCATGGCGAGGAGCGGGTCGTCGGCGCCCGCCACGCGCTCCAGGGCGGCGACGTCGGCGCCGGTGGTGACGACTGGTGCCGATCCGCGCGAGGAGGGTGGTCACACGGCCGGCGGCGATCGCCCGGACGGCCTTGTCGCCACGCTCCGTACGGACCTTCAGCACGGGGGCGCCCGCGGCGAGCCGTTCGCCCTCCTTGGCGTAGACGCCGGTGACCTGTCCGGTGACGGGGCTCTGGAGGACGTAACTGCCCTGGCCGTGGGTGAGGATGCCGGGCGCCCGCAGCGTCGAGGCGACCGAGCCGGTCACCGCCCAGAGGCTCGCGGCGGCCATGACGACGAGGGTGACGGCGAGGACGAGCAGGCCCTGGGGGCGGGCGTAGCGCACCGGAAGGTCGAGTTCCTCGGGCGACTGCAGCTTGGACAGGGCCTGTTGGCGGAACTGCACGGAACGCTTTCCTTACTCACGTTTCCTTGACTCACGTCTGCACTCGCGTCTGCCTGCCTGTGGCGTCCGCTCTGCCTGCCTGTGGCGTCCGTGAGCCCCGGGACCAGGGGCCCCGGGGGCTCACGGATTCACGCGTCTCGGTGAGCGAAGGCTCAGAGACCGGCGGTCAGGCCCGAGGCCAGGCCCGTGACGACGCCGGTGTTCACGCCGGTCGCGCTCTCGACGGTGCCGACGACACCGGCCACGACGCCGGAGACCGGGGCGATGGAGTCGACGGTGCCCGTGACGTTGCCCGCGACCGTGGCGACGAGGCCGCCGGAGACGTTGTCGAGGTCGGCGTCGGAAATCTCGAGGGTCTCGACCTGCGGGGTGTTGTTCATGGTGTGAGCTGCCCTTCTCATGAAAGTCATGAATGTCGCAAAGGTGTTTCCAGCGGTGCGGAATCCGGGGTGCGAATTCCGCGTCGGCCAGGATCAAAGCACGTTCGCAGCTCGCACATCCAATCGCCCGAGCACCGCCCGACCGCGGTTGTGACAACGCATCGCCGCTGCGTGCAGGCGGTTTCACCGTGCGGGAGCAGCTCCTTCACAAGATTCACAGAAGGAAATCGAGGGCACGAAGGGACTCCCTTCAACAAAACGGACACGGGTACGGCGAAAACCACACCCCGTACCCGCTGAGCGGGAATTCATGAGGGATACCCCGTGAATGGCGTGACCGGGGTGCGCATTCGGTGTGCAGGTTCATTGAAGGCGTGCCGAATGGTGGCCGAAAGGGACACGGAGGGGGCGGTGGCGTCGCCCGGCGGTCAGTTCACGCCGCGCTCCCGCCCCGCCCAGTACGGCTCCCGCAGCTTGAACTTCTGGATCTTGCCGGTGGCGGTGCGCGGGATGGCGTCGCGGAACTCGACGGTGGTCGGGGCCTTGTAGCCGGCCATCCGCTCCTTGCAGTGGGCGATGATGTCCGCCTCCCGCGCCGTCGCCCCCTCCGCGAGGACCACCAGAGCCTTGACCGTCTCGCCCCACTTCTCGTGCGGCACCCCGATGACGGCGACCTCGGCGACCGCGGGGTGGCTGAAGATGGTGTCCTCCACCTCGATCGACGAGACGTTCTCGCCGCCCGTGATGATCACGTCCTTCTTCCGGTCGGAGATGGTCAGATGACCGTCGGCCTCGTCGAACGTGCCGCCGTCCCCGGTGTGGAACCAGCCGTCCTCCAGCGCCGCGGCGGTCTCCTCCGGCTTCTCCCAATAGCCTTCGAGTACGACGTTGGACCGGGCCAGGACCTCCCCCGCGTCGGACACCTTCAACTTGACGCCGAGCGCGGGCAGTCCGGCACGGGCGAGTCTGTGGGCCCGCTCCTCGGCGGGCAGCTCCAGGTCCGCGGGCGCGGCCCGGTTGAAGGTGAGCAGCGGGGACGTCTCGGTGAGCCCGTAGATCTGGGTGAACTCCCAGCCCAGCTCGGCCTCCACGCGCTGGATCATCCTGCTCGGCGGCGGGGCGCCCGCGCACACGATCCGCACCCGGTCCCGGCCGGGCACCTCGCCGGACCAGGCCGCCGCCGCGTCCAGGACCGCGTTCCACACCGCGGGCGCGCCGCACATGAGCGTGACGCCGTGCTCCTCCACGCGGCGCAGGATCTCCGTGCCGTCCACCTTGCGCAGCACGACCTGCTTGACGCCGAGCCCGGCCATCACGAACGGCATGCCCCAGCCGTTGCAGTGGAACATCGGCAGGGTGTGCAGATAGACGTCCCGCTCCCAGACGCGGGTGTGCAGGCCGAACGTCAGGCCGTTGACCCAGATGTTGCGGTGGGTCAGCTGCACGCCCTTGGGCCGGGCCGTGGTGCCCGACGTGTAGTTGATGGTGGCGGTGGCGTCCTCGTCCGGGTTCGCCCACGGGCGCGGCTGCACGCCGAAGCGCATCAGCTCCGTCTCGGTCTGCTCACCGAGCACGAAGCGGTGGCGCGCCTTCACACCCGACAGGGCGTCGTCCAGCTCCGGGTCCACCAGCAGGACCGAGGCGCCGCTCTGCCGCACGACGTACTCGACCTCCTCCGGCTTCAGCCGGAAGTTGACGGGCACACAGATCCGCCCGCTCATCGGCACGGCGAACAGCAGTTCAAGGAGCCGGGCGGAGTTGTGGCTGACGACCGCCACCCGCTCGCCCTCGCCGACACCCAGCGCGTCAAGCCCCGCCTGCCACGCCCGGACCCGCTCACCGAGGCGCCCGTACGTCGACTCCGGCACTACGGGGGCGGGTTGGAGCGGTTCGTCGATCACGCCGGGGCTGGAGGCGAAGCCCAGCTCCGCCCGGTCGAGGAAGTCCGTGACGGTCATAGGTGTCCGCATTGCGCTCTCTCCTGACATCGGGAACCACTGCTCGGCCGGCCCGGACGTACTGCATGACGCCGTACTGCCTCACCGCAGTACTGCCGCGCTCATTGCCGGACGCTACGTAGCATCGTGTAATTCGTGATGCGGGTCTCACTACCCCCGGACGGGGGTGTCGCAAGCGGAGGAACGCAAGAGCCCCAGGGCCGAAGAGATGTGCGGGACCGAAGGGAGGGACACGTGTCGGCGGACGACGGCGAGGCGGTCGAGATGCGCACCGCTCTGCTGCGGCTGCGCCGCGGCACAGGGCTCCCGATCGCCTTCGGAGGCCTCCTCGAAGGACAGCGCCGACTGCGGATCGGCGAGCTGAGCGGCGCGCGGACGCCCGCGCTGCACGGGCTCGCCGTCTCGTCGGGCAACGGCCTCGGCGGCAAGGCGCTCGCCCTCTCCCGGCCGTGCGCGGTCACGGACTACAGCGTCTCGCGGCACATCAGCCACGAGTACGACGCGGCGGTCGAGGCCGAGGGCCTGCGGTCGGTGCTCGCGGTGCCGGTGGTGGTGCGCCGCCGGGTTCGCGGCGTGCTGTACGGCGCGCTGCGCGCGGCCCAGCCGCTCGGCGACCGGGTCCTGTCGACGGCGGTGGCCGCGGCGCGGGACGTGGAGCAGGCTCTCGTCGTACGCGATGAGGTGCGGGCGCTGCTGGCGGCGGTCCGCGAGCCGGTCGCGGGCCCCGGGGCGTGGGAGCAGGTCCGGGAGGCGGACGCGCGGCTGCGGGCGCTGGCCCCGCGCATCGTGGACCCCGCACTGCGCGCCGAAATCCTCTCCGTGTGCGGCACGTTGGCGTCGGCGACCACGCTCCCGGCGCACGACCGCGAGCGCCCGGCCTGCCTCACCCCGCGTGAGGTGGACGTCCTCGCCTGCGTCGCCGCGGGAGCGACGAACACGGTGGCGGCACAGCGGCTCGGCCTGCGGCCCGAGACGGTGAAGGGCTACCTGCGCTCGGCCATGCGGAAGCTCGGGGCGCACACGCGCCTGGAGGCGGTGGTGGCGGCGCGGCGGGCGGGAGTGTTGCCGTAGGGGGGTTGTCGTGG
>RBWT01000183.1 GCA_004010275.1 Streptomyces huasconensis
AGCGTCTTCGTGGCGCTCGGCGCGCTCAGTGCCGTCAGCGCGCTCAGGCGACTTCGGTGTGCTCGGCGCGCTCAGTGCCGTCAGCGCGCTGAGCGTCTTCGGCTCGCTCGGCGCCCTCGGCGCGCTCAGTGCCGTCAGCGCGCTCGGCGTGCTCGGTGCGCTCGGCGCCCTCGGCGTGCTCGGTGCTCATGGTGATCAACCCTTCCATACGGGCTCGCGCAGCCCGAGGTGCGAGCGCAGCGTCGCGCCCTCGTATTCCGTGCGGTACGCGCCGCGCTCCTGGAGCAGGGGCACCACCTTCTCGACGAAGTCGTCGAGGCCGCCGGGGGTGAGGTGCGGGATGAGGATGAAGCCGTCGGCCGCGTCGGCGCGGACGGCCTCCACCAGCTCCTCGGCGACCGACCGCGGGGTGCCGATGAAGGTCTGGCGGGCGGTGGTCTCGATGACGGTCTGGCGGATGGAGAGCCCCTTGGCCTCGGACAGCGCCCGCCACTTCGCCGCGACGGCGAGCGGGTCGCCGATCTTCACGCGGCCCTGGGCCAGCTCCGACCCCGGGTCCGGGTCGATGTCGGGCAGCGGCCCGTCCGGGTCGTACGAGGAGAGGTCCACGCCCCAGACCTGCTCCAGGGCGAGGATCGCGTTCTGCGGGGAGACCTGCGCGCGGCGGATCTCGGCGGCCTTCTCCTGGGCCTCGGCTGCGGTGTCGCCGAGGACGTACGTGACGCCGGGCATGATCTTCAGGTCGTCGGGGGTCCGCCCGTACGTCGCGAGGCGGCCCTTCACATCGGCGTAGAAGGCGCGGCCGGCCTCCGGTGTGCCGTGCCGGGTGAAGATCACGTCGGCGGCCGAGGCGGCGAACTCCCGCCCCTCGGGCGAGTCGCCCGCCTGGATCACCACGGGGTGCCCCTGCGGGGAGCGCGGCACGGTGAACTCGCCCTCTATCGCGAAGTGTTCCCCGTGGTGCGCGAAGGGCCGCGGCCGGTCCGGCGGCGTCCAGGAGTCCCACAGCTGCCGCGCCGCCGCCAGGAACTCGGCGGCCCGCGTGTACCGGTCGGCCCGGTCGAGGTAGCCGCCGCGGCGGAAGTTCTCCCCGGTGAAGGCGTCCGAGGTGGTGACGACGTTCCAGGCGGCGCGTCCCGCGCTGAGGTGGTCGAGGGTGGCGAACCTGCGGGCCAGCTCGAAGGGTTCGTTGAAGGTCGCGCTGACGGTGGCCGCGAGGCCGAGCCGCTCGGTGACGGCGGCGAGCGCGGCCAGGACGGTGAGCGACTCGGGCCTGCCGACGACGTCCAGGTCGTGGATGCGCCCCTTGTGCTCGCGCAGCCGCAGCCCCTCGGCGAGGAAGAAGAAGTCGAACAGGCCGCGCTCGGCGGTGCGGGCCAGGTGTTCGAAGGACGAGAAGTCGATGTGGGAGCGGGACCTCGGGTCGGACCAGACGGTGGTGCTGTTGACGCCCGGGAAGTGGGCGGCGAGATGGATCTGCTTGCCGGTGCCCTGCCCTGCGTGCCCGGCGGTCTTCTCGCTCATGACGGCTCCCCTGCGAGCGCGGTGTGACGGTTGACGGGCCGGGCGAGTCCCAGGTGCTCCCGGAGCGTGCTGCCCGGATAGAAGGTGCGGAATTGCCCGCGGTGCTGGAGCAGCGCGACGGTTCCGTTGACGAGCCGCTCCAGGTCGCGGTGCGGCTCGACGGGCGTCAGGTGGAAGCCGTCGACGGCGCCCGCGCGGTGCCAGTCGGCCATCAGGTCGGCCAGGTCGACGGGGCCGCCCCGGTAGGCGGGGCCCTCGGCGGTGGGCAGCGGCCCTCCCCCGTGGCCCGGCTCGGCGGCGCACTCGCCGCGCCGAGGTCCACGTCGAGGGCGGCGAAGACGCGCAGCACGTCCGGGTCGCGGCCGGACCTCGCGGCGAGGCCCCGCAGTTCGGCCCGCGCGGCATCCGCCTGCCGGACGGAGGCGACCCGCACCAGGGCGACGTCCGCGTGCCGGGCGGCGGCCTCGCGGGCGGGCGGGGCGGTGGCGTCGACGACCCGTACGGGATGGCCCTGCGGGGGCCGCGGCACGATGGAGGGGCCCCGTACCGAGAAGGTGCGCCCCTCGAAGTCGACGTGGTGCAGCTTGTCCCGGTCGATGAAGCGGCCGCTCGCGACGTCCCGTATCTCCGTGTCGTCCTCCCAGCTGTCCCACAACAGCGCGGCCACGTCGGCGACTTCACCGGCCTCGCGCCACAGCTCTTCGGGCGGCGCGGCCCCGCGCCGTCCGAAGAGCCGGGCCTCGGCCTCGGTCGCCGACACGTCCAGGGTCCAGCCGGCCCGGCCCCGGCTGACCCAGTCGAGGGTGGCCACGGCGGCCTGCACGTGGAACGGCTCGGTGTGCGTGGTCGTCACGGTCGGCACGAGTCCGACGCGGCCGGTGGCGGGCGCGATCCTGGCGGCCACGGCGAGCGCGTCCGGGCCGGGCCGCGCGAAGGAGTCCCCCAGCGTGACGAAGTCCAGGGCGCCGCGCTCGGCCAGGAGCGCCAGCTCCGCGTAGGGGCCGGACTCGTACGTTCCGGGGAGGTCGATGGCGGCGGCGATGTGCAGGGGGCCACGGCCGCTTCCATGGTCGGTCATCGGCTGAACCTTTCTCGGCGGGTCCGGCTGCGTCCGCAGGACCCGCGTCTAGAGGACTTTGGAGAGGAACGCCTTGGTGCGGGCGTGCCGCGGGGCGTTCAGTACGTCGTCCGGGGCGCCCTGTTCGACGACGCGTCCGTCGTCCATGAAGACGACGGTGTCGGCGACCTCGCGGGCGAAGCCGATCTCGTGCGTGACGACGATCATCGTGGTGCCCTGCCGCGCCAGGTCCTTGATGACGTCGAGGACCTCGCCCACCAGTTCCGGGTCGAGCGCGGAGGTCGGCTCGTCGAAGAGCAGGAGCCCCGGTTCCAGGGCGAGCGCCCGGGCGATGGCGACCCGCTGCTGCTGCCCGCCGGAGAGCTGACCGGGGGTAGGCGCCCGCCTTGTCGGCGAGTCCGACCCGGGCGAGCAGGGCCTTCGCGCTCGCGGTGGCCGCCGCGCGGGGCCGTTTCAGGGCCCAGACGGGGGCCTCGACGACGTTCTCCAGGACGGTCAGGTGCGGGAAGAGGTGGAAGTCCTGGAAGACGAAGCCGATCCGGGTGCGCTGCTTGAGCACCTCGCGTTCGGGCAGCTCGTACAGCTTGTCGCCGGAGCGCCGGTAGCCGATCGGCGTGCCGCCGACGCTCACCCACCCCGCGTCGGCCTTCTCCAGGTGGTTGATGGTGCGCAGGAGCGTCGACTTGCCGGACCCGGAGGGGCCGAGGATCACGGTCACCTCCCCGGCCACCACCGTCAGGTCGACGCCCTTGAGGACCTCCAGGGAGCCGAAGGACTTGCGTACGGAACGGAGTTCGACCATGGCGGTCACGCCGGTTTCCGCGGTCGTGGCGGTCGTGGCGGTCATCGTGCGGCTCCCAGGATGTCGAGCAGGGCGCGTGCGGTGGCGTCGTTCTGCCGGAAGGACGGGCTGTTGGTGCGCGGCCGGGTGAAGGCGCCCGCGCCCCGCGCGTTGGTGTGCGGGCCGAGCGCGAAGCGCCGCGGGTGGGGCACGCCCGCGCGGTCGAGGACGCGTCCGTCGGCGGGGTCGACGGCGAGCAGGCCGGCTTCGGTCGCCGCCGCGCCCTCGGCGTGCAGCGCGCGCAGCAGGGGGTCACGGGTACGGGCCACGGTGGGCTGCGGCAGCCGTGCCTCGACGAGCGCGCGGGCCTCGGTGACAGGCCCGGCAGGGTGGCGCTGCGGGCCCTGAACACCCCCGCCCTCGGCGGCGACTTCGATGTCGGCGCAGAACCGCACGACACGTTGCGACAGGGCGAGCAGCTGCCGCAGCCGTGGCCCCGGCGGCCCGGACGCGAGGAGGCTGAAGAAGCCGTGCCACCACGTCCCGACGTCCGGGAGGCGCGTCAGCTGCCCGTAGACGGAGAGGAGCCCGATGAAGACGGCGAGGTCGGGGCTGTGCGCCGGGTCGTGGCGGCGCGCGAGGTCCCGGGCGATGTGGCCGCGCAGACCCTCCTGGAGCGCTTTGTACGAGGTGTGGCGCACTCCGGAGAGCGGCCGGTCGAGCGCGGCGAGGTCGAGCCGGTCGGCGGGGTCGGGCACGGCGGAGGCGATGAGGGCGTCCCGTTCGGGGCTGCCGGGGGCGCAGGCCTCGTACTTCTCGTCGAAGTCCCGCCAGGCCATGCGGGTGCGCTCGGGGTGGGCGGTGAAGAGGCGGTGGTAGTGGGCGAAGCCGAGTTCCCGCTCGATGAGCGGCCACACGTCGCGCCGGAAGTCGTGGCCGCCGGGCCGGGCGAGCAGCGCGTCGACCTGGGCGGGCCCCAAGTGGCGCGGCAGCGGCGGCGGTTCACCCGTCCAGTCATAGCCGATCTTGGAGTGGTAGGGGACGCCTCGCCGTGAGCCGACGTACAGGATGGGCTCGCGTCCGGACGGGACGTACGTGTCCTGGGCCCTCCCCTCGTACCGGCCGCCGCGCCCCTCGGTGAGCAGCACCATCAGGTCGACGAAGGCGAGCCCGAAGCCGCGTACGAGCACGGGTTCGCCGGGCGCGAGGCCCGTGAGGTCGGCGTCGGCGGTGAAGTCGGGCGGCAGGTGCACTGAGCCCGTGCCGCTCGGCGTACGAGGTCAACTCCCGTTGTGTGTCGTCCGGTTCGGCGTCCAGGTGGCCCTGGGCGAGGAGGACGGCGTCGGCGGCGGTGCCCGTGACGCCCTCCAGCCACACCGCCTGGCGGCCCCCGCGCGGTCCGGTCACGCGTACCGCCCTGCGCCGGTGGTGGTGGACGACGGTGCCGGGCGGCAGGGCGGCCACGGCCTTCTCGTACACCCAGCGCAGATACCGGCTCTGCTCGCGGCGGCCGGCGAAGGCGCGGCCGTCGAGCCCGGCCCAGGCGTCGAGGGAGGGGCCCGGCAGGACGGGCCCCGTGACCTCCACCGTCTCGTCGGTGAACATCGTCACGTCCTTGGCCTGCGAGTTCATCCAGAGCAGGGGGGACTGGTCGTGCCGCCAGACGCGGCCGCCGCCGGGCGGGTAGGGGTCCACGAGGTGGATGTCGAGGCCGGGACCGGCGTACAGCTCGGAGGCGTTGGCCGCGAGGCGCTCCAGGACCCCGGTGCCGCGCGGACCGGCGCCCACGATCACCAGCGAGTGCCTCACCGGGCACGCTCCGAGCCGCGGGCGTAGTACCGCTCGACGTAGTACTGCCGACGCCGAGCACCGAGGTGACCACGACGTACCAGAGGGTGGCGACCAGGAGCAGCGGGATGACCTGGTAGGTGCGGTGGTAGACGAGCTGCACGGAGTAGAGCAGGTCCTGCACCGCGATGACGCTGACGATGGAGGTGCCCTTGAGGGTGCCGATCAGCATGTTCCCGGCCGGCGGCACGATGGAGCGCATCGCCTGCGGCAGTACGACGCGCCACCCGCGGCGCCACCGGCCGAGGCCGAGCGACCGCGCGGCCTCGGTCTGCCCCCGGTCGACGGAGAGGATGCCGCCGCGCACCACCTCGGCGGCGTACGCGGCCTCGTGCAGGGTGAGCCCGATGACGGCGATGGTCACGGGTCCGAGGAGGTCGACCGTCTTGACGCCGAACACCCGCGGGTACAGCGCCCCGATGTTGAACCAGAACAGCAGCTGCACCAGGATCGGCATCGACCTGAAGAACCAGATGTACCCCCAACTGACCGCGCGCAGCACGGGGTTGGTGGAAAGCCTGCCGACGGCGAGCAGCGTGCCGAGCGCGAAGCCGAGCACCATGACGGCCGCGGTCAGCCAGAGCGTGAGCCCGAGGCCGCGCAGCACGGCCGCCGTGGTGAAGTACTCGCCGACGACGTCCCACTGGAACGCCTCGTTGCGGGCGACGGAGTGGGCGGCGAGCGCGAGCAGCGCGAGGACGAGGGCGCGGCGGTCCACTGGCCCGCGCGGGGCCGGGGCACGATGCGGGGCGTGACGGAGGCCGCTTCAAGACCATCGGGGCTTGCGGGACCTGCGGGATTCGCGGGACCTGGACCCGCGGGATCTTCGGGAGGAGGGGTGGTCGCGGCTTTGGCGAAGGCGCCGGAAGGCATGCGGAAGGCTCCGTGGATACGGGAGTGCGAACACGGGTGACGCCTTCACGGGGACCGAGCCCCTCAGCACGATCCGCCTTGAGAGTACGGGCCGTTTCGCGCCCCCTGTCAAGGCCGTCCAGCATATGAGCCGTACGTCTCACGGCAGTTGACGCCTCGCCGAATGCCTGTTCCACTTGGCCCATGCATCCACAGCAGTGGCTGGTCACGCGCTCCCACATCGACTTCGGTCGCGTGTGGTCGGCGTCCTGTTGATGCTCTCCTGAGCCGACCCCCTGCGCCGCACGCGCCACCCGAGCCCGCTCGCATCCGCTGAGCCCGCTCCGCCGCGCCCGGGCGGGTCCCCGCGCTCACCCTCTTCCTTTCCTCGTCCCGACGGCCGCGCGCCCGCGCCCCGTCGTCCTCGCCTTCACACGCGCACGTCACCGCTCCGCCCGCCGCGAGCGGTGACACCCCTCCCCTCGCACGGCCGTTCCGCCCCGCCCCGCTTCGTCCAGCCCAGCCGGAGAACCACGCCATGAGAGCACAGCCATGAGCACAGCCCTGCCCGCACCCGAGCGTTCCCGCCGCATCCCGGTGGCCTTCGCCCTGATCACCGCCGCCACCCTCGCGCTCACGGCCTGCGGCTCCGGGGGCGCCGCCGACACCACGGGCGGCGCCGCCCCCGCGGGACGGAGCGGCACGATCCCCACCACGGATGTCGTCTCCCCGGTCGAGAAGGACGCGGCGGCGGCCCGGCTGCTGCCGCCGGAGGTACGCGCCCGGGGCACCCTCCGCGTCGCCGCCTCCCTCGGCGGCACCCCGCCCGGGGCCTTCTACCGGGAGGACGGCAGGACGGTCGTCGGCCAGGACATCGACTTCGCGGACGCCGTCGCCAAGGTCCTCGGGCTGCGGCTGAAGCGCGAGGCCGCGAGCTTCGAGGCGATCCTGCCCGCCCTCGGCAGCGGCAAGTACGACCTCGGCACGGGCAACTTCGGCGTGACCGACGAGCGCCGCAGGACCATCGACTTCGTCACGTACATCAACGACGGCCAGGGCTTCGCCGCCCGTGAGGACAGCGGACTGAAGAAGATCACCCACCTCGAACAGCTCTGCGGTCTGAACGTGGCGACCGGCGCCGGCACCACCTTCGAGGTGACGCTGGAGGACAACAAGCATGTGTGCGAGGAGGCCGGCAAGGAGCCGTACAGCGTCAAGACGTACGCAGAGCCGGGCGCCGTCTGGCCGGCCCTGCGGCAGGGCCGCGCCGACGTGGTGATGTCCACGATCAACGGCCTGCGCTACGCGGTCCACCAGCAGGAAGGCCTACGGTTCCTCGGCGAGTACCGCCGCCTCGACGTCGGCTTCGCCTTCAAGAAGGGCACGAAACTGGCCCCGGCGTTCCGGGCGGCGGTGAACCGGCTGATCGAGGACGGCACGTACGACCGCATCCTGAAGAAGTGGGGCACCCGGGGCTCGGCGATCGAGGCCTCCCGGATCTCCCCGCCGGAGATCAAGGACTGACGTCCCGTCACCCCACAGACGGCCTAGAGCCCGCAGTCGCAGCAGGAGCAGCACTCGCAGATGCCGCAGCAGCCGCAGTCGCAGTCGCAGTTGTTGCAGCAGCCCTCGCGCTTCTTGCGGGACCACGGCCCTTCGTACTCGTCGGCGCAGCACATCTTGCACGTGCAGCACAGGCCGATGGCGACCGCGCATCCCGCCCAGAAGCCGCGCTTGCCCGGCTTCGGCGGCTGCGGCCCGAAGGCGGGACCGCCACCGAAGCCACCCGGCCCACCCGGTCCACCGGGTCCGCCCGGGCCACCCGGCCCGCCGCCCCCATACGGGTTGCCGCCCCCGCCGTAGGGATGCTGAGAGTCGTACGGGCCCCCAGCGGAATCCCCGTAGGGACCACCCTGCTGCGGCCCGTGTGGTGACCCCGGCTGGGACCCCTGCTGTGGCCCCTGCTGCGGAGGCCCGAATGGGCCCACCTGATGCCCTGTCACCTGCTGCCCATGGCCGTGACCGCACGCGTCCGTCCCGAAGGCCCGGTCGACCGAGCGGCGCAGCTCGTGCGCCAGCAGCATGTGCGCGAGCTTGCCGTCGGTGAACTCCACGTCGCGCAGCGCGAGGCGTATGCCGTGCAGGGCGTCGTCGGCGAGGCGGCGGGCCTCGGCGAGGGAGGTGCCGGTCGCGGTGAGGGGGTTCCACGCGCCCGACGCGGCGTCAGCTTCCTTGTCCTCCACCGCGTCAAGCAGGTGCGCGAGGCGGCCGAAGAGGCGGCCCGCCTCGGCGAGCGGCGTCGCGTTGCCCGGCCGGCCGGCGAGGACCGCGGTGTGCGCGAAGGCCGCCGCGGTCGCGGTCTCGGTGGGGCGTGACGTGAGCAGCGAGGTGCCGCCGCCCCGCCAGGGCCTCGATCCCGGCCTGCCGTTCGACGGCGTCCACCAGGACCGCCGTGTCGAACCCCACGGCGGAGCCGTCCGGGCGCCCGCCCTGTCCCAGCTCCTGGCCACGCGCCGCGCGGCGGCGGCCACCGGGCGCCGCGCCAGGAGCCCGTCGCCGTCGACGACATGGTCCCGGACCTTCGCCGAGGCGAGCACCAGCGAGACGGCGGCGGCGAGCCGCGCCCCCTCGCCTTGCGCGACGGAGGCCGTGCGCATCCCACGCAGCGGACAGGGCCCCGCGGTGCGCCGCCGGCCGGTGGACCGCTCGGCCTGAGCCTCCGTCAGAACGGAGATGATGAGCCCGTCGTAGTTGGTGACGACGCGGGCGAACTGCCCGTGGTCCCCGCGCAGCGCGAGGCAGAGCCCGCACAGGTGCGCCATCCACTGCGTCTTGAGCCCCTCACCGAGGCGGTGGCTACAAGGCCTGACGATTCCGAACACGACGACGACTCCCCCGAGCGGCCCGTAGCTGATCAACTCCCGCATCGTAGCGAGAACCGTTCACCCGTCCGCACCCACCGTCACCCATACGCCGTCGATCATCATATTTCACTCTCAGTCAGCAACCGTGCGCAGTACGGCCCTTGAAGTACGGCGTGCGTCGGCGTGTTGACTGTGCACCAGTACCGTCACGAAAACCCCGCGCGCGACTATCCACTTGGCGCACCATCCGCATCATGGACGAGCATAGGAATGCGGAACGCAGGGAAGCCGCAGTGAGAGGAGGCGTCCATGGGATCGGTGCGCAAGGCAAGTGCTTGGCTTGGCCTCGTCGACGACAACAACGACGAGCGCTACTACGACGACGGCTACGAAGACGACCGGGACGAGGGGCCCGGCCGGCCGGAGGCCTGGGTCACCGACCCGCGGGGGCGGGTGGCCGACGAGAAGGCCGTGGACGACGGGCGCCGGATCGGGACGGTGACCCCGGACAGCTTCCGGGACGCGCGCGCCATCGGCGAGCTGTTCCGGGACGGCGTCCCGGTCATCATGAACCTCACGGCGATGGAGCCCACGGACGCCAAGCGCGTGGTCGACTTCGCCGCCGGTCTCACCTTCGGCCTGCGCGGTTCGATCGAGCGCGTGGCGACGCGGGTCTTCCTGCTGACCCCCGCCGACACGCACATCGTCAACGGCGAGGCCACGAGCCGCCCCTCGGACGGCTTTTTCAACCAGAGTTAGGGGCAAGGCCGCTCACCGGGAGCCGGCCGGGGTCACCGGAAGGCGTCGAGGCCGGTGAGCGCCTTGCCCAGCACCAGCTGATGCATCTCGACGGTGCCCTCGTAGGTGAGCACCGATTCGAGGTTCGTCGCGTGCCGCATGACGGGGTACTCCAGTGAGATCCCGTTGGCGCCCAGGATGGTCCTGGCCGTGCGGCAGATCTCGATCGCTTCGCGCACGTTGTTGAGCTTGCCGAAGCTGACCTGTTCGGGACGGAGCCGGCCGGCGTCCAGGCGCCGTCCGAGATGATGGGCGAGCAGGATGCCCTTGTGCAGCTCGACCGCCATGTCGGCGAGCTTGGCCTGGGTGAGCTGGAAGCCGCCGATGGGCCGGCCGAACTGCTCGCGGGTCTTCGCGTACTCCACCGCCGCGTCGAAGGACGACCGGGCGGCGCCCATCGCACCCCAGACGATGCCGTAGCGCGCGTGGGACAGACAGCTGAGCGGACCCTTCAGGCCGACGACTCCCGGCAGGACCGCGTCGGCGGGCAGCCGCACCTCGTCCAGCACCAGTTCACTGGTGACGCTCGCGCGCAGCGACCACTTGTGCTTGATCTCCGGTGCCGAGAAGCCGGGGCTGTCGGTCGGTACGACGAAGCCCCTGATCCCCTCCTCGGTCTGCGCCCAGACGACGGCGACCCCCGCCACCGACCCGTTCGTGATCCACATCTTGCGTCCGCTGAGCACCCAGTCGCCGTCGGCCGCGCCGTCCCTCTTGGCGTACGTCCGCATGGACGCCGGGTCCGAGCCGTGGTCGGGCTCGGTCAGGCCGAAGCAGCCGATGATCTCGCCGGCGGCCATGCCGGGCAGCCACCGCTGCTTCTGCTCCTCGGAGCCGAAGCGGTGGACGGCGTACATGGCGAGGGAGCCCTGCACGGAGACCAGGGAGCGGATGCCGGAGTCGGCGGCCTCCAGCTCCAGGCAGGCCAGCCCGTACTGGACGGCGCTCGCGCCCGCGCAGCCGTAGCCCTCCAGTGACATGCCGAGCGCCCCGAGGGAGCCGAGTTCGCGGGCCAGCTCACGGATGCCGGGCAGTTCGCCCTTCTCGTACCAGTCGGCGATGTGCGGCAGGACCCGGTCGGCGGCCCAGGCCCGCACGGTGTCGCGGATCGCGAGATCCTCGGGGGCGAGGAGGTCGTCGATGCCGAGGGGGTCGGCGGGGTCGAAGGGCGGCAGAGGGGTGCGGGCACTTGCGGACATGCGGGCCTCCGGCGACACAAAACTAGCAGTGGTAGTTCACTACGGCTCGCGCTGACGTTACGACGCGGGGTGCCGCGCGTCCAGGGTGGCCCGGTGTGGGGCCCCATCCCGGGCAACGCCATGCGGCATCCGCGCCCAGCGCCCAACCCCGCTCAGCGCAAGGAGTCCGCGCCCACGCCCGCCGGGTCCCGGGGTGCCGGAACGCTCTGCTCGGCCCGGGGCGCGGGCGGTGCCCCGCACTCCATGGCGCGCGGCAGCCAGCAGGGCGGCGAGCGCGCCGAGCAGCAGGAGGCCGGCGCTGACCAGCAGCGTCACGTGCAGGCCGTGCACGAAGGAGTCGCGGGCCGCGGCGCGCAGGGCCTCGCCCGCGCCGCCGCCGAGCCGTGCGGCCACTTCGTACGCCTCGCCGAGCGAGTGGGCGGCCGCCGCGCTGTCGGCCGCCGGGACACCCGGTACCGAGGAGAGGCCCGGCGCGTACGCGGCGTTCATGACGGTGCCGAGCAGTGCGATGCCGATGCCCGCGCCCAGCTGGTAGGAGGTCTCGCCGATCGCGGCGGCGCCGCCCGCCTGCGCGGGCGGGGCCTCGCTGAGCATCGATTCGTAGGCGCCGAAGAGCGTGGTCTCCAGGCCGAAGCCGAGCAGGACGAAGCCGGTGAGGAGCAGGGTGTCGTTGGCGTGGCCGCCCATGCCGGTCAGCACCACCACGGCGGCCGCGGTGAGGCAGAACCCCGTGCAGACCATGGTGCGCGGACCGAAGCGGTGCAGCAGCTTCGACCCCGCGAGGCCCGCGGCCATCGCGGCGATGGTGAGCGGCAGCAGCCGCAGGCCGGTCTCCAGCGGGGAGAGGCCGAGGACCAGCTGGAGGTACTGGGCGGCGATCAGCTCCAGGCCCACGAGCGCGAGCATGGCGAGCACGATGCAGCCGACCGACGTGCTGAACGCGGGCCGCCGGAACATCGACAGATCGACCAGCGGGTGCTTGCGCCGCCGCTGCCTGCGGACGAAGCCGGCGAGCAGGGCGGCGCCCACGGCCAGGGAGAGCAGCGTCGTCGCGCCGAGCGGCGACTCGCCGCCGCCGAGCCGCTTCACGCCGAGCACGACGCCGAAGAGACCGCCCGCGGCCATCAGCGCGCCCGCCACGTCCCACGGCCCGTCGCGCTCCCCGGTCGACTCGGGCAGCAGCCAGCGTCCGACGGGCAGGCTGACCAGCATCAGCGGGATGTTGATGAAGAAGACGGAACCCCACCAGAAGTGCTCCAGGAGGAACCCGCCGAGCAGCGGCCCGACGGCCGCGCCCACGGCGGCCACCGCGCTCCAGATGCCGATGGCGACGGCCCGCTCGCGCCGGTCGGGGAAGACCTGGCGCAGGATCGACAGCGTCGCGGGCATGATCATCGCGCCGCCGACGCCGAGCAGCGCCCGGGCGGCGATCAGCACCTGCGCGTTGTCCGCGACGGCCGCGACCGCCAGAGGCGACGCCGAAGAGGGCGTACCCGAGCAGCAGCACACGTCTGCGGCCGACGCGGTCGCCGAGTGTGCCGAAGAGGATGAGGAGCGAGGCGCAGACCAGTGGATAGATGTCCACGATCCACAGCAGTTCGATCGCTCCGGGCTTCAGGTCCTCGGTGACGGCGGGCACGGCGACGTGCAGGACGGTGGCGTCGACCGCGACCAGCAGCAGGCTGACGCAGAGGACGACGAGCACGAGCCAGCGGTTGGCCCCGGCACCGGCCCCGGAACCCCGACGGCCCTGCGGTGCTGCGGCCGTGGTCGTCCCGGACATGTGCGTACCTCCCAGTGATCCCTCGCTTCGGCGGCCTGCGGGATGGGGACTGGCTGCTCCGGCGGCGCAGACAAAGGCGAGTGAGCGGCCAGAGTACGCGAGTTCATCCCTGAGGCGCGTGGTGGACCTCTCATGGTTGTACGGAGGTGATGTGGCGTGCGCCACGCCTCCGCGCCCAGGCCACGCCCCGAACGGGCACCCGGTTCCCCCGACGGCCGATAATCGAGCCCGTGACCGATCTTGATCAACGCCTCTCGCCGCCCTCGCCGCTCTCGGCGCGCGCGCGGCGCTGCGCCGCGCGGCGCCCGCCCTTCTGGTGTACGCCGGGGTGCGCGCGCTGGGCCTCGCGGTGCTCGCGGTGTGGGGCGCGGCGGCGGGCAAGAGCCCGCACACGCTGCTGGCCGCCCGCTGGGACTCGCTCTGGTACACCCGCGTCGCCGAGCACGGCTACGGCTGGGAGGTGACGCTCCCCGACGGCAGCGTCCACTCCAACCTCGCGTTCTTCCCCCTCCTGCCCTGGCTGGAGCGGTTCGGCGCGGCGGTCAGCCCTTTGTCGTACGCCGACGCGGGGTTGGCGGTGAGCTGGCTCGCGTCGCTCTTCGCCGCCGCGGGGATCTTCGCGGTCGCCGACCAGCTGTACGGGCGCCGGGCCGGGGTCTGCGCCACCGCGCTGTGGGCGGTGCTCCCGGTCGGCATCGTGCAGTCGATGGCGTACAGCGAGTCACTGTTCACGGCGTTGGCCGCCTGGTCGCTGTACGCCCTGCTGCGGGAGCGCTGGGTCCTGGCCGGCGTGCTCGCCTCCTTGGCGGGGCTGACCCGGCCGGTGGGCGCCGCGGTGGTCGCCGCGATCTGGGTGACGGCGGCCGTGCGGGTTTACCGGGAGCGGCGGACGGACCGGCGCATGCTCCTCGGGGTGCTCCTGGCGCCGCTCGGCGCCGCGGGGTACGTGCTGTGGGTCGGCCACCGCACGGGCGACGGCCTCTTCGGCTATCTCGACGTCCAGGCGGGCTGGGGCAACGGCTTCGACTTCGGTTACGCCTTCGCGCGCTTCATCGGCGACAAGTTCACCTCCGTCCCCGGCGCCCTCACGGGCCTCGGTCTCATCCTCGGGGTGGCGCTGGTGGTCTGGCTGTACGTCGTCGGGGTGCGGCAGCGCCAGCCGCTGCCGCTGCTGGTCTACACCGGGATCGTGGTCGCGCTCGCGCTGTGCGCGGCGGGCTACTTCGGCTCGAAGCCGCGCCTCCTGCTGCCCGCCTTCCCCTTGCTGCTGCCCCTCGCGGCGGCGCTGGCCCGGCTGCGTACGTCCAGGTCGGCGCTGATTCTCGGGGGCGTGGCCGTGCTCGGCGCGGTGTATGGGGCGTCCTGGCTGCACGGCTCAGGACCGCCGTGATCCCGTCATGATCATTTCCGGGCCCGCGGTGACCGCGAAGGAAAATCCGCACCGGCTCCCGGTGAACGAATTCATAAGGCCCATAAAACGGCATCGGAAACGATCAACGAATTCAGGCAATGCGGTGGCGGACGAATAGGGAATCCGCAGAATAAACACGGACCTGAGATGAATCCCACATCACATCGTCATCACAAAGCCACTGATTCGGCCTAGTGCCAGACTCACCCGCTGTAACGTCGATTGGGTGCGTACCGAACGAAACCTCACCCGTCTTGACCGGGTCTTCGCCCGGCTCGACCGTGAGCCGGAACGACCGACCCACCTCGATGTACCGAGGATGAGCCGGCACCGGATCGTGCTCTTCAGCGCGACCCTGGCCTTCTACCTCGCCATCGTCGTCGCCGTGCTCACCACCTCATGGCTGGTGCGGTTCGACTGGCAGGTCATGTTCTTCCGGCCCTACCAGCAGTGGCCGGAGATCCACGCCTTCCTCGACTACTGGGTCGTCCTCGGCCAGCGCGGCCCCACGGCCGTCATGGTCGCGGCCTGGCTCGGCTGGCGCTCCTGGCGTCAGCACACCCTGCGCCCGCTGCTGATGTTCGGCGCCTCGCTGCTCCTGCTCAACGTGACGGTCGGCGCCGCCAAGCTCGGCATGGGCCGCCTCGGTCCGCACTACGCGACCACGATCGGCTCCAACGAGATGTGGCTGGGCGGCGATATATTCCCCAGCGGCCACACCGCCAACGCCGTCGTGACCTGGGGAATCCTGGCCTACCTCGCCTCGACCCCGCGCACCCGCCGCTACCTGTCGGCCGTGTCGGCCGTGGTCTCGCTGAGCGTCGGCCTCACCACCGTCTACCTCGGTACGCACTGGCTGAGCGACGTCTTCCTCGGCTGGGCCGCGGGCCTGCTCATCCTGCTCGCGCTGCCCTGGTTCGAGCCGCTGATCGCCCGGATCGAGAACGCGATCTTCGGCGTCCGCGAGTCCTTGCGGGCCCGCCGCGCGGGTATCGCGCCCCTGCCCGAGCCCGCGGCGCTCCCCGGAGCCCCCGGCCGGCGCCCCCGCGATGGTGCCGCAGCTGCCGCGCGCGCAAGAGCAGGCGCCCGCCCGTGAGCCGGTCGGCGCGGCCCG
>RBWT01000184.1 GCA_004010275.1 Streptomyces huasconensis
GAAGGACAGCCGTCACTGCCCACCACCCCCTCGCCCCGACCTGCCCCGACCTGGACCCCCGAGCACCCTTGGCGCGGCATCATGGTCGCCACCGCGCTCCCCCTCCACGACGACCTCACCATCGACTACGACGCCTACGCCGCACACGTCCGCCACCTCCTGGCGAACGGCTGCGACGGCGTCGTGCCCAACGGCTCCCTCGGCGAGTACCAGACCCTCACCGACGACGAACGCGCCCGCGTCGTCCGCACCGCCGTCGAAGCCGCGGGCGACGGGGCCCGGGTGATGCCCGGCGTCGCCGCGTACGGCAGCGCCGAGTCCCGCCGCTGGGCCGAGCAGGCGGCGCAGGCGGGCTGCGGCTCGTGCTGCTCCTGCGCCGAACGCCTACCGCGCCGACGAGCAGTCCGTGCGCGCCCACTACGCCGAGGTCGCCAAGGCCGGCGTACCCGTGGTCGCGTACAACAACCCCCACGACACGCGGGTCGACCTGACGCCCGGGCTGCTCGCCCGGCTGCACGGCGACGGGGTCATCGTGGCGGTGAAGGAGTTCAGTGGCGACGTGCGCAGGGCGTACGAGATCGCCGAACTCGCTCCGGACCTCGACCTGTTGATCGGCGCGGACGACGTCCTGGTCGAGCTGGCCGTCGCGGGCGCGGTGGGCTGGATCGCCGGATACCCGAACGCCTTCCCCGCCGCCCTGCGCGAGCTGTACCACGCCGCCTGCGCGCGGGACCTCGACACGGCGCTGCCGCTCTACCGCTCGCTGCACCCGCTCCTGCGCCAGGACTCCAAGACCGAGTTCGTGCAGTCCATCAAGCTCTCGATGGACCTCGTGGGCCGCCGCGGCGGCCCGACCCGCCCGCCACGCGCCCCCCTGACCGGCGCCACGGAAGCGCTGGTGCGGGCGGCGACCGAGAAGGCGCTGGCGGCAGGCCACCGCTAGAGGCCTTCCCACCCCGCAGAGGAGACACATGCGCACCCGACACGTCTTCCACGCCGTCGACTCACACACCGAGGGCATGCCCACACGTGTGATCACGGGCGGCGTCAGGGTGATCCCCGGCGCCACCATGGCCGAGCGCCGACTCCACTTCATCGAACACCTGGACCATCTCCGTACGCTCCTGATGTACGAGCCGCGCGGACACTCCGCGATGAGCGGCGCGATCCTCCAGCCGCCGACCCGGCCCGACGCCGACTACGGCGTCCTCTACATCGAGGTCTCCGGAGTGCTGCCCATGTGCGGACACGGCACCATCGGCGTCGCCACCGTCCTCGTCGAGACGGGCATGGTGCCGGTCACCGAGCCCGTGACGACGGTCCGCCTGGACACCCCGGCGGGCCTGGTCTCCGTGGACGTGCGCGTGAGCGACGGCGCGGCGACATCGGTGACGCTCACCAACGTCCCCGCGTTCTGCGTCGCCCTGGACCGCGAGGTCGACGTACCGGGGCACGGTACGGTCACGTACGACCTGGCCTTCGGCGGGAACTTCTACGCGTTCGTGCACCTGGAGGCGCTGGGCCTGCCGTTCGACCGCGCCCGCAAGGACGACCTGCTCGCGGCGGCCCTCGCCATCATGGACGCGATCAACGCCTCCCCGGACCGCCCGGTCCATCCCGAGCAGCCGGACATCTCCGGCGTCAAGCACGTCTACCTCGCGGCACCGGGCTCGGACGCGTACCGCTCCCGGCACGCGATGGCGATCCACCCCGGCTGGTTCGACCGCTCCCCGTGCGGGACGGGCACCTCCGCGCGGATGGCCCAGCTGCACGCCCGGGGCGAACTCCCCCTGAACCGCGACTTCGTCAACGAGTCCTTCATCGGTACGGAGTTCACCGGCCGACTGGTCGCGCGGACAGAGGTGGCGGGCCGGCCCGCGGTCGTCCCCCGGATCACCGGACGGGCCTGGATCACCGGCACGGCACAGTACTTCCTGGACCCCGACGACCCGTTCCCGGCAGGCTTCACCCTCTGACCCGCAGGCCCCGAGCCCGAGTAGCCCACTCCCCCGTCCGCCCGCCCCCTCAACTGGCAACGTGACATTGTACGTTGGTGATCCGCGCGGGCGCGGATACCACCGGAGGGGAGCGCCATGGGGCACCTGAAGCACAAGAACCTGATCACCACCACGGAGCGGCTGCGCGATCAGGTCGCCCAAGCCCTGCGGGCCGCCCTGATCTCCGGCGAGCTGCGGCCCGGCGAGGTCTACTCCGCGCCCGGCCTCGCCGAGGACTTCGGCATCTCGGCGACGCCGGTGCGCGAGGCGATGCTCGACCTGGCCCGGGAGGGCCTCGTCGAGCCGGTCCGCAACAAGGGCTTTCGCGTCACGGAGGTCAATGAGCGCGACCTCGACCAGTACACGGAGATCCGCGCCCTGATCGAGGTCCCCATGATCGGCCGCATCACCCGTACCGCCGCCCGGGAGGACCTGGAGGTGCTGCGCCCCATCGCCGAGGAGATCGTGCGCGCCGCCCGGGGCCACGACCTCATCGCCTACCTGGAGGCCGACCGCCGCTTCCACCTGTCGCTGCTCGCCCTGTCGGGCAACGACCGCCTGGTCGAGACAGTCGGCGACCTGCGCAAACGCTCCCGCCTCTACGGCCTGACGGCCCTGGACGAGAACGACCAGCTGACCCCGTCGGCCGAGGAGCACCTCGAACTCCTCGACCTGATGCTGTCGGGCGACGCGAAGGCGGCGGAACGGTGCATGGCACGGCACCTCGGCCACGTGCGGTCACTGTGGGCGGAGGGCGCGTCGGCGGTGTCCCGGTAGCCCCACGGCCGCCTCCGAAGGCGGGCTCCGGAGGCAGGGGGCTGGCGGCGCGGGCCCACGTACACGAAAAACCCCCGCAGCCTCTAAGAGACTGCGGGGATTACAACGCGTAAAGCGTCACTACTCTGTGTCCGAGGGGGGACTTGAACTCTCCACTCGGGCACCAGAACTTTACTTGGTTGACCTGGGGAAACGCGCCTCTGAAGTACCTTCATCGTGGTTGCCGTTGGTCATGTTTACCTGGCGTTTCCGTCCGTTTCCGGCCGCTGTTGGTCATGCGTTGGTCACGTGGCCAACCCCTACTCGGGAGGGCGGCTGTACCGCTCCAGCGTGGCCTTACTGGTGGACGGGTCCATGAGTCGCAGCTCCCAGGGGCCGGTATTCACGTCGAAGTCCTTCCCGAACCCGATCCATTTCCCGGCCATGCGGCGCCCGGTGGGCTCCACCAGCATCTGAATCGCTCCGTGGTAGCGAGCGCCTTGGTAGTAGCCGTCCGGGGCGGTCTGCTCCGTCCACGCACCGGTCACCACGAATTGGTCAAGGGTGAGGTCGAGGGACAGGGGACTGTCCGGGTTGCTGCTCGCTCCAGGCAGGCTCCGTGCCGTAAGCCGGTTTCCCGTCTGAACGATCACTACGTAGTGCTTGCCCTCGTACGTGCTGTCTCGGCCGGATGAGTAGTACTCGTAGCGGGAGAGCCATACGCCGCCGTACTGCCCTGCGGGTTCCGTCGCCGTATCCAGGTCTCCGGATGCGGCTGCCACACCTTCGGGTGCTGGGTCCATGTCGTGGCCCCCTGCTCCATCGTCGTGCACTCGTGCCATGACAGACAGTGTGAACCCGAGGTCCTCGATCCGGCGCCTCGTGACATGCTCCAGAGCGCGAACGTACGCCGCACGGGGGGATTTGCTTTGGCCCCCTTCCCGGCGCTGCACGAGTCGCTTGCTGGCGTCGTTGGGCTCTCCGAGGTCGTCACCGGCTTTACGCAGGGCTTTGGCGAACTCTTCCTGGCTCATGCGCATGGAGAGCCGCACCGCTCGCAGCGTGTCGTTCGGGACCAACACCGTGGCTGTCATGTGATCCACGCTAGCCCCAACGTCGCTGGAATGACACCGAATTGACGCCCCCGACGGACGTCGCTCCGACGCCTGGTTTGACGTCGCGATGACCTGGGGTGCTCGGCAACCATCACAACGTGACGTCGAAGAGGGGGAGGCCTCGATGAGCGAAGAAGCTCGGAGCCTTCTCCGTACCACTCCGGGACACATGCTGTGCCCGTCCGGATTGCATGAGATCCCGTACCACCTCGACTTCGCCCGGTGCGACGAACACGGAATCACTCTTCTGTGGCACGAGCCGCACCCGGAGACCACCGACCGTTCTTCCCTAGACGGAGGTTCCAGCATGGCCACAGCAGTGGAGTACAAGACCGGAGCATCCCTGGTCAACGAAGAGACCTTCGCTCGCATCGTCCTGTTCATGGTGAACGACCCGCAGTTCCAGGAGGACCCGAAGCACGCCCCCGGCATCCTCGATCAGGCGTTGGCCTACTACGGAGCAGTGGCCGTCCACGCGGGCGACCCGCTCATGCCGTCCGAAGCGGTGGACCGTGGCGTACACGCGATCCTGCTTCACACGCGGGAGTCGCACGACCTCTTCAACCGCATCGCGGGCCGCTTCCTGCACCACAACCCGCACCCGGAGCGTGGCGGGCGTCCGGCGGCTTCCTTGGCGGAGACCAAGGCGGCCATCCGTGACGCCGGGTACGTCGTACAGGACAAGTTCTGGGCCACCGTGGAAGGCGGCGTCTCCCAGTGCGACAGCGATGACGGGAGGCCCTACGCCACCGCGTAGGGATCTCGGCACCAGCAAGTGGACCGGTCCCCGCTCTGGGGCCGGTCCTTCGCGTTTCGGAGAGGATGGCCAACGTGACTGAGACGACGATGCCGAGCGAGGTGCTGAGCGTTGTTCAGCCCGTGGCTTCACGGATGGTTGCTGAGCGGCGTGGATCGAAGGTGTGGGAAGCGGAGTCGAAGGAACACGGACGGGTCGCCGTAAAGGTCGGAGCCCCCATTGATGAGGAGCGGGGGTACACCGCCCTGGCACCGGCCCGTGAAGCGTCGGTGCTGCACGCCCTGGGACGCCCGCATGTCGCTTACGGCACATGGGAACGAGGCACATGGAGCGTCCAGCCCTGGTACGACGGGGACGGTCTGTGGCCCTTGTGGTCCGCGCACAGGAGCGACGCGTCCGCCCCCATCGACTACCTGACGGCCGCAGAATGCGTGGAGGCCGTCGACCGGCTCCACAGCGACGGCTGGTGTCACGGTGACATTCAGCCCGCCCACCTGATCGTCACCGGTGAGAAGGATGGTGTACGGCTGATCGACCTGGCTTTCGCCCGGGGCGGCACAGTGAAGAACCTGTACGACTTCCCCTATCCGGGGTGTCTGGTCCATTACGAGGCACCGGAGATCTCCCGCAACGTGCTGGCGACCGGCAGGGCCGTCCCGTCTCCCAGCGCCGACGTGTACGCCCTTGGGGCGTCGCTGCTCATCTCTGCCACGGGCAAGAGGGCCATGGTCTACCCGGACGACGCGGAACGACCGGTGCAACGTCAGGCCGTAGTGGACAACAAGCGGCGTCCGTTCGATCTGCCCGCACCGTTCGGGACGATGATTGACGCCATGCTGAGCTATGAACCGTACGACCGCCCCCCGCTGTCGCACGTCGCGGCTGAGTTCCGGCGAGCGGCCAAGGAATCCAAGCGCGACCACTGACCCCACGCCGAAGCAACGAAACAGCCCCGGCCCGAAATGGGCCGGGGCTGTTTCGTTGTTTTGGTTAGAGCAGAGCGCGGAATGGGTTGTCGGCCAGAGGGGCAACGGCATCTGCCGACCGCTTCACGGGGGCCGGAACGGGGGCGGGCCGGTAGGCGTCCATCTGCACGACTGTGGCGCGGTTCTGCTCACGCTCTGGAGCAGCCGGCATCGGCTGCGGAGTCGGGTCCGGCTGCTCTGCGTGAACGGGAGCGTCACCGCGGATCGTGAAAACGGTAGCCGGACGGCCGGTCTTCCCCGACCGTTCCACGGTGACGGCGATTCCGGGCAGTTCCTTGACCTCTGCTGCGGTGGCCCCGACGTAGGGGAGCACCTGAGACGACGTGGCGCGACCGCCATGCAGTTCGATGCGGGCGCGCACCTTGTCTGCAAGTGACGGGCGGACCTTATTGACGGCCCCGGCAAGATGCCCGTGCCCTGCGGCGATGCGTACAGCGTCCTGAACCGAGCGGCGTACGAGCGTGAACGCGGCCGACAGGATCTCGTCCGTGATGGTCTCGGAGCACTCGGAGGCGGCCAGGCAGGCGGCCACCCTGAGCGTCTGCTCTGCGGTGCGTTCGATGAACACGGCCTGGGCTTCCGGCAGGCTTTCCCCCAGGATGCGGGCGTAGCGGCGGACGATGCGCCACGTGGGCCGGGCGTCTTCGGCGAGTGTGATCACGCGGGGACGTGCGGTTGCCCATGCGTAGGCGTCGGACAGTTCCGAGCCATTCACCTTCGGCAGGCTCAGGCGGTCGTCGTCGAGCATCGGGACGGAGCCGAGCAGGAACGGCAAGATGCGGTTGTAGCTGCCTCCGGCTGCTTCGGACTGGCCTACGTACTTGGCCCAGTCAGAGGGCGTCACGTGAGCGTGGAGCACCATGGCGGGGTGTCGGACTTCCTCCGCCTCGTCTTTCGTCGTATTCCTCAAAGTCGCGCCATCCCAGGCGGCGCGGAGCTTGGTCGTGAACGACGCATCCCGCTTGACCCTGCGGAGCACTTCCGACCATTCCTCTTCGACCACGAGGCAGCGCCGATCGGTCCCGGCCTCCGTCTCCGCCGTAGCCTCCTGCTGTTCCCACAAGTGATGGACGAGACTGGCCCCGGACGTGATCCCGGACGTGGTGTGCGTGGCGAGGAACCGCCCCAAGGAAGGGTCCAGGATGTGAAGCGCGGCCCGCAGCGCGGTCCCCTTACCCCTGCCGGTCCCAGCAACCAACGCACTCCACAGCAGCACGGGACGGGCACTGCCACGGGAGGAGACCTTGACGGTTCCGCCGATGGCGGCCGACCACATCGACAGGGCGGCCACGTACACCCCTAGGGCGTCCGCTTCCAGGAACGGGGCGATCTCGCGGACGGCACGACCGATCGGACCGTAGAGAACGGGGGTGCTCATGCTGCCTTCGCTTCCTGGGGGTTGGTTCGTTTGGAGACGACGGGCCGCCACCGGCCCCCGTCTTTGGTCTGAAAGTGGGGTTCCTTGGCGGTCTTCCGCAGCAGGGGGAGCACGTCTCCCCCGTCAGCCGGAATGATCACGGCGGTACAGCGGGACACCTTGTCCATCGGAACGTGACTGCGAACAGCGGCCACCGACAAGGGATCGTTGCTCACGACCCCGTCACGGCTCTTGCCCTTGGGTGTGGTCCAGGTGACCCACGAACCGGGGGTGCAGTCACCCTTGGACGGCTTGGAGTTGGCCCCGTAGCCCTTGGCGTTCTTCCACACGCTCAGGTCATGAGGCCGGGGGTGACGGCCGCACTCGGCGGCCGTCACTGTAGGCGCGGCACTCAGGCCGCTGCCGCTTTTCCCTCCGGGGTGCCCTGGTGGGCCAGTTCGTACGCGTGGCGTACCTGCATCGGGACACGTCCCTGCACGGGGAGGTTGGGCCACCCGTTCTCGCGGGCCCATGCCCGGATCACACGGTTACGCTCCCGATCACTCATGCCTGACTGGCCCACCTTGGCAGGCTCAGGAAGCGGGTCACCGCCGACGAAGTCACCGGAGAGTACGGCCGACTTGAAGCGGCCGGGCGTGCGCACGTCCATCACGGGCAACCCGCGCTCGGCAGCGTCCTTCAGCTTGTGCCCGTTGCGCTCGCCACCCTCACCCAGGATGAGCAGCACGGTGGAGTCGTCCGCACGTCCCACCACCGCGTAGCCAGCGTTCCGCAGGGCATCGCGGGCCGACTCCCAGTCGTAGCCAGGAACTTCCCCTGCCAGCATCACGGACGGCATCACGGGCTCAGACCCGCCCGCTTCCTCGCTCACGTCGTCCGGCTCGCACTCGGTCACGACAGACGACGGCTCAGCCACAGCCACAGGCTCCGCAACCACGAGCACGGCGTCAGGCTTAGGCTCCGACTCGTCAGCGTCCGCCACACCACTACCCAGGGCGTCTACGAGGTACCGGGCGAACGAGGCTCGGTGGTCCGGACAGAGATCCCATGTGCGGTGCCCCAGTGTCAGGGTGTCCGTGGCCTCTTCCTGGCTCCCGTCCCGCGCTATGTGGGCATCACAGAATCGGTGCTCAACGGGTACGAGAACGGTCTTACGCATGACGCGGCAATCCTTAGATGAGAACGGGCGAGTAAGTCTCAGAAGTGGCCGGAGTGAGTCTCTGACGGCCTCCGCATTCGATCTTGCGGAACTGATTCCATCCTGCATCACGAACACCCGCGAACAAGCCCAATTGTGCGTGACCTATATCACACTTATGCATTTCCATTTCAATTCAAAGGTGGGGGTAATGGACGGTTAGAAAGAGTGAGTACCCACCGGGGGTGCCTTCCTTCCACTATTTGTTTGCCAATCAATTTTTAGCACTCGAAGCACGATTCCGGATCGTGTCGGCGGCCGTCGTTCCACGGTTTCGCTGTCCCATCCGTGGCCAGCCAGGCGGCGTGAAGGCACCAGGCCAACCAGCACTCTGAGCAGGTGTCACGGCACTCGATGCCCGCCTTGTGCTCCTGCTGCCTGGCGGGCTCGTACGGTGCGCTGACGTTCAGCTGTGCCCTGCGCCGGGCGACTTTGTTACTCATCTCCCATCACCCACCCAAGGGTGCGCATTCCCTCAGGGGTGAGCCCGAGATCCTTGGTCAGGTGCCGGTATTCCATGTGCTGAGTGTTCGACGCTGTACCGGCCAGGATCGCGGACCAATAGACGACCACCGCTGCCACAATTCCGACCGTCGAGTCATCCCACTGCGATGCCTGCGAGGTCTCCCACAGTTCCTTCCAGTAGGCCCGCTCATGCTCCGACCAATCCCGGCCCTCCGGTATATCGTGTACGGGCAATCCGTGATCGAGCGGCAAGACAGTAATCCGCTGTGCCTCGCGATAGCGGGAATGGGGAGAGTGCGGGGCGCGTGGCTTGGGCATGGTGGAACCTCCGGTGTAGTCGCAGATTGTGACGGCCGGCATCGCGGCCGTATCGACTGAGCGTGAACGGGAGCGCCCCGAGCCCTCGCCGGGGCTCGAAGCAAACAAAGAAGGGGCCTCTGCCGTTTCGGCAGAGGCCCCGGACCATTTCCTTCAAGAGCAACCCGTGACGTGGGTCAGGCGAGCTTGAGGCCGACCGAGCGCCGCTCGTCCAGAACGGTCGAGCCGACGTAGGCGTCCATGATGGAGCGCTGGTTCAGGCTGTCGTCGTTGAAGGTCATCAGCCAGCGCATCGAGTAGCCCTGATGCCCAGCCGAGGCGGAGAATTCACTCCGCACCACGGGCGGCGAGCAGACCGCCATGGCGAACGCTGAGCCTATGTAGGCAACGGCGGTCATGTCAGCCAGAAACGGCGAGTACACGACCGTGAAGCCGTACGCCTCACCGATGATGCCGCCACGCAGCGCCTCATCCGAACCGGCCTGGGCGACCTGAGAAAAGTTGTCGTCCTTCAGTAGGACGTTCTTCATGTCCGGGGAGACGGCCAGCCAACGGCGACCCGCTGTGCGGCTCTTGTCCAGGACCGTGCCCGCGTCGATGATCGCGTGCCGGGGCTGGGTTGCCTTCATCGTGATCAGGCCCGGAGCGCCGTCGGCGGTGCGCTGGTTCATCGTGTTGGCGATGTTCTGTTCCAGGTAGTCACCGACTCCCGCGGACTGGGGAAGCGTGATCTGCTTCTCGAAGGTGTAGAGGTCGAAGCGCATCTCCTTGTCGGTGATCTCCACCGCCGAGAGGGCGTGGTCGGTGATCTCCAGCTCGATGGTCGTGTCCTTGACCGGCTGCACCATGCTGTTCACGGAACCGTTGAAGTTTCCCGCCTTCAGCACCTCTGGGCGGCGGATACGTACCGAGTCACCAACACCGCCCCGGAAATCTTCCTCGGCATCCCGGTGGACAGTGTGTGCCAGCCCCTTGAATCCCACCAGCATGTCAAGGGCCGTGGAAGCAACAATCTTAGATATGGCGAAGCCGTTTTCAGACTGAACGGCTTCCTGGACGGTCATGGGCTTCTGATCGGTCATAGAAACTCCTGCTTAAGTCATCAAAGTGGGAAGGGGAATCGTGCAGAGTCAGGAGCTCTCACGGATCAGGGCGTCAACAGCCGTGGCCTTGCGGCGCTGCTCGGTGTCCTCACCCGTCATGAGAGACAGCAGCGGCGAGCACAGATGCCGCGACGCCAGCACGAGCATCCGAAGGCTCGGAGTGGTCTCCCCGGACTCCCACCGGTAGACGGTGGAGGGAGCCACAACCATTTCGTCAGCCAGTTCTTCAACGGACAGGCCAAGAGTGATACGGCGGGCAGTGAAAGCGTGACGATCGAACATAAGGAACTCCTTGCGATTGATTGCTGAAACGCGAACCTGTGGGCAAAAGGAAACCCCCGTCCACCGAGAGGCGGACGGGGGTTGAAGGGACTGCGAGGGAAGTCATCTCACCCTATGCGTCGGTGAGATCTTCGTTGCGACTCTCGGTGACCCACGGAAGTGGGGCACAGCTCACACTGTGAGGTGAACTTCCCTCTCACTAATAATGTCGGCGTCCCCGCGAAGATCAGGGGACGGATACACGTGAAATTGAGACGCCCGTCACGAAGCGGGCGAACAGAATGCTGTAAACGCCTGGGCTGGCAGCAGGTCAATTTTCAGTACAGGAGATGGGCTAGTCCCGAAAGACTGGCCCGTCTCCATCTCTCCTCAAACCACCCAGGCCACTTGGTAGAGATCACTCGGTAGGAGCCCCTTGGTGGGACTCCCTTGGTGAAACTCACTAGGTAGTAGGTCAGTGTGACGTGTGGTCGTATTCCCTGGCCCTGGCTTTCACGTCCTTAAAGCCATGCCCGTGGTCGTGTCGGGGAATCGTGAGCCAGTGCACGTCGCAGTCACCTTTCCCCTTCGACTTGTGCTCCACCCACAGCCACCCATGCTCGCGCCGTAACGGATGGCGCGGCCCACCGTGCTGAGCGACGCCCCGGAGGTCTCGGCTATGAGTTCCTGCGGCGCCCGGAGGTCCCGGCCGGTATCGAAGGTGGCGAAGAATGAGGCCGCCGCTAGGACGTGCTTGTACTTGCCTGGTACGTCGGGGCAGTTCCACAGGGCTCGCTCCCACTCGTACCGGATTGCCGACCTCGGCAACCTCGGTGCCGGAGTCGAGCTAATCAACTCCGCCTCGCCGCTCCCGTTCTCGCTCCGGAAGGCCGGCCGTGACGCTCCGCGCACGGTGGCCACTGCTATCGGTTCGGCTGTCTCCCAGGCCGGGCGCTCGGGAAACGGCTTCTCGTCCCTGCCGATCACTGCGCCCCCTGCTTGTCCAGCCAGTGGGCAAGGTCATTCATACGACAACGAAGAGATTGGCCAACCTTCACAAAGGGGATGCCTTCCCGCTTGTGGTTGTTGTAGACCCATGATTTGGGGACATTCAGATATTCGGCAACGTCGTCAACGGTCATCAGCTTGGTCAAAGAATCCTCCGAGAAAAAGAAAGCCCCCGATGGCCTCGGGGGCGTGGTCATGCGGGTGCGCAGAACGGGGACTATCGGGCTTCTCCCGTATCCGGCGCATCCGGCAGGGAGTCGAGTACGGCCGTGGCCTTGTCGGTCAGTTCCCCACCTGCCTTGCCTGCCAGGGAACTCAAGTACCCGTCCCTGCGGGCCTTCTTGAGGTGGTCCCGGACGGTCTCCGGCCGTCGCTCGATCAACTGTGCCAGCCAATCGACAGGGCGACGCGCGCCGATGCTCGTCATCTGGACGTACACGGCCGACAACATGACCAGGTAGGGAGCCGAGACCCCCTTAAGAGCGAGCAACCGCCCGGCCGTCTTCGCCGCCTCCTCGATCGTCTGCGTGATCTCGCGGGCCCCTTCTTCGAGACTGGGGGCGGCCTTCTGTGCCGCCTGGACTGCCTCTGTGAGGTCCAGCCTGCGCAGCACGGTGGTGGAGATGCCGCGCGCCACATCACGGGCTGGGGCGTCCTGTGCCTTCTCGATCGTGATGCGCTGCGGTCCTCCGGTCACCGGCCCGCTGGGCCACCACATGCGGATGTCCCACGCTCCCTGGTGCTGGGTGATCTCGAATCCGTTCTCGTCTCCATCCATGCCAGAACCGTACCACGGAGGGTGGTCCACCATTGGTTGACAAGAGGTGGTGGTCCGTGATCAAACTGAGAGTGCCGGAGCGACGCACCGGCCCGGACCGGCGCACCGCCGACCGGCAGAGCAGACGAGAGAGCACCACCACCCGTGACAAAGCGTGGAAACGGGCTCGGCGGCACCCACGTGGAGATCAAGCGGACGGGACGGCCGAACACCTGGGGTGTACGCACGCCCCTGCACTTCAACCCGGCAACAGGCAAGAAGGAGCGCTACTGGATAGGCCGCGAGTACAAGACCAAGACCGAAGCGGAACGAGCGCTCCGGCAGTGGCACAGCGATCACGAGGCGGGCGCCCTCACGCCCCGCTCTGACATGACCATGGGGCAGCTCATGGATTCCTGGCTCGCCAAGCACCGGGGCGAGGACACCACCAAGGAAGGCTACGAGCCGAAGATCCGGCTGCACATCAAGCCCCACATAGGAACGGAGAAGGTAGTGGAGGTGACAGACGACCGCCTGGACGAGCTGTACCGGCTCCTGGAGACCAAGCCCATTGACGGCAACGACAACAAGCCGCTCGGCCCCAAGAGCGTCCGCCACGTCCACAACATCATCTCGGCGGCCCTCGACTCCGTAACCGGACCAAGGAAGCTCCTCACAGTCAATCCCGCCCACACCGCCAATCCACCGACCGAGCGGCAGATCAAGGCGGCACAACCCGACTTCCCCACCCTCAACGATCAGGAGACGGCGCACTTCCTGAAGGGGATATGGGAGCCGTGCAAGAACCGCGTCTGTGACGGGTTCATGCATCACTGCCTGCGGGACGCTCCGCTGTGGACCTCCTACGCGGCCACCTCATGCCGCCGCAGCGAGACCTTGGGGTGGATGTGGGACCTGATCCACTGGGATGACTGCGCCATCGAACTGGCCTGGGTCGTCGTCGAGGAAGGCAATACCTACAGGCTCCGCAAGCTCACCAAGGGCGGTGACGACAACGCGATCATCTACGTGGACCAGGCCCTGTTGAATGTCCTCAAGTGGCAGTGGGAGCGCCAGCAAGCCGAGAAGGAACGGCTCGGACCGCTATGGGTAGATCACGGCCTGGTGTTCGCCCGCGATGGGTTCAAGCTCCAGAAGGGCCGAGAGGCCGGAGGCCCGCAGGACCCTGAGAAGGTGTCGGCACGCTGGCGGACGGCTCGCAATCGGCTGCACCTGCCGGACGACTTCCGGCTGCACGACTGGCGGGCCTCGAAGATCACGAACGATCTCGACAACCACGAGAACCCCGTAGAGGTCTCCGCTAACGCCCGGCACCACTCGCCTGGCTACACCATGAGCCGCTACGGCAGGCGTCGCGCCGAGGGAGCCAAGAAACTGGCTGCGTCCAGCGCCTCTCGAATCGGCCTTGCAACCCTGGTCTGACCTGGGGAATCTCTGGGCTGTTGGTCACGTGGTTGGTCACGCCACACCCCAGAAAAGCAGAAAACCCCTGATGAACAGGGGTCTCAGCTGGTGTCCGAGGGGGGACTTGAACCCCCACGCCCGATAAAGGGCACTAGCACCTCAAGCTAGCGCGTCTGCCATTCCGCCACCCGGACTAGGTGTCTGCCGCCGTGCGGGGTGTTCCCTGCGGCGACATGGACAACAATACCAAGGTTTCGGAGTGCCTTTCACCTGCATATCTGCCCGTCGACCGGCGGATGCGCGGCGGGCCGCCCCGCCCCGCACCCGCTCTCACCAGGAGTGATGGATCGGTTACCGGAGGTTCCCGGCGGCAGCTCCCCGCCGCGCCCATGCCGTGTCAGGCGTCGGTACAGGGGTCAGTCCCCGCAGCGCCCGGTACGCAGGGAGTGCAGGTGCTCGCTCGACTTGCGGGCGAAGGCGTAGGACTCGACCGGGTTGTCGTGCTCGGTCTGCCAGTGGTGATAGCGCCGTCCGTGGTGGGTGCGCGCGGTCACCTTCGAGAGGAACCTCTTGTAGTCGATGTCGCCGTCCCCGACGTCCGACATGCGGTAGCCGTCGCGGGTCGTCTGGTCCCGCACGCCGTCCTTCACGTGGAACAGCGGATAGCGGTGGGGCTGCTTCAGTACGTAGTCGACCGGGTCGAAGGGGGCGGGCGTGCCGTCAGGGCGCTTGCCGAACCGGAACTGGGCGCAGTAGGCCCAGTAGATGTCCATTTCCAGGAAGACGTGACCGGGGTCTGTCTCGGCGAGCAGTACATCGTAGAGGCGGACGCCCGGCTTGTCGGTGGCGAAGGAGAATTCCTCCGCGTGGTTGTGCTGGTAGAACTTCATGCCGCGCTTGCGGGCCGCCTCACCATACGTGTTGAAGTCGTCCGCCGCGCGCTTCCAGGCGTCGACGGTCGAGCCGTGGCGGAAGGGTGCCGAGGCGGTTCCGATGTGCTTGAGGCCGAGGGCCTCGGCGTCGTCGAGGACCTTGGTGAGGTTCTGCGCGAAGGTGTACGCGTTCGGGTTGTTGTTGTCGTAGTAGCCGACGTGGGACCCGATGGGGTTCAGTCCGTGGTCGTGGGCGAGCGCCTTCAGCTGGGCGAGGGTGATGGCGCCGGCCGCGCCCTGGCTGTATCCGGCGAACTCGATCTCGTCGTAGCCGTACTTCTCCAGCTCGGCAAAGACCGCGGCGAACCCGAGGGTGGAGACCTTGTCGCGGAGGCTGTAGAGCTGGATGCCGAGCGCCCGGGGGGCAGGACGGGGCGGCCTCGGCCCTTCCCTCCGGCCCCACCGGCCCCTCCGGCCCCACCGGCATCACCGACT